>CBFHXU010000006.1:0-33879 GCA_965659875.1 uncultured Opitutaceae bacterium
TTTCCGCCCTCGTCGCCGTCGCTGCCATCGGACTTTCCTGGCGCGCCGTCCAACAAGAGGCCTCCGACGCCCCGGTCATCAGCGCTGAAGAGCAACAGGAGCTCGCCTATAAAAGCCGTGGCCGCGCCGAACTCGCCTTTGAGACCGCCTCCCAGGCCATCGGAGCCGCCCGCAACTTGCCCATCAGCCACGAAGGCCTCCTCCAGGAGATCGCCCTGATCGAAAAGGCGTTCCTCCTCGCCGAGACTCAGCTCAAAAACGGCAACTATGCTGCCGCCGGCACCGCCCTCGAAACCGTAATCGTGAGCACCGAAGTGTTCACGGAGACGGTCGAGATGCAGCAAAATGCCAATAAACGTTACGACGACCTTTACGCCCGCCTCCGCGCCGCTGAGCGCTACAAGGAATTCTCCGTAACTTCTTACGATACCGCCTACAGCTCAATCGGCGAAGGTCGTCACCTGCTTGAGTCCGGATCCTTCCGGGCCGCCTGGCAGGCGTTCGACGAAGCTAGCGACACCCTCGACGATTTTGAAGCCCGCAAAAAAGAATTCGTCACCGAAAACCTCCGCGCGGGTCAACGCGCTCTCAAAAATGGTGACGGCCAAGCCGCCGAACTCGCCTTCCAGACCGCGCTCAAATACGACTCCGCCAACGAAGCGGGTCTCCGGGGTCTCGAACGCACTGCCAACGCGGCGGAAGTCTTCGAACTGCTCAGCACCGCCAAAATCGCGGAAAAGAATGAGGACTTCGATCGGGCCATCGCGGACTACGACCGCGCCTTCGAACTCGATGAATTTTCCACTGTCGCCCAACAGGGTGCCGCCCGCGCCCGCGCCGACCAAAAGGAATCCCAATTCAACGGGTTCGTCGCCGCCGCCGAAGCGGCCGCGGAAGAAGAGGAATGGTCCACCGTCATCTCCAATTACGAGCAAGCACTCGAAATCGACTCCAAGCGGGACGACATCGAAGACGCCCTCGATCTGGCCCACGAGGAACACCACGCCTCCATGGTGCACAACACCCTCTCCGAAGCTTACGACCTCGAGCGCGAATATGAATGGGACAAGGCCCGCCTCGCCTACGAGGATCTGCTCGATCTCGAGCCCGACTACGAAGAAGCCATCGAAGGTCTGATTCGGGTCGGCCGCACCGTGCGGGCTCTGTTGGAGTATGAGAAGCTCCTCGAACTTTCCGAACAACACTTACTCGCCGCCGACTACCAGTCCGCGATCCGCCGCTTCAACGAAGCGATGCAGACCAAGCCCAGCTACCTCGAGATCACTCCCGAAGCCGCGGAAATGCGCCGCTTATTGGAGGTCAACAGCAGGCCGGTCGACATCACGTTCGTTTCTGACACCAAAACCTGGGTGAGCATCACCAATTTCCGCATGCTCGGAAAAATCAAACAGGAGATGGTATCCCTGCCGCCCGGAGACTACGAAGTCATTGGCCGTCGTAAAAACTATCAAGATGTGATGCTTTTGCTCAAAGTGCGTCCGCAGATGTCGACCAATCTCGTATCGGTAATCTGCAAAACCCGCGCCGACTCCTAAACCGCATTTCATCATGTCATCATGAAAACCGCCCGCGCTTTCCTGCGACCCTCTGCCGGAGCACTCCTCATCGGTCTGAGCGCAACGTGGGCGGCCGCCCGGGTCGAGCTGCCACCCCTACAAACATCGGGATCGAGCCGGCGCACCCTCGAGAAACCCCCTTCCTACGAACCCGCCATTCTACCGAGTGCCCGGGTCAACTCACGCAACGCGCGTAGCACGTCCAAGATCCCCGATCCCGGCATCTTTGACGGTTCCGATTATCCGGAAGAGGAACGCCCCGAACAGGCGCAGATCGCCCAATTCGAAAATCCCGGCGGACAACCCCCGCCTCCCACCAAGAACGAGCAAGGTCCCGGCCAACAACAAGGCGGCGGTGGACAAGGTCCCGGCGGGGACGGCGGTCAGCAACCCGGCGGCGGCGGTCCTCAACTCGCGGGCGGACCTCAGATTCCCGGCCTCCCTCCCATAATGGGCGGCGGCGGTGGAGAGGGCGGGCAACCCGGCGCCCCTCCCCCCATTCCCGAAGGTGACCAAGGTGACGCCGGCCAACCCGGCGGCGGCGGTGAAGGTGAACCCGGCGAGGAAGGTGGCCAACAAGGTGGAGCCGAAGGCGCGCCCGAAGCTCCCGACGCGGCCGGTCAACAGGGCCGTGCGCTCGAAAAGCCTTCCGCCATCCAAATCGGCGATGAGAACGCCAAACTCGCCGAAACCGATCTCCCCCAAACCGACCCCTCGCGCCAGCTCGAGAGTAAACCCGGCGAAGACCGCATGAGTGTCAAAGCGGCCTCCGGCAACCAATCCTCCAACCGCGGCAAAGGCACCGAACGCGGCGTGGATATCCCCTCAAATCTCTAAGCCCAATGACCCGCGCGACCACTTTCTGCTCAGCCCTCTTCCTCGCCACCTCCCTCAGCCTCTCGGCCTACACAGTGGTATTTCCCACTTCGGCCATTGAGGCCGCTTGGGAACTCAACGCCGAAGAGTTCAAAGAAGAGTTTCCCGGCATCGATTTCACCGATCAGGAGCTCACCGACGAAGGATGGTATGTGCGGTATCGGCACGAAAACCTGACCTACTTTTTTGGCCCGATCGAAAGCCAAGGGGAAGCCTACCAGCACGAAGGCAAGATGCACGAGCTGCGCAATGATGTCGTAGCCAAACGCCCTGCCCTCGGCACCAGCGAAGTCGATGTGGTCTTCTATTCCTACGATCCCCGTATGGGAGTTCCCGGTGGACCCGGGGGCTACGGCAACGGCCCCGGCGGCATGGTCGTCGACGGTTCCGATCAAGGTGATCCTTACGGCCAAGGTGGCCCCAACGATCAAGGCGACGGCACCGGCGACATGAATGGTCCCGGCCAGGGACTCGCCCAACTCGACCCCATGGGCCAAGGTCAGGGACAAGGCCAAGGCGGCCAACAGATGGGACAACAAGGCAACCAAGCCGGAGGCCAGGGACAACAAGGTCAGCAGATGGGTCAGCAAGGCTCCCAGTCCGGTGGCCAAGGGCAACAAGGCCAGCAGATGGGCCAGATGGGTTCTCAGTCCGGATCCCAAGGCCAACAAAGCGGCCAACAAGGATCGCAATCCGGTTCGCAGGGACAACAAGGACAGATGGGACAACCTCAGCTCGCCCAATTGGATCAGATGCCCGGACAACAAAGCTCCTCTTCGCAGAGCTCGTCTTCCGGCATGCCCAGCAGCTCGAGCTCGTCGTCATCTTCGTCCAGTTCTTCGAGCAGCTCGAGCAGTTCCTCGTCCTCCTCCAGTTCATCATCGAGCAGTTCGTCGAGTTCATCATCGAGCAGCCCCGCCTCGGGCCAGCCTTCCCGCCCCAGCTCGAGCATGGACCTCGCCGAAATCATCCGCCGCCTCTTCGGCCTCGGCGGCGGCGGATAAGCGCAAACGCAACAAGCGCTTCGGACCAATATCTCATCGGACTCGCCCAGGTTGGCGCTGATTCGCTGTCTCCCCCAGTTATGAGATTCACGTCCAACTCAACGTAGCAGGGTGGGACGACCAGTTCTCAGCTCCACCCGCTGGTCACCAATTTTTCTTGAATTTGATTTGTTGTGTAACCGACCTCCACTCTCCCACGTCCAAGGAGAGACCAGCTCTTTATATACATGCGTAATAGCCACCCTCTTCTACTCTTATGGACTGCTTGCAGCACCATTCTGGTTGCGGTTTTCTTGGGAATCTACCTCGGCAGGAATTCGCTCTTCTCCACGTCCCCCCCACGGATTGTCACGGCAGAATTCGAACAATCGCTCGATTCCATCAATGCCCCATTCGGCTACACGGATTCCGTCCCCTTAAGCCGTCTGGCCACAGAATGGGAACCTCAACGCGCCTTGATCCTAACCATGTCGTTTCCCGACAGCATGGCGGCTCCGGCAATTGCGACGTTTCAAATCGAACTGCTGGCGATCGCCCATGAATACACCGACATATTGGTGTTCAGTGAGCATGACCACACGCGGGCCCATGCCTTTTTCCTATCGCTTCTCGAAGATCACCCTCAGGCCGAAAGCATCGCGCAAAAAACCCATTTCGTCGACAGCCGTAATTTGATGCGCTGGGTTCGGGACTTTGGACCATTGTTTGGTTTCGATCCCCACAACGAACTCGTCGCCATCGACTTCGTATATCGAAACCTCAATCGCGACCCTCGCCAATCAAACCTGACAGAATCCGATTCGTTCCGCCGTTTTCTTTCGCAACAAGGCGACGCCATGCCGACCGACCTAGCGGTCGAACTACGACGACGCTATGAAAAGGACGTCACTGTGGTGCGACCTCCGCTCATGTTGGATGGTGGAGATTTTGTGCACGATGGACGCGGAAACATCTTCATTTCCTCCAAAACGCTGGTGCGAAACGGCGGAAATCACCGCAAGCTACAGTCCCTCATAGAGGACTATTTAGGGGGATCAAAATTACATGTTTTGGAAGCCCTGCCGGGAGCTACCGTCAATCACTTGGATATGATCCTAAAATTTGTCGATTCCGACACCGCGTTGATTCCCTCGTACCAATCCCCACCCGTCGAATCGTTAAACCGCTATCAGCTGAATCTCACCAATAGGGTGCGAGAGGTCCTTAAAAACAACGAAGACTATCTACGCAAGAACCTGCCCGAGGTGGAGTTGATCCCAGTGCCCATGCCGCCAATCATGTTCAAATCCGCCGACGAAATATTCAGCGAAGTGCGCACAGAGTTTTTGGAAATGATGGCGCTCGGGTTGGAGGTATTGACGGCCGAAGAACTCAGCCGTCTATCCGCAAAGGGAAGAACAAACCTGGAAACGAAAATGCGAGAGGTCATTCAGAATGAAATGGGCTACGCCGACTTGGACACTTTCACGGGGTTTGACGCCGTGCTCAGGCACTATCAACGCTTGCCTTTGACCAAATATATCGACCTGCACTCAGAGCCCGTCACCAGATACCGTTCCTACATCAACAGTGTTTTTCTCCACAATTCGACAGGGAAACACGGGTTCGTAATCCCTCGATTTACGGCCAAACATCCCGTCGAAAATCAACGACTGCGAGAGTGGGAAACTCAAGTGCAAGCCGCGTATCGGAAGGCCTGGCCCAAGGCCCAAATACACTGGATAAACTGCGACAGTATGGTTCCCGACATGGGTTTTGTCCATTGCATGACCCTGACGGTGCCCGCCAAACCCTAGGGAACTTCTAACCTCATCGTCCTCCTCCAGTTCATCCTCGAGGGAGGATCAAAAAGGGTCAGGAGGATCAAAAAGGGTCAATCCTTACTGTTTAAACTAAGGAGCGTGCAGAGCCGTAATGCCTCGGGGCGTTTTCCTTCTTTTAGTTCGGCGCAGTATCGACTGATCGCTGGCTCGGCACCCATGTTTAGATTTCTGGATATCCAGCCATTCTGACAAAGTTGGGTCCGCTTCAAATACGTCGCAATGGCCACCTTCCAATCGGCTGATTTGGTCTTCTGCGATACATCAATGCCTGCCGCGTCAAACTCGCTCAGACACGCCTTCAGTTGCCGCTCCCACATCAACTCCCGCAGCTCCTTCGACTCACTCACTCCCAGCTTCAACTTAGCTGATAGATCTTTCTCATCCTCGACCAATTTTTTCCGATATAAAGCCAAGCCAATCACCCAACTCTTACTCATTTTCTCAAAATTCATTTCCTTCTGCGCTGAATCGTCTTCGACCAACCACGCCAGGTATTCCGCATATTGTCTCCGCCCCTTCGATGTATCTGGCAGTTCTCCGGCCGACTTGAGCGAGGTGGTTACATTCAAGAATGGCGCACGATTCTTTTTGTTCAGTAATTGGGCGAAACTACCAAACGGGTAATTCCCCAGCTCATCCATCTTGCAGATGCCCGCCCGCACCGGATTCAGATGAATGTAGTGCGTGAGCCAGCCCATACGATGATCGTTTTCAACCACGATACTTTTGAAGCGACCTTGGAAAATGTGGCCCGAATCCTGGCGATATTTGTTATAACGCATACCGAAAACGCTCTGGAGCCAACGCATCCCTTCGCTGAGGTTTGGCTTCGGAGTTTCGACCGCCAAATGGAAATGGTGCCCCATGATGACCCAGGCATGAAGAATCCAACCACTCCGCCCGCACGTCTCCCTTTGACCCTTTTTCCTCACTTCAACATTCGGCTCGCTTTGTCGAAAAAAACAATCACGTAAAAGGGGTAAAATCACCTGCCCACCCCCTCCTATGCGCATTCCTCTTTCCTTCTCGGCAGCGTGGTTAAAATTTGGCGCCCTTGCCCTCGCTCTCTTCGTGGCATTTTGGCTGGGACAGCGTTTGCCTGACGGGAATTCAAGTGGGCATCCGAATGAGCCCGAATTTGAGCAAGCACCCGATACCGAGCGCCCTTCATTTCGATTCACTCCGCCCAAGCCGCTCAAGCGATTGATCACAGAATGGGAGCCGCAACGGGCCCTGGTCCTCGGCATTTCGTTTGCCGAAACCATGTCGGCCCCGGACATCGCGCAATATCAGATCAACCTGATTGAAATCGCTCACCGCTACCACGACGTCCTCGTATTCAGCGATCATGATCAGACGCAGCCTCATGCTTATTTCCTCGCGCAAATAAGAGACCAACCTCAGGCGGACTCAATTCTTGCCAAAACCCACTTCATTGACGCCCGCAACCTCATGCGCTGGACGCGTGATTTCGGCCCCATCTTCGGCCTGTCTCGCCATGATCAACTGATCGCCATCGATAATGTTTATCGCAACCTCAATCGGGATCTCGAAGAAGCCGCCTATCAAGAAAACGACTCCTTTCGACGTTTCATGACCCATCAGGGTGACGCCATGCCCGGTGACCTCGCGGTTGAGATCGAAGAGCGCTACGAGATTCCCGTCGAACTCGTGCGTCCGCCCATCATGCTGGATGGCGGTGACTTCGTGCATGACGGTCGGGGCAATGTGTTCATCTCCACGCAAACCCTGGTGCGCAACGGGGGAAACCGCCACACCCTGGAGGAGCTTTTCCGGCACTATTACGGCGCTAAAAAGCTGCATGTGCTGCAGGCCCTGCCCGGAGCCACCGTCGCCCATCTTGACATGATCTTCAAATTCGTGGACGACCGAACGGTGGTGCTTCCGGAGTTTCACGCCAATGCCAAGGATGATCTCTTCAATCCCTACCGGACCGATCTGGTCAAGCGCGTGCAGGAAGTCCTCGCTAGCAACGAACGTTACCTGCGTCGCAACTTTCCCCAACTCCGCATTATAAAAATGCCGATGCCTCCGATCCAATTCCAGGCCCCCGAGGAAATTCTGGAGGAAGCCATCTACGAGTTCGTCCGCATAATCGCTTTGAGCAGAGGGATCGTCGAACCCGAACAATTGGAAAGTCTGGACGACGCCAACCGACTGGAGCTACGAGCCAAAGTGAACGACATTATTCGGAAGGAGATCGGTCCGATCAAACTGGAAACGGCCGAAGGATTCAACGCCGTGTTGCGAGCGTATGGCCAGGCTCCCCTAAAGAAGCTGTTCGATATTCATTCCGAGTCCGTCACGCGCTATCTCTCTTATATCAACAGCGTCTTTTTGCACAACGAACATGGAGACCATGGATTCATCGTGCCACGATTCACCTCTCCCAATCCCTCCTTTAATGAACGCCTCATGGCCTGGGAACTCGAGGTGGAAGAAGCCTATCGCCAAGCGTGGCCGCTCGCCAATATCCATTGGATTAACTGCGACTCATTTGTGGCCGATTCGGGCTATGTTCACTGCACCACCATAACGGTGCCTGCTCTGCCCAAGTTACAAAATTAGACCCGCTTCCTTCCGCGCCCTTTGGACGCGAAAATTACATAATCCGAAGCCGCTAATTCGTTCGCACCGCGATGAAGGCGCCGTCGTGTTTGTAGGCGACTTCACGCATGAGGTTCGCGAACTTCATGCCGGTGTGGGCTCCCATGAGCGGATAACGCAAGACAGTCGGGAATCCGACCGCGTTGATGGAGACGTGGCGGGTTCCATCTTCCTTGCGCGGGTTGATCGTTTCGAGTCGGGCCAAAACGGGTTCCGCCTGGCCGGTAAATTCATCCCCGAAGACAAAAACCGCCATGTCCATTTCTTCGTTGTCCGGCTGGTAAAGTGATCGAATCGCCCGGAAAATTCCCGGCACCGGATTGGAGTTACTGAAGGTCGGATAATTCGCTAGGGCCCGCATCGCGCCGAGGCGTGTTTCCGGTTTGTCATCGAGCCAAATTCCGGGGGTGCCGCGGAGCATAAATCGTCCGTCCGCATCGAGGAACTGCACACCTTTGATTTCCGGATAGCTGTCCAACACGTTTTGGATTTTCTCCATCGCCATTGCATTGAGTTGGTCCGTCGCGGTATCGCGCATCGATCCCGAGGTATCAAAAACAAACGCGATGTAGTTACTCGCGATCGGCAGCCCCACCGGCAGATTGATATCCGGCAGCGGCATTTCCACATCGAGTTCGGTCTGCATGGAGGCAATCTGATCCAATTCGTCCTGCATCTCCACCATCAGCTTGTCCTGCCCGGCCTGCAGCTGCGCAATTTGCAGACTCAGGGTGTCCATCATGGAACGGAGGCGCTCGGAGCGGGTTTGAGCGCGATTGACGGCGTCCTTGGCCTCCACGGCACGGCGGGCGACCTGGGTTTCCCGCGCGTCGAGTTCTTCCATTTTGGAGAGACGACGTTGGGCGACTTCCTGCAAGCGGTCCCGGAGCGTTTCGATCATCTGATTGGCTGAGCCCATCGTGATCACGAACAACAAAACAATCGCTCCGAATCCGCAGCAAATACAGTCGAGAAACGACAGGCCGAAGTCGGCGTTCTCTCTTTTGGTGCGCGCTCTCATCGGATGTCAGGCCAGGACGGTGCGGGGCTGACCAAGGCCCCTTCCGTGCGGTCAGCGAGTTGCCAGAAAAGGAAGGGCGAAGCGGGGTCACCTTCCAGCGGATAAAGAATGGTGTTCACCGGAATATCGGAAGCGGCGATCCGCACGGCAGCGTTGAAATAGCGTACCCGATCCTGCTCCGAAACAAATTCGCCACTCGGGTAAGTATCGCTCTGAGTCGGCAACCCATCGGTAAGCATCACCACGGCATCAGGCACGGTTCCCATCGATCGGATCGCACTGAAGGCCCGCTCCATATTGGCACCACCTTGCGGCACAATTTTCGCCAGGGAATCCAGGACCTCCTGGATCATTTCACCGTCTTCGCGATGGATCCAGTCCACGGAGTGCGTATCAATCAGCGGTTCGGTTTCTTCGGCAAACATCAGCACCTGAAACGAGGAATCGGCGGGCAACGACGAGATCATCCAACGAACCGAATCGACCACACGAACCCACTTGGCCGAGGCGCGTTTTTCGTCATCGGTTTTGCTCTGCATCTCGACCGCTTCTTCAATCGTATTGCCGACCATCGAACCGGAGGCACGCACGAGAAACAGGATATACTCCCCTTCCATTTGGAATCCGGTGAGATACTGACGGCGTTTCACGTTGGGAATCGGTACGGGGTCGGGCACCTCGGCGGTGGCGAGTTCTTCCTTCTCCGCGAGCAGCTCCTCCATCTCCTTCTGCATCTTGGACTCGCTTTGCAGTAGTTTGGCGAGGACCTGCTCAAGTTCGGTCACTTCTTCTTCGGTGATCGTATTGCGCGATTCGGTCTGCTCGCTTTCGCCCTCGTTGGCTTGCGCTTCCAACGTGATGCGTTCGATGCGATCTTCCTGACTTTTTACGTCGAATTCGTATTGGCCGACGACCTCGCGGATCTCGGCCAGTTGCTGCTCCTGGGCGTTGCGCTGCTTACCGGCCACCAAAACGAAGAGCAGCAATACGCCACCAAAGCCGCAGCAAATGCAGTCCAAAAAGGAGATACTAAAAATCTGCTGAGTGCGCCGTTTTCGTTTGGGCATCGCTGCGCGGGAGTTCGGTTCAGGCCGTGCCGGGTCGGCTTTCGGCCACGATCAATAATTCCACTTCCTCGTCTCCGGCCCGTATTTTCACCCGATCGCCGGGAGCCATCAAAAGTGCGCCCGAGTCGGGGGTTTCAATGTGCCATTCACCGTCCTGGCGAATCAGGCGGACCGGAACCGGGCCCAGACGCGCCAAGGCCGGCACGGCGGGCGCATCGGCGTTTTCATCGCCTTGCAAAACTTCCGGTAACGCGTGCAACGAATACGCCGAACCGTCGACGACCAGATGACTGGCCACCAAACCGGCCGAAGGTTGGGCGGCGGCGACATGAAGCACTTCGATGCCGGTGCCCGATTGGGATTGAGCACGGGCGGAAACTTCCACCGTGCTGACCACCGGAACCATCGAGATATCCTCCGCGACATTCAGGCCGGCGGCGAATTTGGCGGCACCGCGGGCAGCGGCACCGTGTTGCAGGTGCACCACCTTACCGAAGCCACGGGTTGAGAGCGCTTCGTCCATCCCGGGCAGCATACTCATCCGAGAACTCACCACGACCGTGACATCCTTGGGCGCAAACGAGTTGTCGTTGAGGAATTTCACGGCGGCGTTGGCCCAACCTTGTTCATGCGGTGCCAAATCGCGGCGGAGGGTCTCGCGGGGGAACGCCGCTTGATACACCCGGGACGAGGTTTGGATCGAATAGCGGATGTCGGTGCCGCGGCTCGCATCGAGTAATTGCTCGCGGGTCTGTTCGTAGAAAAGTTGGTCGAGCTCACGTTGAGCGGTTACGTCGAACGCGGTCGCGCGCAGGAAGCGGTTACCCATCGATTTGTGCAGACCGGAGATGAGCGGCACGTAACCCAGCCGCGGTAACCGCATATAACGGCGGCGATTCAAACGACCTTCGGCATCCGTGGTGAGCAGAGACATCGCGGCGGAGTGCAGGTGCAAATCCATGTATAAGATTCGTCCCCCCGTGAGGCCGCCCAAGGAATCCGGATCGTTGAGCGAGCTCGTGGATAGACCACACAGACCCGCCAGCGGAATGCCCAAATCACGCGCCATGGCGAGAATCAGGCCCATCGCGGGATTATCGGAATCAGAATCGCTCAGCAACTGACCGGGCATCGCCAGAACGACTTTCTCGGGCTTCTGCGACTGCGAGCAGAGATTTTCCCAAAACGAATGCAGGAACGCGTAGGCCAGTTCGGAATACGCGGGGACGCGCGGTGGCCCTTCTAGATCGGAGGGTGAAAGCGACAGATGCTCCCAAAAGACGTGACTGGCCGCCCGCGGGTGCAGGCGCCATTGCTTCTCGGCCTCGCGACCAAAAACCAGTTCGGAGCCATTCCAGGCCGCGAATGCCGGCCAAGCGCCGGCCGCTTCGTTTACGACTGCCGGTCCATCCGTGGTCGGATCGACCACAGCCGCGTTAAATCCAAAATCGGAAAACTCAATTCCACATACGTGTGCCATGATTTATATAAAAAGGGGTTGAGGGAATCGGATCAGACAAACGTGCCGTCGGCGTCGTCTCGCGCCGGCACCTTCATAAGGTCCACAATTTTGATCCGGCAATATTCCTGAAAGTCTTGGATGAGGTGTTCCTGGCGCGACTGCAGCAGATGCATGAAGAACATCAGGACAATACTGAGGACCAGGGCGACAAGGGTGGAGTTAAACGCCAAACCGAGGGAATTGGTGACCCCGGCCAAGTCGCCTTTGAGGGCTTCATCGGCCTGGGCCAACGCATCACCGATACCGCGCACCGTGCCGATAAACCCGACAGACGGGATCGCCCAGGTGATGTAGCGCACGAGTGAAAGGTCCGAGTCCAGTTCGTCGGCGGCTGCCTGAGAACGCTCCTGCACCGCTCCCGCCGCGTCTTGGATGGAATGGGTGGCATTAAAACGTTGAAGCGCGGAGAGCACAAAACCCAGGAGTAATTTTTGCGACAGACCCCGTTCGTTTTCCATCACGGTCTGGACCTCCTTCGAGTAATCCAGGGCCGCCTCCGGCAAAATCCGCTGGCCGATTTCGAGTTCGACGAACTCGCGACCGATCACCTGGCGCTCACGGCCGACCAACCAAAGTTTATAGGAAAGGAGGATCGTCGCCCAAACCATCAGCGTCAGACAGGCCTGCTGCTCGTAGTCTTTAAGGATAACGACGAAGTTACGTTGGGATTCTTCGGATTCCTCGGCTCCGCGGTTCTCCAATATACGACGCGTGATCTCAACCTCCGCCGCTTGGGGGCGAATGTATTGGCTGTAGAGTTGGCCGACGCCAAAAATGGCGATCAGCAAACCAACGCTCTGGATGATAAAACCTTGGGTGAAAAATCCTCGCTGGGGCAAAGAGGTCATGGGAGTTAAGAGCGCAGGTAATGATAAATGTGCCGTGGAAAGTTAAAAATCTTACTGAACAAATTCCGTGGCATGCGTGTCAGACAAGGAAACGCGAGTCTGCCTTGCTTCAAGCTCGACCCTAATTAACTTCATTTTACTTCTGCCGCATCCCGGTGAAAAACATTCGTCGCCCGATAATGAGAACTTCCGTCGTCGCCGCCATTCTTCTTTCCTTTGTCGCCCTTTCCGGCTGCAAGGTCGCTCCTTCTAAAACCGCCAAAGGCGCCGGCATTGGCGGCGCCGCCGGGGCCCTCGGGGGAGCCGTCATCGGCAATAATACCGGATCCGGCAACGCCGCCTCGGGCGCAGCCATCGGTGGGGCCGCCGGCGCCATCGTCGGTGGAGCCGTCGGCCTCGTTCAGGAAATGAAGGAGCGCAACGCCCAAGATCGCCTCGCGCAGGAGCGCGCCTATCAACAGGAGGTGGCCCGCAAACGCCAGGAAGAGGCCCGCCTGAAGGAACAACTTGATGAGGAACTTTCTATTGCTCAAGGATTTAGAATCACCGACGCGGAACTCAACGACGCTCAGCGACGAGCGGATGAAACCGCCGGACGTCTCGCCGAGCTCAAGGCCGAACGCGAGTGGGCGTTAAATCGGAAAAAAGAACTCGATGAAACCGAAGCCAAGATTGCGGCCGAAACCGCCGAAATTGCCCGACTTGAAGCGGAACTTGCGGAACTTCGTGGTGAAACTACGGTCAGCAATCCCTGACTCGCTCTCTCCTGATGGCCCGATCTCCTCTCCAGCTCTCCCGTCTTTGCTTACTGGCCTTCGGCTTGCTCGCGGCAGCTGGGTGCACGAGTAACACCTACAACGTTAAGATCAACGCGATCGCCAACGAGGCCAAGGAATCCGGCGAATCTTACCGTATCGTCACCAAAAACGGTGGCGACCCCCAAACCGACCTGCGCACGCGCGAGGCGGTGGAATACGTCAAAACCGCCCTTTCCGGTCGGGGTCTTTACGAGGCACCCAACCCCGAAAGCGCCGATATGGTGGTGGAAATCGACTACGACGTCGAACCTCCCCGCGTCGAATTTGAGTCCCGTTCCGTGCCAATCTTCGCCCGCATGGGCGGCGGAGTCCGCTCCGTGATCGTGCCGACGCGCGATTCCAACGGAAACGTCCAATATCGCCGCGTTTCCGTCTTGGATCCCCCCAGCCAAGAGTTGATCGGGTTCGAGGAAAAGACCATCCCCGTAACAGTTTACGAAAAATACCTCCGGGTCTCCGCCCGCGAGAACGTCGCCAGCGGGGACGACGCGCCGCCCGAACAACTTTGGAGCGTCTACGTCTCCAATGAGGCGGAGGACAATGACATCCGCAAAGCCCTCCCGGTGCTCGCCTCCGTCATGGGTGACTACATCGGCGTAACGACCGATGAAGACCAGGAGCAGAAGGTCAGCGCCGAAACCGACGAAGTGGACTTTATCAAACGTGGTTTGTAGACGCTCCCGCGATCTCTCCCCCATCCGATTTCCTGAAACCCGGCCGCACGCCGGGTTTTTTTTGGGGCCATCTCAGAGGAGGGATGGTAATAATGTTACAAACGCGTAACAACAGGTTTGCCCCCGACGTTCCCGCATGCCCTGTTTTTTCGACTACCTCTTCGCATGATTGGCTCCTTCTTCGAAATCCTGGGTTCCCTGGGAATGTTCCTCTTCGGCATGAAAGTCATGTCGGAGGCTCTGCAAAAACTGTCCGGCGACCGCCTCCGCAGCCTGATGCGGACGATGACCAGCAACCGCTTCGCGGGCGTCGCGACCGGATTCCTCGTCACGTGTATGGTGCAATCCTCCTCGGCTTCGACCGTTATGATGGTCAGCTTCGTGAACGCTGGCCTCCTCAAGGTCGTCGAAGCCATCGGCATGATTATGGGCGCCAATCTGGGCACCACCACGACCTTTTGGATCGTCGGATTTCTCGGGTTCAAATTCAGCCTTTCCAAAATCGCGCTCCCCATCATCGGGGTGGCCATGCCTTTTCTCTTTTCGCGGAAGTCGACCTTGCGTGATACCGGAGAGTTCTTGGTGGGATTCGGACTCCTGTTCCTCGGTTTGGTGTTCCTCAAAGAAGCTGTCCCCGACATCAAAAACAATCCCGAGGCCTTGAAATTCATCCAAAGCTACACGGACAAAGGCATCTTCTCGATCCTCTTCTTTTTCGTCTTCGGCACGATCCTGACCGTGATCGTGCAGTCCTCCTCGGTCGCAGGTGCCATCACGATCACCATGGCCGCCAAAGGCTGGATTGATTTCCCCACGGCCGCCGCGATTATTCTGGGCGAAAACGTCGGCACCACCATCACGGCCAACCTCGCCGCCCTCAGCGGCAACTCCAACGCCAAACGCGCCGCCCTCGCCCACTTCTTTTTCAATATTATTGGGGTAATCTGGGCGATCATCCTGTTCGTTCCGCTCACGCGATTGGCAGACTTGATTGTGCCAGGCAACGCCCTCGATCCGGAAAACATCCCTTACCATCTCGCCGCGTTCCACACGGGTTTTAATCTACTCAATATCGCGCTACTGATCGGATTTGTGCCCAAGCTCGCTTCGGTGGTCGAACGGATGATCAAAGACCGCAAACAAAGGACCACGGATCGGGTAAAATTCGACTCATCCGTGATCCCTCAAACCGGGGAGCTCAACCTGGCCGAGGCCGAGGAAGACGTGTTGAAGATGAACCGACTGACTCGCGATTTGGTCAGCGGATTCGTCGAGCTCTATACCAATCCCGGGGAAAATCTCGGCACCCGCGTAAAGGAACTCAAGCAACTTGAAAAAGAGAGCGATCGCATGGCCATCGAAACCACGGAATACCTTCTGCGCTGTTCCGCCGGCCGCGTCTCCGATGCGTCCATGGCCAAGATTTCTTCGCTCCTCCGCGTGATCGCCGAACTTGAGGACATGTGTGACCGCGGCTACCGGCTGGTGCTCCTCGCCGAACGCCGCTATCGCAAAAAACGGGAACTCCCCCCGGAAACCCAGGAGCAGGTCCGCCAGTTCTCCGAACTTGTGCTGCGTTTCGTCGACTTTACATCCGATTGTTTACGCCGCGGGGTGCAGTCCGCCGATATGGAAAATGCTCACGCTCTGGAAAACTTGATCGACAAATTCCGCAAGGATTTGCGCAAGGAATCCATCCAACGCATGCGTTCCAGTGGAGATCAGGTGAAGGCAGAGATGCTCTACATCGATATCCTCAACAATATGGAAATGATCGGAGATCACTCGCTCAACGTGCTGCACGTGCTGCGCCACGACGACTGAGTCAGGATCCCGCCTTCCCGCAGTGCCGTCCTCTCCTGACCTCAATGCACTGCGCGACCGTTTAATCGCGTGGAGTCATATCAACTCCGGCTCGCATCATCCCGCGGGCCTATCGCGCATGGCCAACACGTTGGTGGATGCCGTCGGTGAGCTCACCCCGCACATCGAACGCATTCCCCTCGCGGAAGGGCGCACCGCCATCCGGGCCGAACTCAGACCTAACGCTGCCATGAAGGTGCTCTGCAGCGGGCACTATGATACCGTCTTCGAGGCCGACCACCCCTTTCAAGCCCCACGGGTTTTGGAAGACCCGCCGCGCCTCAATGGCTCTGGGGTGGCCGATATGAAGGGCGGTCTCGTCGTCATGTTGGCGACGCTGGCCGCGTTTGAGAAATCGCCGCACGCCGCTGAGATCGGCTGGACGATCCTACTGACGCCCGACGAAGAGATCGGCTCCATCTATTCGGCCGCTGTCATCGCAGCCGAGGCCCCCCGGCACCAACTCGGTCTCGTCTTCGAACCCGCCCGGGAATCCGGGGCGATGGTGCGGTCGCGCGCGGCCACCTCCATCTTTAAAATCGAAGTTCACGGCCGGGAGGCCCACGCCGGGCGAAATCCCGAGGACGGCCGCAACGCGGTCACCGCCCTCGCCCGGCTCTGCCTCGAGATCGACGCGCTCCCGCCCACAATTTCCAACACGCTGGTAAATGTCGGCAACTTCACCGGCGGCGGCACGGTCAACATCGTGCCCGAATTCGCCCAGGCCGAAATCAACGCCCGTGCGTCCACCCAGGAGGGGGTCGATGCCCTGACGCACGCCATCACCACGGCCGTCGCCGAGATAGCCGACCGCGACGGCTTCAGTGCACAGCTTTCCGGCGGGTTTACCTGCGCTCCACTCCAACTCACGCCCGCCCGCGAAGCGCTTTTTGCCGACCTCAACCAATGCGCCATCGACCTCGGACAATCGCCCCTCGAGTGGATCGATGTATCCGGGGGATCCGACGGCAATGTGCTCCATGCGGCCGGGCTCCCCGTGCTGGACGGTCTCGGCCCGATCGGCGGCGGACTCCACTCCGCCCGCGAATACATCGAGCTGACCAGTCTCAGCGCCGCCGTCCAACGTACCACCCTATTCCTCGAACGCCTCGCGATCAAAAAAATCGCTCTCCCGTAACTTCTGTCTTCATCCTTCACCCTTCTTACGTAACCCTCATTCCCCTATGTCTACTCCTCAAGGTCTCGGCACCAAAGCCGTTCACGCCGGGCAGGCGCCCGATCCTACCACGAACGCTCGCGCGGTCCCCCTCTACCAAACCACCAGCTACGTGTTCAACAGCACCGAACACGCCGCCAATCTGTTTTCCCTGAAAGAACTGGGCAACCTCTACACCCGGGTCATGAACCCGACCACTGACGTGCTCGAGCAACGCATCGCCGCCCTCGAAGGCGGCACCGCCGCCCTCGCCCATGCGTCTGGTCAAGCGGCCATCACCGACGCCATCATGAACATCGCGGGCAGCGGTGACCACATCATCTCCGTGTCCCAGCTCTACGGCGGCACCTACAACCTCTTCCACTACACGCTGCCCAAACTTGGTATCGAAGTGGAATTCGTCGACGCTGGTGACCCCGACGCCTTCAAGCGCGCCCTCAAGCCCAACACCAAGGCCTTCTACGGCGAAGGCATCGGTAACCCTGCCCTCAATATCTTTCCGATCGAAGAAGTATCGGCCATCGCCAAGGAAGCGGGCGTGCCGCTCATCATCGACAATACCGCGCTCTCTCCCATCCTAAACCGACCGTTCGAGTGGGGCGCCAACGTCGTGGTGCACTCGACCACCAAATACCTCGGCGGCCACGGCACCTCCATCGGAGGCATTGTGGTCGATGGCGGAAACTTTGATTGGGGTTCCGGGCGATTCCCGGGATTTACCGAACCCGATCCCTCCTACCACGGTCTCGTGCACTGGGACGCGTTCCAAGCCTTCCCGCCGGCGGGGGATGCGAACATCGCCTATATCATGAAAATGCGCCTTCAGTTGCTGCGCGATATCGGGGCCTGCCAATCGCCCTTCAACGCGTGGCAAACCTTGCAGGGCATTGAAACCCTGCACCTGCGCATGGAACGCATCTGTGCCAACGCCCAAAAAACCGCGGAATTCCTCGCCGCCGACGATCGCGTCGCCTGGGTCAACTACCCCGGACTCGCCGACAGCCCCAATCACGCTGCCGCCAAAAAATATCTCAGCGGTGGCTTTGGGGGTCTGCTTGGCTTCGGCCTCAAGAGTGGCTTCGAAGGCGCGTCTAAGTTTATCGAAGGCCTGTCGTTGTTCTCGCACCTCGCCAACATCGGCGACGCGAAATCCCTCGCGATTCACCCCGCCAGCACGACGCACAGCCAACTCACCGCGGACGAGCAAATCGCCTCCGGCACCACGCCGGATTACATCCGGCTTTCCCTCGGCATCGAGGACTGGTCCGACCTGCAAGCCGACATCGAAACCGGTCTCGCCGCGGCCAGCTGAGAAATTCGATCACCGAAAACCTCCGCTTAAAATTCAAAGCCCTCCTGGAATGGAGGGCTTTTTTTATTTCGCCAAAAATCCGCCGTGCCTTCGGCGTATTTTTCGACCCAATATCGACGGCTCCTCTACATTATTCCGAATGTCCGACTCACCCAGTGATATTTCACCCATCCGCCAAGCGATCGCTTTCGCCCGGCGGTATCTGGGGTGGTTAGTGATCACGGTCGCGGTTGGGGTCGGAGCGAACAGCTTGAGTAAGTTCCATCACCCGGTCTTTGGGTTTACCCGTTTGCTGTAGATCAGTCCTTCGTGGGGGCTGAAGGGCCTGCCGGAACTGCGCGAGGATTCGATCTACATCTACCGCGACGAAGCGGGCTACGACGGGCAGTTCTACGCGCAGCTCGCCTTGCGTCCCACCTTGCAGGATCCCGCGTTGTCAGAGGCTATCGACATCCCCTCCATGCGGGCGCGACGCATTTTGACTTCTTGGACGGCGGCACTGATCGGTCTGGACGATGGTGTCCGCACCCTCCACGCCTACGCGTGGCTTAATGTGATCTGTTGGATCGGGCTCGGCGTCGTGCTCCTGCGCCTGTTTCCGCCGCACGGTTTGGCCAATCTTATCGCCTGGATCGGTGTGATGTTCTCCGCCGGCGTCACCACGAGTGTGGTCTATGCGCTCACCGATCTACCGGCGTTGTTGCTCCTCGCGATCGGCATGCTGGTGCTGCAACGCGGTCATCTCAAATCCACCGCCGGATTGTTTGCTGCTGCTTGTCTTACCCGCGAAACTTCCGTGCTCGGTGGCTTGATCGTTTTTCAAGCCCACACCTGGCAGCAGCGCATTATCAACGGAGCCATCATCGTAGTGCCGCTCGCCTTATGGTTTTTCTATGTGAGCCGGATTTTCCCATCGAACCCGAATAGCCTGCAGAACTTCGCTCTCCCGCTCACGGCATTGGGCTCAAAACTGCACGAAATTTTTAGCGTCGTAATGGCGACACCCCATGATCGTTTGGGTTGGGCCGCGGTCGGCGCCATCGTCGGAGTCATCGTGCAAGCAGGTTGGTTGCTCGTGTGCCCCCAGCCGCGCAATCCTTGGTGGCAACTCGGCATCGGCTACGTATTGCTGCTACTGATCCTCGGTGCACCAACCTTCGAAGGCTTCCCCAGCGCCGTCACTCGGCTGATGCTTCCCTTGCATCTGGCGTTTAACGTGCTGGCTCCGCGCACCCGCGCGGGTTTGGTCCTTCTGCTACTCGGAAATCTGTCGATCTTCGTCGGCGGTTACATGCTCTCACAAGGCCCGCGCGACACCTTCGAACTCAATCATTTCGATCGTCCCGACGGACCCGTTATCGTGCACATCGAGGAAGGCTGGAGCGGGGTCGAACGAAACGAACTCCACACGTGGTCCTGGAGCGGCGGCGAGGGCCGACTCCGAGTTCATCGATTCACCGATTCCGAACAACCGGCACCGGTCGGATTAATCTTCACTTTGGTCGGGGAACTGGGTTGCGACATAACGATCCACCAAGGCGACAAGCTGCTGTGGAGCGGCTTCAGTCAGAAGCCGGGCGTGACGGTTTCTCTCCGTAATATCAAACTCGATGAGACCGGCCGAGCGTGGCTGGACTTCCACTCCGATGATCCCCCGTTTGTGGAACCGGGGACCGGACGGCGCCTCGCGTTTGCAGTCTATAATTTCGGTTTCCTCGCGGAGTAACCCATCGCGGCCTCAGACCTGTGCGTGCACATCCGAATCGTTCCCGCGGAACCGACGGGTGATCCCGCTCAAGCGCTGCTCGGTCTCCCCGATCACATTCAGCACTTTGGCCGCCGCGGGTATTTTGGCTGGACTCCTAGCCAGTGGTTTCATTGCCCATTCGGCCGAGGCGAGATTGACCGGATTCGATGCCTCCCCGCTCGGGCCTTATGCCCTCGGGGACGGGCTCCTACTCGTCACCACGCAAGTTGCCCGTTTCATCCCGGCGCATCGGGCCGCCAAAATTGACATTGCCCAAACCCCCGCCGGGGAGTGACGCCACGCTGTCTAGGGAACTTCGTAAAAGGGATTGGGTAGCTTGAAAATACGCTCCGCGTGTCCGCCGGCCAAATCACTGCCTTGATCCCCAAAACTTGCAATGATCGTCCAACCGACTTTCTCCAGTTGAATCCGCCGCAACCGTTTGCGCTCAGCCGCGGTGGCCGCAGTATCCGACGCCCCCTGGAATATGATTTTCTCGTATTCGCCCATGCCTTGGAGCTTCAAATTGCGCACGGTGCCCGCCACTTCTTCCGGCGCTCTTCGCCCCGTCAGAAAAACGACGGCTACCTCCAATCGCCGGGCCGTTTGATAAACCTCACGCATCGGTGCGATTGCCGGGGCAGCGGACTGCTCCACCCAAACCACCCACTCATCATGCTTATACCCAAAATCCGTCGCGATCATTTGCGGGTAATTCGACAGCACCGTCTCATCGACATCAAAAACCACCAGCAATCGTTCTCCCGGTTGGCGGGCTGCCGCCCGATCTTCGATCCAACCCTTGGCCCAACCCGCCACGCGTTCGATGTCCCGGTGATACTGACCACCGTCATGATACGCGATCACCGCAGCCTTCGCCCGCAAAAGATTTGGCGGTTCGGGCTTCGCGATGCCCAACGCCGCACCCACTGCCACCCATCCGATCACCAGTCCAATTCTTGCGCCGTTCATAACTTCAGCAAACCGGCTCTGCTCCGCCGGTCAACGCCCGCGCAGGCCAGAACCTTTGACCACACCGTCCCAGATCGGTGAAATCAGCTCGCTCCACCCATGACCGAAATCACCTATCAGTTCGCTCAACCCAACGATGGTGGCCGCATCATCGACCTACTCGAATCGGTTGCTCTCCCTACCGCGGATCTACTTCAACCCGTCTGGCAGAATTTCATCGTCGCGCATCAAGCCGAACAATTCGTCGGCGTCATCGGTCTGGAAACGCAGGTCGACTTCGGGCTGGTGAGATCACTGGCGGTCGCCGAGTCCGCCCGCGGCGGCGGTTTGGGTTTTGAGCTCCTACATCGGATTGAGGCTCACGCACAAGCAATCGACATCACCGAACTCGGGCTGATCACGGACAGCGCCCCCGAATTTTTCCGACGACACGGCTACCGTGTCGTAGCCCGCCCGGACGCCCCGCCTGCGTTGCGCGAAACCAAGCAGTTTCGCTGCATTTGCCCGGATGCTGCCACGATAATGTTGAAATCGCTGAGTTGACCACCACGGAGAGGAACTGTGCGCTACCCGCTGCAGCTCATGTCTTCCGCATCAACTCCCACGCTCCTCCAGCAATGCTGGGCCGAAGTGCTCGGCACATTTTTGCTCGTCCTGTTCGGCTGTGGATCAGTGTGTGCGGCCGTGTTGACCGGGGCTCAGTTGGGTGTGTTTCAGGTCGCCATTGTGTGGGGACTCGGAATCGCCTTCGCGATTCAACTCACCGGGTCGATCAGTGGTGCACACCTCAACCCCGCCGTGACTCTCGGCTTCGCCACGTGGGGTGGATTTTCCCGCGCAAAAATCATTCCCTATATTCTGGCCCAGTTTGTCGGGGCGATGCTCGGCGCATTGGTCCTCCTCTTAATTTACGCCGACGCCTTGGTCGCGTTTGAAGCCGCCCAAAACATTACCCGCGGCGCGAGCGGGAGCGAAGCCAGCGCCATGGTGCTCGCGGAGTTTTATCCCAATCCCGGCGGGCGCCCTTTGTCCGAGGCGGCGATGGTCATGCCGGAGTGGCGGGCGATGCTGGTTGAGATTGTCGGCACTGCCGTGCTCATGCTGGTGATCCTGAGCGTTACCAACCCGAAAAACCAGGGAACCATGGCGGCCTACGTGCCTTGGACGATCGGACTCACCATCACCGCGCTCATCTCGCTGTTCGCACCCCTGACCCAAGCCGGTTTCAACCCGGCCCGGGACCTGGGACCACGCATCATCGCCTCACTCACCGGTTGGGGCAGCGAAGTATTTCGCGCCAACGGCTCCACCGGTTGGTTCACCGTATACGTCTTGGCACCCATCCTCGGTGCCCAACTCGGTGGCCTTATCCACGCCCGCCTCCTCGCTCCGGCCTATCGGTCGGAAAGTAGCGAGTAGGGGGTAGCGAGCATCGAGTAGATTCCATCCTTATCTGTTTCTCCCGACCTGTCCCTAAGCCCACTTGCCTCCCAGCCCAATCCAAATTCCGAAATCCAAAATCCAAAATGTCACAGCCTCTCGTTCTCATTCTCTGCACCGGAAACTCCTGCCGTAGCCACATGGCCGAAGGCCTGCTTCGACAAGCCGCCGGTGACCTGCTCGATGTCCATAGCGCCGGATCGAATCCCGCGGGCTATGTTCACCCTCTCGCCATCAAAGCCATGGCCGAAATCGGCATCGATATCAGCGCGCACACCTCTAAGCACATGAATGACTTTTTGGACAAGGATGTGCACACCGTCATCACCGTATGCGGCAACGCCGACCAAGCCTGTCCGATGTATCCGGGGCAAGTGGGGCGCCACCATTGGGGATTCGATGACCCGGCCCATGCGCCCGGCGATGAAGAAGCGCAGCTGGTCGTCTTTCGCCGCGTCCGCGACGAGATCCAAAAAGTCTTCGCCGCCTACGCCGCTGGCTGGGCGGGTGCGACGAATTAGTCTGATTCCGGAGAAGCTAAAAGTAAGCGAATACTCTCATGGTGTATTTGAAATCTTTTTAAAGTTCGTCTTGGCCTGCTGGTAACTCGGAATTAGCTAAATTACATGTATTTAGCTTATTTCGATGAAAGCGGAGACGATGGGTATCCCAAAACCTCATCCCGTCTTTTCATTCAATCGGCAGTATACATGCATCATCGAAATTGGCCCACAGCATTTGATGCTACCCGAAAATTCCGGCAGGATTTAGCCGCAGAAACTCCTCTCAAATTCAATCTCGAACTCCACACTCGGGAGCTGTTGCTAAACAAGGACCCATACCATTCACTGGGTATAAAACCGGAGATTCGACTTGAATTAATTAGGCGATTTTGCCGTCACATCGCTTCGTTGGACTTACGGATAATTAACGTCGCGATCAACAAAACAGCAATCCGAGCAGACTCGAAATACCAAGTGCTTGATCGGGCTATTACCTATCTCATTCAACGAATTGAAAACGACTTAGCTACCGGCGATAACCCATTTCTGATCATAACCGACGAAGGTCGGGTCGGTAAAATTCAGTCGACCGCTAGACGCATTCAGCGAATCAATTTTGTGCCATCTAAATTCGGGGATGCGGCACGTCGAAAGGAAATTCGACGATTGATAGAAGACCCCTTACCTAAGCGCTCTCATGAATCATATTTCATCCAATTCGCAGACCTTTGTGCGTGCCTCACCCAACTTCATTTACAAAACGAATTGAAAATTGGCACATGGCCAAATCGCCTTAGATCTTACGCTGAACCGGAGGATATAAAAGGTGCTCTCGAGCTACTAGAACCTTGTCTTAATTTAAAGGCATCAAGCAGTCACCCGTTAGGAATTGTCTGTTATCCAAAATAATAAAGGCGACCGTTTCCGATCGCCTTTTACACCACCTACGACGCATACGCGCGTTCAGTGATTCGAATACAATGTGCATTCCCTCATACGAAATCTCAAGATATATTTTTGAAGCTAAACTTCGTCATTCCTCCTTATGGCAGTTCGCGCACGCTTGATCTCCCGAAGAACAAGGCCGGGAGCCCTTAATTCTGCGCTGAATCCGGCTGGAAAGAGGGCTCGGAACTGAATAGTTAAACTGAATCCCTCGGAGTTGGGGTGGAAAATTCCTACCAACCGCTACATGATTGGTTTGTCGCGATGAACACTCCCAAACCCAACCGCCGAGAATTTCTTCAGCAAACCGCCGCCGTCTCCGCAGGACTGGCCCTCGCTCCCGCCGTCCTAGCCGGCACGCCCGTGGCCTCCGCCGCCACCGGCACCACGCAACCACCGGCGCCCATCTGGCGGAACAAGCGAGCCGGCATGTCCTACCGCATGCTGGGGCGCACGGGGATGATGGTCTCCGAACTGGTCGTCGGCACCTTCCGGTTCAACGACCCGACTCACTTCCCTATTCTCGATGACGAAATCGAACGGGGAATGAACGACATCGACTGCGCCGCCGCCTAAAGTCAGGGCAAGGTGGAGTCAAATATGGGAGTTTATATCAAGGACCGCGGCATCCGCGACGACGTGTTCCTCGCCACCAAACTCAGTTCCTATTACGGTTGCCTGGGCGGCGTGATGAAGGAGATCGAAAAGAATCTATCCAGCTCCCAAATCGAAGCACTCAAGCAAAAAGCCGCCGAGATGATTGAAGAGCGCGGTGTGCTGTAACCCGATTACCACCACAACTACTTTGGCGGTCAGGAAGGCCAGGTGCCCAGCACCTACTATCGATATTTGGTGCTAAAAGAGCACGGCTACCGGAACGGCTGGAAACAGAAAGTCAAAGACCACGCCCGTAAACTTCTGCACGGATCACTGGAGCGCCTACAAACCGATCATCTTGACGTGCTCCATTGCCCCCACGGCATTGCCATGCCGGAAATGATGGACGACGAACCGCTGCAGGAAGTGTTCGCCGAATTTAAGCAAGAGGGGCTCATTCGCGCCGCCGCGGTTTCATTTCACAACGACGTGGGAGCCCATCTCTCCAAGGCCATCGACGCCGGTTACTACGATGTCGCCATGTTCGCTTACAACATCGCGAACCACGCCGCCTTGGAACCCGACATGCACCGGGCGCATCAGGCCGGACTGGGTATGATCGCGATGAAAGTCGCCCGGTTGTTCGCCATGCAAAATCAACCGGCATGGCGCCAGCAGAAACTGGATACCGCGATCCCCGACCCCAACACCTCGACCTTTGCCAAAGCCTGCCTCTGGGCCCTGCAAAACCCCAACCTCTCCGCCTGCGTCTCGCAAATGGAGTCCCTCGACGAAGTCGCCGACAACTACGCGATTGTCGGTCGAAAGGTGGATCTACAACCGGTGTAAACGGGCACAGATTTTTACATAAGGAAACGAAGAGAACAAAGTTTACCCGCCTATGGCGCGGCCACTCCGAAGCTTCATTTCGCCACAAAAAGGCACAAAACCAGCTAGGCGCAAAATCACTGTTCGATTTCAGAACGATATTTTTTGCGCCTTTTTGCGGCTATACCCCAACTTCCCCTTTACGGCAGTTCGCGCACGAGGAGGTTGCGGAAATCGATGGGTGATCCTTCGGACTCGAGACAGATGTGACCGCTGGTGGTGTTGGAATTGTTGCCACCGGAGACTTCCTTGCCGTTTACCCAGAGGCGGATTTCGCCGTTAATACAACGGATGTAATAGTGGTTCCACTCCCCGTGAGGTTTCGTGGTTTCGTGGGTCGGAAACGAGCGCGTGCCGTTGGGTGAGATCGGCAGAAAGGGATCGAACTTGGCTTTACCCACCCCAAAAACATCACCGTGACAGGTGAACCAATCGGCCTTCCGGTCACCCTTTTTTTCGTAGTTGGTTTTGTAGCCCAGATCGAGCACCTGGACTTCGATGCCTTGGGGAAGTCGGTCCTCGTTGGAGCCGTCTTGCATAGCCTTGATCACATCGGGGTAAGCCCAGACAAAAATACCGGAATTGCCCGCCGGCTTGTTGTGTCGCCACTCCGCAATGAGCTCGAAGTTGGTGTAGAGCTTCTTGGTGGCGATGACACCAATGGGTTCACCCGTGCATGCAACGGAGTTACCGTCCCAAGTCCACGTATCGTCCCCACAATTGACGTCCATAAAGTCAGCCGCCGTGAGTTTTTTCCAACCGGGACCCGAACCGTCGATTACGGGCGTCGAAAAATCGGCAAATAGAGGGAACGCAAAAACGGCGAGCAGAAGTAGTTTTTTCATTAGGGGAAAGACGTCAGGGGTGAATAACCGATCTCACGGCCCGCTTCGGATCGGGTCAACCTCTACACATTGACTTTAAACGCGACTCTCACAACGAGCCAAGTGGCGATATCGGGCCCACAATTCAGACGCAGCGCTTTGCCGTGGGTCGGGCCCTGGTCGCCTCCGGCGCTGCCATAGGCAGGTGAACTATACGCCCGACTATGTGTGCCTCCAATAGCGAACGGGATGACCGAGATTTACAGTGCGCGGACGACCCTATGTCACCAATCCAAAATCAAAAATCCGGAATCCAAAATCCAAAGCCCGCTTATTCCTCTTCACCGATGCCGAGCACCTTGGTGACTTTGCGCACCGGGTATTTGGTAACGGTCACCCCCTTGGCGCCCCGGGTGCCAATCTTGGCTTCCGTCAGATCGTATTCGAAGTCCTTCACCCGGGCTTTGCAGCGGCCACTCAATTGAATGCGCAACAAGTCGGGCATCGCGTCCTTATTCTTGGTGGCATCGAAGTAAACGACTTTGGACCCTTCGCTCGCCGCCAAGTTGTAAAGCTTGTCGCGGGTCACGCCGCCCACCGTAAACCGTTTGGCGAAACACTTGCCGGATTTCTTATCCTGGTAAAGCAGCGTGAAGAACTCCGGCGGGCCGTCTTTCTTGAAGACGGACACGTGCAGAATATTTCGGCCCATGAAGACCTTGTCGGCGATCTTGGTAACCTTGAGTGAACCGTCGCCCATGATGCAGAGAATCGTGTCGAGTTCACTGACTTCGGTGACGAACTCATGTTGCCGCCAATTACGGCCGATGAATCCGCCCTCGCGGTCCACGTAAAGGCGCTGGTTGGTGGCAACAACCTTCGCGACGTTAATCTGCTCAATCTCGTCAAAGGAAGTGCGACGCCGACGACCTTTGCCGTATTTCTCCTGCAACGTCTCGAACCAATTGATGGCGTAATCGACGAGATGTTTCAGGTCGTGCTTAACCGCTTTGATGTCCTCTTCGATTTTCTTGATCTTTTCATCGGCCTTGAAGCGATTGTAGGCGGAGATACGCTTAATCCGAATTTCGGTAAGACGAGTAATGTCCTCATCCGTCACTTCCCGCTTAAGCCGCTCCAAGAACGGCTCCAGCCCGGTGCGAATCTCTTCGATCACGCTTTCCCACGTTTTGGATTTTTCAATCCGACGATAGATGCGCTCCTCAATAAAGATGCGTTCGAGTGAGTCCCAGTGCCACTGTTGCTCGAGTTCACCGAGTTTGATTTCGAGTTCTCGTTTGAGCAACTCCACCGTGCGGTCAGTGGAGCGTTTGAGAATCTCCGACACGCCAATAAAGGCGGGCCGATCGCGTCCCTCGTGAGTCTCGATGGCGCAGGCCGCCGGCGAGATCGACATCTGGCAATTGGTAAACGCGTAAAGCTGCTGTTTGACCTTCTTCGGATCGGAGCCCTGCGGCAGGTGCACGATGATCTCGACCTTGTCGGCGGTATTATCATCGACGTGCTTGATCTTCAGCTTGCCCTTGTTGTTGGCGGCAATGATCGAATCGATGAGCGAGGTCGTCGTCGTGCCGTGGGCCAGCTCGGTGATCGCCAGCAGGTATTTGGTCTCACCGGGTTTAATCGTTGCGCGGACCTTTACCTTACCGCCGCGTTTTCCGTCGTTGTAGTCGGAGAAATCAGCGGTGCCACCCGATGGAAAATCGGGACGAATGCGGAAGGTCTTTCCTTGCAGGTAATTGATCGAGGCGCGACACAGATCATTGAAATTGTGGGGCAGGATCTTGGTGGAGAGTCCCACCGCGATACCTTCGGCGCCTTCCAAGAGGACCAGTGGAAATTTCGCCGGTAAAGTGACTGGCTCCTTCGCGCGACCGTCGTAGCTTTGCTGCCACTCGGTCGTCTTCGGATTAAAAAGCACATCGCGCGCAAACGGAGTGAGACGCGCCTCAATGTAACGCGCGGCGGCCGCTCCATCTCCGGTGAGGGTATTGCCAAAATTACCCTGCGGCTCAATGAGGTAGCCGCGCTGGGCAATGCCGACCAAGGCGGCCTCGATGGAGGCGTCGCCATGCGGGTGAAAAGCCATCGTCGCACCCACGATGTTGGCGACTTTATGGAATCGCCCGTCGTCCTTGGTGAAGAGGGTGTGCAAAATGCGGCGCTGCACGGGTTTCAGCCCGTCGTGCAAATGAGGCACCGCCCGGTCAAGAATCACATAACTGGCGTAATCCAGAAACCAGTTGCGATAGGAGCCTTCCAGGGGAGCATCACCCGCGGTTTCCTCTGCTACGATCTCATCGGGCGGTGAACCGTCACCGGCATCTGACCCCTCAGCGGACTCCGCGACAGGTTTGGCCGGAGTTTCCTTTGATGCGTTGGCATCAAATAAAAGTTCATCTTGGTCGTCGGCGGGTTTTTTGCGTTTGGGCATTCGCGGTCTCGAAATGGGCAGTAAATAGGATCGTAAATGAAGAGCAGAATCGGTCGCCCGATCCGGGGCAAGCCCACTCATGATGAATCGACTTTCGCGGGGACGCAGACTGCGCGCTCCGTTGGTCAGCGGGGGAGGACCGTGGGTCAATCGCTTTTCGCCAACCGGCGGCATTCTTACCGGGGTTGGGCGCGCGCCTCCTCCCATTCTCGACTGAAAATGTGGTACTCCGGGCTCGAACGACTGCTGCCCTAGCCCGCGAATTCGTCTCAGAGCTCCGCTTTTTCCGCGACCCGGGCATGCGCTCTCAGCCACTCCACCGCGGCATCCAAATCGGCATCAAACCCCTCCCGGATATCAGATAATTTGCGTTCGATCTCCACGTCCGGTTCAACCCCGATACCTTCGAGCCTCATCCCATCAAGGGTCTGAAAATCATGGAGCCCGATCTGAACTTCACCTCCATCACGCAGACGGAATTTGCGACTCGCGATTACCACCCCAGCCGTGGTCCGCCCAATCAAAGTCGCTCGATCATAGTGTTTGAGCATGTGCGCAAAAATCTCCGCTGAGCTGGCGGACCCACCTCCGATGAGCACGACGAGGGGACCATCATAGCCCACGCCATCTCGCCAAGCCGATTTCTCGTGATCTTCCTTACCCTGGCGCGAAACGAACGCTCCATAAGACACACGTTTGGGGAAGAAGTCATTGATGACATGTTCCAATGAATAGACCGCTCCCCCACCATTGCTGCGTAAATCGAGAATCACACCCGGCGCGTCTTGGTGAGCCTTCAATCGCGCCCCCAGCCATTTGTGATACTCCGATTCAAATTCATCGAAGCGCAGATAAATCCACCCCTCGGCGGAATGTCGCTCCTCCGGCGGCATCCAATCCGGCAACGTGCGCGCCAGCAATGACACTTCACGCTCATCGCCGGCCGCATCATGGAACCGCCACGTATAGGTCTCACCGGGCACACTATCAAAATTCAGCCGATCCTCGGCCAAAGGCTCACCGTCCCGCGAAAGCGCGATCCATCCCGGTTCGATTTCCGATTCGGCCGCCGAGCTGCCGGGACGTAACTCCGTGATCACCCACTGTTCGTCCAGTCGCTCCAAATTGAGCCCAACAAACGCCCGTTCCTCTCGATACTCCTCCCAGGCTTTGCGCGGGGTAAGTGCCCCCGTGTGGCCATCATCGAGCTCACCCAACATATCGTTGATGACCTCATACAGTTCCTCATTCGACCGGGCCACCGCCGCCGCATCCTTGTAACGATGATAAGCCGTCGCCCAATCGGCGCCATTGAACTCCGGGTCGTAAAAACGTTTTCTCACCAACCTCCACGCCTCATGCAGCAAGGCCTGTTGAGTCTCCGCCCGCTCCGCTGCAGTGGCATAAACGGGCTCAATCAGAGCTGAGTTTCGCGGCAGCGAACAGCCGCCCAAGAAGAGCACCGCGCCTAGTAAAGTACGGCCAAACAGACTACGGAGGTTGGGTCGAGTTATAGTCAAGGTAAGGGAGGAAGGATGAACCTGCCAGAGCTCACCCTTCGCCGACAATAGTCAATATCTCGACAATCGCAGGTCATTCCACGATCTTCCGACAACCTGTCCCGCCCCTCGCCCCTATGTTCGTTCGAATTTTACGCCACATTCTGGTGGTCTCCTGCTTGCTGCCGGCATCAATCGCCCACGCCGAAAAGGCCTGCTGCGAGGGTGAGGTCTGCGCACAGCATTCCCCGAAGACGGACCGATTCCAGTCGGTGCGGGAAGTGGTGGACTACATAATCGCGGTCGCCCCACCCCAGCATTTAAAAAAGCTCAAACACTACTCCCGTTCCGAATTTCTCGGGATGCATTTCAAATTGGATGACAATTTTGATGAGCGGCTCGGGCTTAAGGACGGCAACCAAGCCCTCCTCGAGGACGCGGAGGCCAAGGGTCATCGCCGCGCTTGGCGTAACATCCGGATCGCTCTCTGGGAACAACTACAGGAGATGGAGTGAATCGAACTAATATGAAATCCACCCAATCATGATACGCCGTCCCTTGCTTGGTTTCCTCGCTGTACTGCTCAGCGCCGGCGCCTTGGCCGCCGCCGCGGACGAGAAACGTTACAATGTGCTGTTCATCATCTCGGATGACCTGACTTACACCGCGTTGTCGTGCTACGGGAACACGGTCGTCCAGACCCCCAACATCGATCGTCTGGCGAATCGCGGCGTCCGGTTCACCAAGGCCTACTGCCAAGGCACCTACTGCGGCCCTTCCCGCGCGTCGTTCATGTCAGGCTACTATCCCCATGCCACCGGCGCCCTCGGTTACCACAATCCCCGCCCGCAAATCGGCGACCGGCCCATGTGGTCGGAGTATTTTAAGGACAACGGTTACTATGCGGCCCGGGTGAGTAAGATATTTCACATGGGCGTGCCGGGGGGCATCGAAGAAGGGGGGCACGGCGCCGATGACGAACGATCATGGACCGAACGATTTAACAGTCCCGGCCCCGAATGGACCGCCCCCGGCGACGGCGAAACCCTCGAATCGAATCCCGATGGCAAAAAGCCCGCAGTCGGCGGGAATACCTTTGTGGTGGTCGAGGCTGATGGGGACGACCTTGTGCATTCCGATGGGAAAACCGCGGCCAAAGCAGTCGAGTTAATCAAGAAAAAGCGTGACCAACCCTTTTGGTTAGGCGTCGGATTTGTCCGCCCGCACGTGCCCTTCGTCGCACCGCGCAGCTACTACCCCCCTTTCAAGCCTTACGATAAGATGGTGCTGCCGCCCAAAATCCCCGGCAACTGGGACGATATTCCCAAGGCGGCCATAAACTACAAAACGAGTGAGAATATGCAGATGGACATCCGCCGCCAAAAGAAGGCGGTGGGCGGTTACTATGCCTCAGTCGCCTACATGGATGCTCAGGTCGGCAAGGTGTTGGATGCGCTCGACGAAGAAGGCCTGACCGATGAAACGATCATCATCTTTACCAGTGATCACGGCTACCATCTGGGGGAACACGATTTTTGGGCCAAGGTAAGTCTGCGCGACGAATCAGCAGGGGTGCCCCTGATCATTTGCGTGCCCGGCAAAGAACCCGCCGTCAGCGACTCCTTGGTCGAGCTACTGGACCTCTACCCCACCATCGCGGAACTCTGCGGACTCGAGATCCCGAAGAACATCCAAGGCAAAAGCCTGACCAAGCTCCTCGACGAACCTGAGACCCAGGTGCGTGACACCGCTTTCAGCGTGGCTCCCATGCGCAAAGGCTTTCTCCTCCGAGAGGAACGCTACGCCTTTATGCAATACGGGGAAGACGCCGCAGGCGGCATCGAACTCTTCGATACCCACAACGATCCCCAGCAATACACCAATCTCGTCAACGATCCCGCTCACGCCGCCAGCGTCGCTCGATTCAAAACCAAGCTGGCAGCCAAACTCCGCGATGTCCGCGACAATGATCTGCCCTAAATTGACCCATTCGATCCAGGTTAAGAACTTGTCTTTTTCACCAATACACCAATGGTGCACTAATGCGAACTAGTGTATCTTTAGAGCCGGACATCGAACCGATCGTTCGTTCCTTTGCCAAAGATCGGGACACGAGCTTGAACCGTGCGATCAACGAATTGATCCGCCGAGGTGTGCAGCCGGCATCTTCACCATTAGCCGTGGAAGATGACGGGCTCCCCGTCATCAAGGGAGCATCTCCGCTGACCACCGCAGATGTTGATCGCATCGAATCCGAAGCCACGTGATCTACCTTTTGGATGGCAATGTGCTCTCGGCACTTCTGATCGATTCCCATGTGCATCACCGGGCAGCACGGACATGGTTTCGCCAAAACTCTGACCGTTTCGCCACAACATTGCTCACCGAAGGCACCTTATTGCGGGTACACGTGAGTGTCGCTGCAGATCATTCCGCGGCGGCAGCCTGGGAAACACTCGCGGCTCTGCGGCGTCATCCACGTCATACATTTTGGACCGACAATCTGGATTGGCACGAGGTTCCCCATCGCAACCTGCAGGGCGCCAAACAAGTCACCGATGCCCGACTGGCGGAAATCGCGAGAAGAAACCATGGTCGCGTGCTGACCTTCGATTCAGCAATGCACGGACTTCACCCGGATGTGGTGGAGTTGCTCCGTTAGATCACGACCCGCCCGTCGTTCTACTGCACGTAGTGACGGGTGAGCGTTTCGAGGATTTTGGTGCGCACCACCTCGGGATCGATCTTGCCGAGTTTGCGATAGAGCACGTTGCCTTTTTGATCGACTAGCACCGAGTAAGGAATCGGTCCCGGCCATTCCGGATCCAACACTTCCGCCAGGTCATCCACACTCGAACCGGTGTAAATGTAGTTGTTGGTCGTGCGGCCTTCCTTGGTAACGGATTTCTCGAGTTTATCACTCATCACCGCGCGGTGTTTGCTCAGGAACTGGCGGGCCCGTTCTTGATCGGAAAGTTGATCCAAACTGATCGTGACCAGCTCGAATTCACGTCGACTGAACTTACGGGCGATGGCGGTGAGGTCCGGAAATTCTTCCACACAAGGTCCGCACCACGTTGCCCATACATTGATCAGGCGCAGCTTCTCCGTGCCGTTCGCCCGCAACGCAGCGACACCTTCAGCATCAATTTCTTCGAGCGTGGCCTCCCTGCCCTGCCACTGCTTTTCTTCCTCCATCACATGCAGGCTACGTTCCTTCCACTTGGTGGAACAGCCGTGCGGACGAGTCATCTCCACGGGCACGGGTTGCCCCGCCAAAATAGCTTCGACCGCATTACGGGCATCGGGCGATTTGACCGTGGCGGCATCCGCAAAACGCGAATCGTCGAATCGTCCGTTGTAACGCAATTTGCGGTCGCGATCAAAAATCAGCACGTGCGGCGTAGCCAAGCAGCCATAGGTCCGCGCCACCTTTTGTTCGTCGCCATCGTAGAGAAATGGAAACGTCCAACCGTAGTCCTCGGCATATCGTTTCGAGTCCGCAAACGTTTCATCGTAGTCCGTGTGACCAAACTCATCGGGACGCAGTCCGGAGGAATGGTTGGGATTGATCGCCACAAACTTGAAGCTCTTATCGCTGAAATCTTCCACGAACTGCAGCATGCGCCCCATCGCCCCGTGGGACGTCGGGCAGTGCGTGCCCGTGAAGTAGACTACGAGAACATCGGTACCGCCAAAGTCATCGAGGGTGTAGGTTTTGCCATCCGTGCCGGGAAGCGAAAAATCCGGAGCAGCATCACCAATCGCCAGGTTGGTGAATCCATCAGGCAGGTCCTTG
>CBFHXU010000006.1:33889-51669 GCA_965659875.1 uncultured Opitutaceae bacterium
AAAGTCAGGGCGAGAAGGGAACAGAGTCGTTTCAAGGGGATAAAAGTTGAGGGGAACAACAACGGGATCATTCTCGCAATTCCGGAGCAAAGGCAACTATCCAGAGATCGATATGCTTACTCTTCGCGTCGACGATTTAACCGGTCCTGAGATCGCCCTCCTCTTGGCGGAACACTTGGAGGACATGCACCGCATTTCACCCCGCGAGAGTGTCCACGCTCTTGATCTCGCCCATCTCCGCCAACCCGACATCACGTTTTGGACGGTCTGGGAAGACTCTGCTTTGGCCGGTTGCGGCGCTCTGCGCCAACTCTCGCCCCAGCAGGGTGGAATCAAATCAATGCGCACCGCACACCCCTTTCGACGACGTGGCGTCGGCAAACTCATGCTCGACCACATCCTGGCCGAGGCCCATCGGCGAGGATACCAGCAACTCAATTTGGAAACAGGGTCACAACCTGAGTTTGAACCCGCGCGGAAGCTCTATGTCGCCGCAGGCTTCGTGGAATGCCCTCCCTTCGGCGAATACCGCGCGGATCCCAACAGTTACTTTATGGCGCTCCGCCTGGGTGATGACTGACCGCGCCGTCCGCTGAGTCACGGCATCCGCTCAGTGGTCAGCTTCTTCGAGTTCGCCGGGTTTGAGGAGATGCTGAAATGCCTGCTTATTGGCCGACTTCATGGAGGCCTCTTTAGCCGAAATAGAGCCATCGTTCACACGGTCCATGAGACTCCAGTCCATCGTGGTCATGCCGTCATTTTTACCACTCTCGATGATGGCCCGGATGTTGGAAATCGCGCCACTGCGAATGGTGTTCGGCAGAGCTTCGTGTTTGAGGAGAATCTCGTGCACGGCCACGCGGCCCTTGGGCTGACGTTTACAGAGCAGCTGCGCGACCACGCCGGATAAACAGCCGGCCAACATCACGCGCACTTGGTTCTGCTCATCCGCAGGGAACGCATTGATGATGCGGTCGACGGTCTTGGGCGCGTTGTTAGTGTGCAGGGTGCCGAATACAAGCATACCCATGGAAGCACAACCGAGCGCGAGTTTGATGGTTTCCAACTCACGCATTTCACCGAGGAGGAGAATATCCGGGTCATGCCGCATGGCTCCTTTAAGCGCGTGAGCAAAGGTCTCGGTGTGCTCGCCGACTTCCCGGTGCACAATCACAGACTTCTTCTTCGGATGCACAAACTCGATCGGATCTTCGATCGTAATGATGTGCCGGGCGAGGTTATCGTTAATGTAATCGATCATCGCCGCCAGCGTGGTGGACTTGCCACTACCCGTCGGGCCGGTTACCACCACGAGACCTTCCGACATGTGACAGAATTTCTTCAGCACTTCCGGCAGATTGAGGGTGTCAAATGATAGAATCTCCGCCGGAAGATGCCGGCCTGCCCCCAGTGGTTGTAGAGGTAGTTCCCGCGGAAACGAGCCACTCCCGGAATTTCGTGCGCCAAATCCAGATCCTTAGTATCGAGATATTCTTTCCAGAGATGCTCGGGGCAGATCTCGCTCAGGTAGGTCTCCATCTGCGGTGCGGTAACGATACCCTCCTCGATCGGAATCACGTTACCCGAAATACGGGCCTTGGGCACCATGCCGACGTTGAGGTGCAAATCGGATCCGCCCTTTTCGAGCATCAGTTGTAACAGGCGATCAATGGCAGGCATGAGCTAGGACAAGAAGAGAGTTTCGAAAGAAAGCGTGGTGCGTAGTGGCGCGATCATGCAGGGATCTGGGCGAGCACGCCTTTGGTGGTGACATTTTGGCGGGCAACCTCGGCCGTGATTTTGCCGGCTTTGTAGAGCTCCATGACGGAATTCTCCATCAGACACATGCCATCTTTGATGCCGGTTTCCATCACGTTGCGGAGGCCTTGCATTTTGCCTTCGCGGATCAGCGCTGCCACCGCGGGATTGGAAGTGAGAATTTCACAGGCCAGCACGAGCCCGCCATCCACGCTCGGCAGAATACGTTGGCAAAGCACACCCCGTAGACTTTCCGCCACCGAGGAACGAATCTGGGTTTGCTGGGCGGGAGGAAAGACATCGAGCAACCGGTTGAGTGTCGTCGAAGCATCACTCGTATGCATCGTGCCGATCACCAAGTGACCCGTCTCGGAGGCACTGATTGCCATCTCGATCGTCTCGAGGTCACGCAGTTCGCCAATGGCCATGATGTCCGGGTCTTCGCGCAACGCCCCTTTCAGGGCTGAAGAGAAGGAGCGCGTGTGGGATCCCACCTGCCGTTGGGTGACATTGCAGCCGATGGACTCCTGCACGATTTCCACCGGATCCTCGACTGTGATGATGTGATCCTTGCGCGCCTTGTTCAGCTCATTGACGAGGGCGGCCAAGGTCGTGGTTTTACCCGCGCCAACCGGACCCGTCACCAGCATGAGGCCGTTGTGATAACGGCAGAAGTTTTTTGATCGTATCGACATTCTTAAGTCCAAGACCATCGATCTCCGGAACCTCGGCTGAAACCATGCGGTAGCAACCGGAGGCACCGTCTTTTTGAAACATCAAATTGACGCGATAGCGGTGACTTTCATCGAGGGCCAAAGCAAAATCGTAGTCCTTACGGCTGAGGTATTCGTCTTTTTGGTGCTTGGCCAAAAGCACGGTATTTAAACGGAGGGCCTCCTCTTCGGAAATGATATGTTCGCTCAGGAAAGCGAGTGCACGTTGCTGGCGCACAAAAGGTCGGGCTCCGGCGCAGAGATGCAGGTCACTCACCCCCTCATCGCCACAGAGCACCAGGAAACCGCGGAGCTGTTCGGCGAGCGCATCGTCGCTGAGGGCACCCAAATTATCGAAATCCAATTCTCCCGCCGCGATCGACCCCGTCGGAATGGGCGCCGGATCCGGCACACTCGGCTGAGGCGTGGGGGCAGGCTCGGGTTCCGCCGGTGGTGGAGTGGGTGCCGAGACGGCCGTTTCCGACGCCGGCGCGAAGGGATCTTCATCCGGCGGTCCGGCTTCCCCTTTAGCCATGACAATTCCGGCAAGCTGTTCGAGATCACCCAAGCGGTCATCCTCGACATACGCATCATCGATCAGTTGTTAGGCAAACGCCAGCAGTTCGGCGTCATCGCCGACGGCGGCGTGCACCGACTTTGCTTGATCGAGGGTGAAGAGACCTTGTCCGACTCCAAGTCGAACCAACCAACTAATTGCGGGAACCATAGGCGGGTGTTAAAGCTCCCGCTACTCTGGAGCACGGCAACCATACTGCCAAGCGTTAAGCCACAAATACGTGGACTCCCGCCACCCAAGCTACGCGTTAGACCTCAACTGGCAGGATACGCCCCGCTTCGTCGTAGAAAATCTCCTTGGCCTTGATACAACGCAGGGCGTTCTTTCCGCCCGACAAACTCGAGTCGTGATGGAAAAGAAACCACCGACCACGGTGCTCCACGATGGACTGATGTGTCGTCCAACCAACCACCGGCTCCATAATACGCCCGCCATAGGTAAACGGCCCCGTGGGGCTCTTGCTGGTGGCGTAGACCAAATAGTGGGTATTCCCGGTGGAATACGAAAGGTAATAGGTATCACCGCGCTTGTGCACCCAGGCCGCCTCGAAAAAGCGCCTATCATGATCGTCGGCCCGCAGCGGTTGACCCTCCTCATCGAGAATCTCCATCTCCTGCACCTCACCCACGATCGATTTCATATCGTCACTCAGTCGGGCCACCCGCGGATTGATCGCCGGGGAATCGCCCGTGGGTTCTTCGAGACTCGGATCGTAGCGATTGCCGTCAAAGTGCTGGAGCTGACCACCCCAGATACCGCCAAAGTAGAGGAACGCTTCCTGTCCATCGACCAACACCGCCGGGTCAATGCTGTAGCTGCCCGCGATCGGTTCGGGCTCGGCGAGGAAGGGACCTTCGGGTTTATCACCAATCGCAACCCCGATTCGGAAAAGCCCATCATGCGACCGAGCGGGGAAAACCAGGTAATATTTCCCGTTCCGCTCCGCGGCATCGGGCGCCCAAAGCTGTTTTTCCGCCCACGGAATATCTTCCAATTTGAGAGCCACGCCGTGGTCGGTGACTTCACTGCCCACGTCATCCATCGAGAACACATGGTAATCCACCATATCGTATTGGTCGCCACTATCATTGTCCGAGATGCCCGTATCCCGGTCGTGGGAGGGGTAAACGTAGATCCGGCCATTGAATACATGCGCCGACGGATCGGCCGTATAAATGTGACTTACCAAGGGAGAATCAGACATGAGCAACGGAAGGTCGTGAAGCGTCCGTAGAACGGTGGCTAGGCCAGATTTGGTCTATCGTTAGCATCCCTACTAAGGTAACGCTGCATAAGAAGCCGTATTCGAGATCGAAAACTCCGCCAATCGAAGCGCCAACTTCCTTTCATCGGCCCACAATCCTAGTTCGGCCGGACTACGGGCCCCCGCCACATGAGCTAAAATCAAAGAATCGGTGCCACTGGACTCGGGTAATCGAAGACTCACCCCCATCTTTAGCTCATCAGCAGTGAACTCCCACGACCGAGAGCCCATCTGCAAAGAAATCGGACCGGTATCCACGGCATCAAATCGAGAATCCAACCTGATATTTATCCAGGACTCGGCATGGGCCGACACTTCAGCTTCGAGCCGGTCCGTCGTCCAACCAAAGGAGCCTGCTTCCTCCCAACCGTGAAATCCTGCGAGGATCTTGAGCGAACGATCACGTTGCAGCATCCCATCCCGCCAAGCCCAGCTCGGGTGCACCGGACGGGGTGAGATTGTCGGCGCGTCCAACCGCGCGGTTTCCGGCCACATCAATTCGAACCACTCATCATCCGGCGACACGGCAATCGACACCCCCTCCTGCAGGTTCTCAAAATCGATCTCACCCCGTCGTTCGCCCAACCTCAAAGTCCAATCCCCCATTGAGTTTTCCGCTGGACGAACCCTAAGATTTAAAAATCCATCGGTCGTGGGCCGCAGAATCCAAGCACTCCCCTGCTTCCACCCCTGCGGAATGCGCCGCACCTCGCGATCGTGAATCCAAGGCAGCCACGCAAGCGAACCTGTCTCGCCGGCCGCAAACGAAAGATCGTGTTTCTCCAAATACTGGATTCGTGCCTCCATCGGATAGGTCTCCAGAAAAGGGAATACCCCGCCCGGTCGACTCTCCTCCGCCAGGCGCCAATCCTGCGCGAGCTGGTAGTTGGCAATCCATGCGATTTTCCCGGATTGGAATGAGCGCAAGTTCTGCAAATCGCCATCGCGCATCCCGACCGTGCCCGCCCAATCCTTCACCGGACGATTGGCCAAATAAACCCACGGACCTACCGCCATGATTATCGCCAATCCACTCATGCCGAGCCTCACCCATTTCCTGACCGAACCCGCTGCCACGAGGTCAGCCCCCAACCACAGCGGCAGTAATAACGCCGTATAACGCGACGCCATTCCCGCATCGATCCGCAGGTGCGCCCGTCCCAGTGCCGTAAAAACGGCAAAAGCAAACGTGGTTCCAATCAGCACTACCACTACCTCTCCACTCCTCTGATGTTCATTCGCCCACATTCGCTTCAACGCTCCCGCCAGAGCAAAAAGGCCTCCCCCGCAGACCACGAGGCCGAAGCCATAAGCCGCCACCGATTCGCCATCCCATCCACCCCGGCTCGCCAGCATCAGCAAAATAAATCGACCATAGTCCGAGAAAGCCTGCCCCCACCACGCGAAGTCATCACTCGCCGGCGAAAACACATAACCGCGGGAGAAAACGAATCCGCCCGCCAGGGCGATACCCACGGCGCACAAACTCGCTCGCATCGATTGATCAAATCCGGATTTTGCATCCCGGATAACTCCGCCCAAAAGCACCAGCACCGCCAAGGCCGCCGGGAATAGACCAAAACCCGTGAAGGCCAATATCACCACGATCAACCCGATCCCGACGCCCCGTCCCACCGTCCATTCAGACGGCCAGATATTGGCCAGCACCATCAAACCCAAGAGCGGAAAGATACTATGGGAGGCATTGGGCACCAACAATATGGTTTCGTAGGAAACCAGGGACAGTCCCGCGATCACGATCCAAATATCCAAAATATGAATACCCCCGGCCAATCGACGTTTCAGAGTCAATGCCAGTCCCGTGGCGGCTACCAGTTGAAGGAATATCCAAAGGCTCTCGACGCGCGCATCCCACTGACTGAGCTCCAGCACCCCCGCCGTTAACAAGAACGCCAACCCCTGCCAATGCGGGCCATGCTGCCAGTTAAAAATCTCCCACCAACTCGCCCCTTCAAACAAAGGCTGATAAAAACTCCACTGATCACCAAAGAGCCCGTTCGCCTGAAACCGCGCGATACCCCAAACTCCGTTGAGAACCAAGAGTCCCCCAACCATGCCAAACCACCAAAGACAACGGCGGCTCATGAGTCGGAACTCGGAGGCGGAATATCTATACCCCGTTTAGCCGCGATTGCCCGTAGTTCCTTGGCCACCAGCAGATCCTTATCTCGCGCGACGGCTTCCTTCGCCGTAATCAAATCAGGCAATGAGATGACCCGGCATATGAGGCCGTTCAGAGGAACCTCGATGGCATTTTCGGCCAAACGGTCATATTCTCCTATTCCGAGAACACTGCCCAAAACATCCACCACACCGGCATCCGTTTCTAAATACAGGTTGGTAATGTTTGCTTCGCCTTTCGGATGCTCCAGAAACGAAAATTGGTTCGCAGTCATCCGATGCGTCGGATTCAGGTCCCTTAAAATATTCCGCAATACTTCCACATTCTCAGTCGAAAGAGCGGCACAAATATCGAGATCATCAGTGACATAGCTGGAGCCATGGAGAACCCCCGCGAACCCTCCGACCAAAACAAAATCGAACTCAGCCTCGGTGAACTTCTGTAGCAGTTTCTCTAGATTGGGCATGAGCGTTTCCCGCCTCTCTCAATTTTAACATCAACTCCAATGCGTCCTGATGACGCGCAACCCGCTCCTCATACGACAACGCCAGATTGGAATCGATCAGCGAAAGATCGATTCCCGCCTGTCGCGCCGTTTCGAGAGCTTCATTTTTCGGGTCCACCACCACAATCTGAGCATCGAGGATTTCCCCGCAATTGGATTCTGCCTCATTCCAGCACCGGGAATGCCGGCTGCTCATCAAAACTGATGCGGGTGATCCTCAGCGCGAGGAAACGCGCATCATCGGATTCACCGAAATCGCGGGGGCTCTTGGATCCCACAATGTTGCGCAAAGTAACCGAGCTCGATTGCCCGCCCGGAATCTCGATCGACAGCGACATTCCCCCCGGGACCCAGTCCAACAGCCACTCGTCGTCATTCACATACAATCGGATCGGTCCGTCATCAGCATGCTCATAACGCCCCTCGATCACGACATTCAAATACCGCGTCTGACGGGTGCGCATTTCGACTGTCGCCGCGTCACCCGTCCAAACGAACCCGCCCGCCGGATTCCAGTCGTGGAAACCGTCGGCCCATCGAAAATCGACCTCATCCGGCAACAGTCCCTCGTCATTGCGGGAAAACCACTTCACCTCGTATCGCGGGGTGGTCGTTACGGTCGGATCCAGCACGAGAAACGAAGCCGGCCGCGGATCGTGGGGCGGATGAATCGGCGCTACCCCTACTTTACTCCGTAGCGTCAGCGGCTGGCGATCGGTCGGGATCGGCACCGACAGCCCCTTTACCAATTCAGCATAAGTGGTTTGCCCCCGAAATTCACCCAATTGGATCTCAATCGGGGCATCTTCCGGCAGCTCCAAAGTCTTCCACCTCAGTCGCAAGTTGACGAACGCATCATCAGCACCATCGACCAAAAACCGGCCTTCTTCCGCCATCCACTGTTCGTGTTCACCACCCATGCCCTGCACCCATCTCACGCCCAGCGGGTTCCACCACGGCAACCAGGTATAGTCCGTTTTAGGATCGCCCAAAAACGAAAGCCGCCGTTCCGCCAGAAACTCAATCTGCTCACCCAGCGGGGATCCCTCTGGACCCGGATGCACCCCATTGGGTACTTGCTTTTCCGCCTCACGCCAATCGCCCGTTTCCTGCCACGCCAGCAGCCACTTGGTCTTGTAACTCGTGGTCCAGACAATCGCCGTGCGCGACCGCTGACTCATGCCCAGAGTCCCCGGCCAATCCCGCCAGGGCCGGTCCCACATGTCCATCCACGGCACGACCACCATCGCCCAACCCAGAATCGCCGCCCCAATGTGCCAACCTCGCCACTTGGCCGTTGCCGTCCAAGCTACCACCCCCACCCAGAAGGATATCATCAGCGGCGTGTAACGTGACGCCTCACCACCTTCGACCCCCAGATGCACCCGTCCCAGCGCGGTGAAAACAGCGTAACCCAATCCCACCGTCAGAAAGAACACCGTCGCCAACAAAGGAGCCGCGATCTGGTCCGATCGCACGATTCGCCAGCAGCCGATCCCCCAACCGGCTATCGCCAAACCGAGCACTATCCACCCCCAGAACATCGCCTCTGATCCACCGCCCAACATTCCCATCCGAGACGCTAACATGCGCACCACAAACAACGGGTAATCCCCCAACGGATAATGCGGGAACGTCGCCCCCGGACTGGCCGGATTGAACAGATAACCGTGCAAGAACCATCCGAGGCCCGCCAAAAGTATCGCCGCCCCCGCCCCGGGCCCCACGAGGTTTTGATACTGTTTCCGCCACAGTTCCCGAGCCGACACCAGCACCACCAATCCCATCAATGCCCCCCACACAAATAACGCGAAACCCGTGAAAAGAGCCAGCACTCCGATCACCCCCAACGCCAGCCACCGCCGCACCGAAAGCTCGCGCAACATAACCAACGCCGCCGACCACATCAACACCAACGGAAACATGCTGTGCGAAGCATTCGGCACGAGGATGATATTCTCATATTGCCGCATACCCAACGCGGCCAGAGGCAGCCAAAGGTCGATCCAACCCAGCCGACCCGTCAGCCGGTATTTCCAAACCAAGGCCATCACCGCGGCCACCATCAATAGGCTCGCGCCCCACAACGCCTCCACCCGGGTGTCCCAGCCGCTCCATTCCATGATCCAGGACGTGATGATAAAGGCGATGCCTTGGCGGTGGGGACCATGTTGTTGCGTGAACAGCGCGAGCCACCCCTCCCCCTTAAACATGGGTTCGAGAAACATCCACTGGTCCCAATAAATTCCCTCGACTTGAAAACGCGCGACGGCGGCCACCCAGTTGAGCGACAGCAGCGCAATGATGGCCCCCGCCGCAATTAAAACACCACGGGACGGCGAACGGGACTCTCGCGACTCAATCGAAGACACAGCTCAACGCTTCTTGAAAAACTTCTGGAACGGCGCGGGTTTCGCCGCTGATTTTGCTTCGGGCTTCGGACCGCGGGGATCGGTCTTTTTCCGCTTGTTGCGAGACGGTTTTTGTTTCTCCATCCGCGGCTGCTTTTTCTTCTTCTGCACTGGAGTATCCGTCGGTTGTTCGCCCGGGGTAAATACGGGCGTTTTTGACGAGGCTATCTCCTCCGGGATTTGAAAACCGCAGGGGGTAATGTGGAGCGGCGGTGTCACGTCTTCAGTTTTGCGTTTCTCATCCAGCAATCGTCGCGCAATCCCCCCCAGACCGAGCCGCTTCATCGAAGCACGCAGCGCTTTTCGCATTTCCGGTTTATACCAAAAAAAGAAGCTGCGTTGCTCCTGCTTTTCCTCCGGCGAACGCGCCACGCACGTTTCGGCGCCATCATAGGGATGCACGCCCGTCGCATAGATCTCGGTCGCCACCGTCATCGGCGTCGGGGTGAAGTCCTGCACCTGTTCCAACCGGAATCCGAGATCCTTCGTTTTTAACGCGAGTTCCGCCATGTCTTCCGGGCGTGATCCGGGATGCGAGCTGATGAAATACGGAATTACCGGCGTTTTCTTACGGCCCGCTTTTTTGACCGCCGCATCGAATTTCTCTTTGAATTTGTAGAACAGATTAAAGGTCGGTTTGCGCATCACCCGCAGCACGTGATCACTGGTGTGTTCCGGCGCTACCTTAATGCGGCCCGGCACATGATGCGCGGCCAACTCCTCAATGTATTTGTCGTGACTCGCCTTCGCCTGCGGTGACGCGCCCTTTTCGTGGAGAAAAAGATCGTAGCGAATACCACTGGCCACGTAAGCGTGGTTTACACCTTCGGTTTCCCGCACCGATTTGTAGATGTCGAGGAGGTCGGTGTGATCGGTATCAAGATTACGACACACGTCGGGCCAGATGCAGGATGGGCGAATACACTCATCGCAGATCCACTGCTCCTTGCCCTTCATCTTATACATGTTGGCGGACGGTCCGCCAACATCGCTGATCGTGCCGCGGAAATCAGGCATCTGTTTGATCGATTCGACCTCGCGCATGATCGAAGTCTTCGACCGGCTGGCGACAAACTTACCCTGATGCGCCGAGATCGTGCAAAAGCTGCAGCCCCCAAAACAACCGCGGTGCATATTGATCGAATGCTTGATCATCTCGTAGGCTGGAATGGGGCCGCGTTTGCGATACTTGGGGTGCGGCAACCGCGTGTAGGGCAGATCGAACGCGGCATCGATCTGCTGCTCCGTCATCGTCGGGAAAGGGGGATTCACCACCAGCGTGCGTTCACCCGTCTGCTGAAACAAACGGCGCGCTTTAACCCGGTTCGATTCGGTTTCGATGTCCTTAAAATTCTTCGCGTAGTGATCCCGATGGTCCAAACAGTCTTCATGACTGTGGAGCGTGAAATCGTCCCAGCGCTTATTCTTCTGCGCAGATTCCCCTGCGGGCAAAAGCACGGCCGTTTGGGGAATCGTCTTCAGCGATGAAAAGGGCACGCCTTGTTTCAGCAACCGCACCGTTTCCCGCAGCGGTAATTCACCCATGCCGTAGATGAGCAGGTCCGCCCCACTCGATTCCAAAATCGAGGGCATGAGCTTATCCGACCAATAGTCGTAGTGCGTCACCCGACGCAGACTGGCCTCGATACCGCCGATCATCACCGGCACCTCGGGGAAGAGCTGCTTCAGCGCTTTCGAATAAACCGTGGTGGCGTAATCAGGCCGGAAGCCATGTTCCCCCCCCGGAGTATAGGCGTCCTCGCTGCGCAGTTTCTTGGCCGCGGTGTAACGATTGACCATCGAATCCATGCAACCGGCCGTAACCCCAAAAAACATTTTGGGCGGACCGAGTTTCTTAAAATCGCGCAGGTCATCGCGCCAGTTTGGTTGAGGCACGATCGCGACCTTCAGCCCCTCCGCTTCAAGCATCCGCCCAACCGCGGCGGTGCCGAATGCCGGATGATCCACGTAGGCATCACCCGAAATGAGAATAACGTCCGGCTGGTCCCAGCCGCGCGCTTCCACTTCTTCCCGGGTGGTCGGCAGCCAACGCTGCGGGTCCCACAAGGGTTCCCGCGAATGAATGACTTTGCCTTCGGTTGATTGCACCATCGCCGGTGACCCTGACTCTCGTCACGGATCACGCAAAGCCGAATCGACTCCGCCCGCCTGCCCGCCGGGGGTAAACCCTACCCTACTTCTTGGCTGGGTATTTGTTGAATACCTCGATGTAGGAGTCGTTTACACCCCGTAGCGCGGCCAGCGAATAGGCCGTAAAATATCCCGGATTCGTCTGCACGGCCAACGTCTGCTCGCTCCGCGACGCTCCTGCGGCGGCGAAAAGCCCCTGGTTTCCGGTGGTTCGGGCGAGGCCGAGCAATCCGGCCCGCGAAGCGTTATTGTTGTCCCGCTCATCCAGCGTGATCATTTCCGCGCCGAATTCACCCACGACGACCTTGTCCTTGAGGGCGGCTACGCCGAAATCGCCGGCGATTTTGTGCTTAAAGTGAATCGCGAGCATCTTGGTCTCACCCTGGAGCAGGCAGATCTTCGGCGAGGCTCCCGTGGATGCCCGACCCGAGCCGTAGCCAGAAAACATGCCGCGTTTGTTACCGCTCGATTCCAGCTCGGCGAAACTGATCAAAAAGTCGGCGCCACCACGATGGCATCTAGATCAACCGACATCGCACCCGCCGCCTTCCAGTTACCGGTGGCAAACGGCCCCTTGTCCCCGATTTGATTGCCGTGCTCCCACCAGAGCGGTACCCCCTCCGGCGTGTAGACCGAGATGATACGATCCTGCAAAAATTTCGATTCCTTCGTGTAAGGAGTCGGAGATGTATCCAACCGAGCGAATCCCTCACTCGTGCGCGCCTCGTCCAACGTTACGACTTCGCGGCCCGCGGCCTTCAAGTCGGCGATGAAGTCAGCGTAGAGTTGCTCGGTGATGTTTTGTAACGTGGCCTCGTCCACGCCGGCCAGCTCCACCGCCGTTGTACTCCGCGCCCCGGAGGTGTGCGTGCCGCCAAATTGATAACCCGCCGCCACACTCGCGGTCACACTGTCACGTACGACGAATCCAACCCGAAAGCTGGCCACGATCACGCGGTTGGTGCGATTGAGGAATTTCAGCTTCGTATTAAATTGCTTCGACGTATTCAGCGATATCGGCGGGACATCGGGTACCGGTTCCGCCGTCCCTTGCGACGCCATTCCGGCAGCGGCCATTTGCGAACCACCGGAGGACTGCATCGTATTGGCTTCGACCGCGCTGTTGAGGAATCCGGCGGCCGCGGCTTGTTCGTCGTCGTCCAGGTGACGGGTCAGCGTACCGATGATCGAATCAGCGGCTTCTTTGGTGGACGCCTCATCCGCTCCTCCGTTCTCGGCCAACTTCATCCCCGTGCGCTGTAACTCCGCGATTTGCTCGTCGGTCGGTTGCGGCACACCGGTGGCAGACGGCACCGGAGCTGCCCGGACTTCAGCGCGGGAATAGGCGCGCTTCAAGGCGGGCTCGTATGCCCCGACTAGACGCGGATGGATCCCCATCGTCGCGGCCAGCGCCATGCCATACTCGGGATCAACCGTGGCGTGGTTGGCGTGCATATACACCGCCAAGTCCATGACCGAGTTAAAGGAAATGTCGGAGGTCGATTTGATGTAATCCCAACCTCCCACCGCTTTGACCGTCGCGGTATCGGCAAGCTTCTTGCTGGCCTTACGACCAAACAGGGAGCCGAGCGCCGCGCCACCCGGCACCTTGCTCGCGAGTGCCGCACCGGCTTTCTCGCCGGCCTCGTCGGCCAACATTTTGCCACCCACGGTTCCCGCAACACCGGCCGCCGCGCCTCACGGGTAAATCCCGTCAAAGCACTGCACAGCGACTAGATCATTTCACCTCGATGGGTTCAGCGTTGTCTCAACTGGCACGCCACCCAAAGTTATTCAGCATGGTGAAACTAGGCGGGTTGATTTTGATTTCGATTATCGGCGTGGCTACCATCCACGCCTCCGACATCCGGGTGCATCGCATCGACAAATTGGGCGCGGACTCCCCCACCTCCCCGCGATTTGATCATACGGGAGCCCGCGCCGAAGCCACCAAGGTATTCCCCGAGCTGGCCGAAGAACAGGGGTGGGAATTCACTCAATCCAGCGATAGCGCGATCTTCACCGATGAAGGCCTCGCGGAAATCGACGTGATCGTCTTTGATAGCAACACGGGAATCCTCTTCAACGCGGCGGAGCGGCGGGCTTTTGAGAAGTGGGTCAAAAACGGCGGCGGCGTGGTCGGTATTCATGGGGTGACCCATGCGCACAAGGGCGTGGATGAAGCCAATGTTGCGGAATGGCCCTTCTGGTATGGCCTCTGGGGCGTGTTGCATAAATCCGGCCCCAAGGCCGGGCCGAACGGCCGACGCGGTTATCCTGACTGGATCGTGATGCAGCCCAAGACGAAGGAGTGGTCGGATAAAATGCCGCGGCGATGGCGCTTCGAAAAAGTCGAGTGGTATTTCTGGAACTACCACGAGGACTTCGATGGTAAACACGTCATCGCCACCGCCGAGGTGCAAGCCAACCAGCCCGAGTTACCCGCCCACTACCCCGTCACCTGGTGCGCTCAATACGAAGGAGGCCGGGTCTGGTATACCAACATGGGGCACTACGCGGAGAACTTCCATCAGCCCGAATTCATCCAACACCTCGTAGATGGCATAGACTGGGCGGCCCGCTGATAATCTGAAGAGCGGAAACGAAAGCCCGGTGGTTAGACCTCCACCAGATCTTTTTCGATCCGGAGATTCTCGATGATGAAGTTTTGGCGCGTGGGCGTGTTTTTGCCCATGTAGAAGCCGAGAAGTTCGTCGGTGTTATGGAGGTTTTTAAGACTCACCGGTTCGAGGCGCATGCCCATGCCGATAAAGTCTTTGAATTCGCCCGGACTCACTTCGCCCAGTCCTTTGAATCGCGTGATCTCCGCCGCCTTGCCCAGCTTCGTGAGCGCGGCCTGTTTCTCCGTTTCGGAATAACAATAAATGGTCTGCTTCTTGGTGCGCACCCGGAAGAGCGGCGTTTCCAATACCGTCAGGTGGCCATTGGTGATCAGCTCTGGGAAGAACTTCACGATAAACGAAATCAACAGCAGTCGAATGTGCATGCCATCGACGTCCGCATCGGTCGCGATCACCACGTTGTTGTAACGTAAACCGTCCAGCCCGTCTTCGATATTCAGCGCACTCTGCAGGAGATGAAACTCTTCGTTCTCGTAGATCACCTTCTTGGTGAGACCAAAAGTATTGAGCGGCTTACCTTTCAGCGCGAAGACCGCTTGGGTCTGCACGTCGCGGCAGGCGGTGAGTGAGCCGGCGGCGGAATCACCTTCCACTACGAAAATCGTGCTCTCTTCCGCGCGCTTGTGTTTGGTATCGAGGTGCACGCGGCAGTCGCGTAACTTTTTGTTGTGGAGGTTCGCTTTTTTGGCGCGCTCTTTGGCCAGGTTACGGATGCCCGAGAGCTCTTTGCGTTCGCGCTCACTGGCTTCAATTTTCTTACGCAACGACTCCGCCGCCTCGGCATTGCGGTGAAGCCAATTGTCGAGGTGTTGCTGCATGAATCCAACGACGAACTGTCGGATGGTGGGGCCGCCCGGTCCCAGGTCGGTCGAGCCGAGCTTGGTCTTGGTTTGCGATTCGAAGATCGGTTCCTGCACCCGCACGGAAACGGCGGCCACAATTGACTGACGGATATCGGCGGCCTCGTATTGTTTGCCGAAGAAATTGCGGACCGTGCTCACCAATCCTTCGCGGAACGCCGCTTGGTGCGTGCCTCCCATGGTCGTGTGTTGGCCATTGACGAAGGAGTAATACTCCTCGCCGTAGTGCCCGCCGTGCGTGAGGGCCACTTCGATGTCTTCCGCCTCGATGTGGATGATCGGATACAGGGTGTCGCCGGTGAGTTTTTTCTTCAGCAGATCGGAAAGACCGCCCACGGATTTGAAACTCTTGCTGTTGAAGTTAAGCGTGAGCCCCCGATTCAAGTAGGCGTAATTCCACATCATCTCTTCGATGAATTCTTTGCGGTAGGCGAAGTTCTTAGTGAACAGCTGTTCGTCGGGAGTGAATTCGATATAGGTGCCGTTACGCTCGTCCGATTTGGCGGCGCGGTGATCCTTGGCAAGTTTTCCTCGCTCGAATTCGACGAGCTTGGCCTTGCCGTCACGCACGGCCTGGGCCCGGTAGGATACCGAGAGTGCGTTCACGGCTTTCTGCCCGACTCCATTAAGACCTACCGATTTCTGGAACGTCTCACTGTCGTATTTGGCACCGGTATTGATGATCGATACACAGTCGATCAATTTGCCCAGAGGAATACCGCGGCCATAGTCGCGCACACAGATGGTGCGTTCCGCCAGGTGGACTTCGATTCGTTTGCCAAAACCCATCGTGAATTCGTCGATGCAGTTATCAATCGTCTCCTTAAGCAGCACGTAAATGCCATCTTCCGCATGAGCACCATTGCCGAGTCGTCCGATATACATGCCGGGCCGCAATCGAATGTGCTCCAGCGGAGAAAGGGTTTTGATCGAGTCTTCGGTGTAGTTGTGTTTGGCGGCCATTTATGATGCTAATCGAAAGCACGCTCACGCTCCCCAACCGGTGCCTACACTGACAAGCGCAAAGCCTTCACTTCACCGAAAATCCCTAAAAAAATTCCTATGTCCAAAATCTCCGCCCTACCCTTTTTCGTCTATCCCGTAAGCGACATGAGCCGTTCCAAGCTCTTCTACCGCGATATTCTCGGGCTCGTGGAGACCGCCAACTGGGACGACCAATGGGTCGAGTTTGGACTCAGTGCCGAGGACTCGGGTCCGGTGATCGCCCTCTCGAGCGTAATGTCAGGCGTAACTCCCGGAGCTCCCGGCGGAGCCGTCGCAATTGAAACGACCGACTTCGAAGGCATGGTGACCCACCTGCGCGATCAAGGTGTGACCTTCGTCCTCGAGCCCATGGAGACCTCGGTTTGCCATTTCGCCCGCTTTCACGATCCGGATGGCAACCATCTCATCTTACATCGGATTCACGACTCGGCCGACCCCATCGACTCTCCCTCGGCCTCGGCTTCGGCCAAAAGCGACGCATAGTCACGTTCTTCGCCGGGTTCGAGTTTACGGTATCGCACCGTCACCACTCCCGTGCCGGGAACGGGGCTGAAATTGACCGGCCGGCGACCTCCATCCACAGAATAGCACAATTGTAGAAATTTGCCCTTCACCCGGGCGATCGCCTCGATGCGAGAGCCATGATGCGGTCCGGAAGTCCCGACCATGTCCAACGTGCGCATCTCCGCCTCCGGCCCCCAAACCAAGCTGCCCGCATCCTCGCCTTGGGGTGATTCCACGGTGTAATCGTCGCCCGATATCGTGAGCACGGTTTCGGGGAGAGGAATGGTTGCGGTGCCTAATTTTCCGCTGACGGCCTGCCACTTACCTTCATACATGATCCGCCACGCTCAGGTCATCTGCGTAGAAATTCAAGCTGCGGTAAGCAAATCCACCCGCGGCCCGGGCTTGAACAACCAATTCTCGTCCCCAACCTGTTTGCATGGCTTCAGGAAAATCAAAGTTACTCATCTCCGTCGGAGTTCTGGTCGCAGTCGCGGTCGTCGCCGTCGTAATCGTCAGCAAAACGATCGATAGCGCCGTCACGAAAGGCGTGAATACGTTCGCTCCCCAAATCACCGGCACCACTGTCAACCTGGAAAGTGCCAGGATCTCTCCACTCTCCGGATCTGGCTCCCTCTCCGGTCTCGTTATCGGCAATCCCGACGGCTGGAGTGACAACAACCTCGCCAGCCTCGGCCACATCCACCTCGACGTCGCTCCCATGAGCCTGCTCGGGGACACCATCGTGATCGAAGACATGGTGATCGAAGCACCCGAATTTCGTTACGAGACCAAACTCGTCGCCAGCAACGTGAAGGACTTGCTCAAAAATATTGAGAAAATCGCCGGCGCGGGAACCGAAGAGGAAGCCGCAGAGGACTCCGCCGAGAAACGCATCGCGATCAAACGCTTCATCCTTCGCAATGGCAAAGTCTCGATCGGCACCGGCGACGCCGCTGTCACCGTGCCTCTGCCTGATCTGGAACTCAATGATCTCGGCTCGCCCGATAACGGGCTCACGCCCGTGCAACTCGCCGGGGCAGTATCCAAAGAGGTCGTAGGAGACATCATCGGCGCATCGGTCAAAGCGCTGACGACGATGGGCGGCACCAGCGGTGCATCCGCGCTCGAAGGCGTCAAGGATGTCGGCGGCGCGATCAAGGGAATTTTCGGCGGCAAAAAGGATAAAGACGACCCCCAGAACTAGGTTCCGTGCCTGCTCCCATAACCTGCACCTACTACATCGA
>CBFHXU010000007.1:0-21781 GCA_965659875.1 uncultured Opitutaceae bacterium
TTTTCGGCGGGGGGAGACTCAGGTTTCTCCAAAAATGAGGGAGGGGCGTCAGCTTTCACCGTTGAGGTGTTCGAATCTTCTACAAAACTGAGACGGTTGGCTGAGCGGGGTGATGTTAAAGTGGCCATATCTTACGTTGTTTTGAGTTTGAGGGATAAGATTGAGTCTTATTCCCGGTAATTATCTACGAAATCAAGCTGGCGGAGTTGTTCCAGTTATTTGGCCTAACCGGTCAACTATCAGAGAAAAGCATGAACAAAACCGGTCTGGCGAGAAAAATGTTCAACTTTTGTCTCAAAAAACTCGAACGAATAGTAAGGCTTTTCCTAAATAAGGACTGCTGCCGGGGTGCGTAGCCCAGGTATCGCAGGGGGAGATACCCCGGAATTGAGACAAATGCTCTAGAGGTGATCGGCGAGTGAAACCGCCTTAAACAGAGCCGAGGCTTTGTTGATGGTTTCTTGGAATTCCGATTCGGGATCGCTGTCGGCGACAATACCGGCGCCGGCCTGGATATGGATCTGGCCGTCTTTGAGCAGCGACGTGCGCAACATGATGCAGGAGTCCACATTTCCCTCGTAGCCAAAATATCCCAGGGCACCGGCGTAGAAACCGCGTTGGACCGGCTCCTTTTCCGCAATGATCTGCATGGCCCGGATCTTGGGTGCGCCGGAAACCGTGCCGGCGGGAAAAGTGGCCCGCATCAAATCGTAGGCGTTTTTGTTTTCGCTGATGCGGCCTTCCACTTGGGAAACGATGTGCATGACGTGCGAGTAGCGCTCGATCACGTTACGCTCGGGGACGTGAATGCTGCCGTAGTCACAAACGCGGCCAATGTCGTTTCGGGCCAGATCAACCAGCATCAGGTGCTCCGCCAGCTCCTTCTCATCGGCAAGCAGATCTTTCTCCAATGCCAGGTCCTCCTGCGGGGTCTGGCCCCGTTTGCGCGTTCCGGCGATCGGACGAATCTCGACGCGTTCCTCGGTCAAGCGCACGTGGACTTCCGGGGAGGCGCCCACAATCGCATAGTCCACCGTATCCAGAATGAACATGTAGGGGGAGGGATTCACGGTGCGCAGAGCGCGGTAGAGATCGAGCGGACTGCGGGAAAACGGCTGGGAAAACCGCTGCGAGGGCACGACCTGAATGATGTGGCCTGACCTCACATACTCTTTGCACTCATCCACCACCTCTTCGAATCGTGCCTGAGTGAAGTTGCCCGGGGGCACGGCGACGGCTTCTACCGAAGTTAAGGGGGCGGGAGCCAAACGGGTGGGTTGAGCGAGGAGTTCGCACATTTCTCCGAGCTCGGCCACCGCTTGATCGTAAGCTGCATCCGGATCGTCGCCAATGTGGGCGTTCACCACCAGGCGCAGGGTTTGCTGCGCGCGGTCAAAAATCGCGGTGGAATCCACCAGCATGAAATAGATCAGGGGCAATCCGTGTTCGTCCACGGGGGCTACCGGCACGGTGGGCTCGACCCGCGTCACGTACTCATACCCGAGAAATCCGACGGCGCCACCGGTGAACCTGGGCAAACCGGGGAGCTCCACCGGATTGACTCCCGCGGTTTCCGCTTCGATGAGCTCGAGCGGATCGGACGGGGTGGGGATGACCTCGGTGCGGCCGTCGCTGTAACGGATTTCGGTCTGAGTCTGGCCGCAGGCGAAGATTTTGCGGGGGCGCACGCCGATAAAACTATAGCGCGAGAGCGTCTCTCCGCCTTCCACCGATTCCAGCAGGAAAGAGGGACCGGCCTGCTTTAGCTTGGCATAGGCTGAAACCGGAGTTTCCAGATCCGCCATCAAGTCGGTGTGGACGGGCACGAGGTTGCCGTGGGCGCAGAGGGATCGGAATTCTTCTCGGGAGGGGTGGATTTGCATGGAGAGCTGGGTATTGAGACCAAAAACCGCGGGTTGGGGGCAACCTCAAAGGGTCTAACGGATCGCTTCAGGTCGGGCGCCAATGGGCGGGGCCTGCCCGGGGGGTGCTGCGGGCTACTCCACCGTCACGGATTTTGCCAGATTCCGTGGTTTGTCCACGTCACACCCGCGCTCAAGCGCTACATAGTAGCTAAATAGCTGGAGCGGGATCGTCGCCAAAATAGGCAATACGGCTTCGTGGCAGTCGGGAATCGTGATCACATCGTCGGCCAAGTCGTCGGGGAGTTTTGCGCTCTCCGTAGTGACGGCGATGATGGGTCCACCCCGGGCTTTGATCTCCTGCATGGAGGAAACGACCTTGTTGAAGATCTCGTTCTGCGGGACCAGGAAAACGGACGGGCAGTCTTCGTTGATCAGGGCGATCGGTCCGTGCTTCATCTCGGCGGCTGGGTAGGCCTCGGCGTGGATGTAAGAAATCTCCTTTAGTTTCAGCGCGCCTTCCAGCGCGATGGGGAAGAGCTCCAAGCGTCCGAGAAAGAGCATGTCGTCGAAGCGGGCATAGCGCTGGGCGATTGCCTTGATGTGATCGGCCTGCTCGAGGGTTTTTCTGACCAAGTCGGGAGCACCCTTGAGGGCTGCCACGTATTCAGTGCCATCGCGCACACTCAAATCGCGCATGCGTCCCGTATAAAGTGCCAGCATGGCTCCAATCAGGAGTTGGGAGGTGAATGCCTTGGTGGAAGCGACCCCGATCTCGGGGCCGACGTGTTGATAGATGCCACCGTCTGCCTCACGAGCGATGGTCGAACCCACCACATTGTTGATGGCCAGAACCTTGAACCCCTTGCGCTGGGCTTCCCGCATGGCGGCCAGCGTATCGATGGTCTCGCCCGACTGGCTGACCACAAAGAACAGGGTGTTGGTAAACAGGGGGGAGTTGCGGTAGCGGAATTCCGAGGCGTGATCGCACTCCACCGGCACGCGCGCGAAGCGCTCGATCAGGTGTTCTGTGACCATGCCGGCATGGAGCGCCGTGCCGCATGCGCAGAACATAAACCGCTCCATGCCCCGCAGCTCATTGGGAGTGAGATTGAGTCCCCCGAAATTGGCGGTCGATTCGTCGGCGGAAAACCGACCACGCATCGCATTTTCCAGAGCGGCCGGCTGCTCAAAAATTTCTTTGAGCATATAGTGCTCATAGTCACCGAGATCGCTGTCCTCCACCTTCCACGTGACCTGGTCAATCACCGGATCCACCCCGACTTCGTCCATGTTGGTGATCTGGAAACTGTCGCCGTCGATGGCGACCAGCTCACCATCTTTGAGGTAAACCACGTTCTGCGTGCGGCTCACCAGGGCGGCGACGTCGGACGCGACCACCAGTTCCTCCGATCCCACCCCGAGAATAAGCGGGGACCCCTGCCGGGCGGCGACGAGTTCATCGGGGCAGTCTTTGCCCAATACGCAGATGCCGTAGGTGCCTTGGACATGCCGTAGCGTCTTGCGCACGGCGTTCAGCAGACGGGAGTTGTCGCCCGCCACTGACACCGGCTCCTTCGCAAAATGGTAGGCGATGAGGTTGGCCAGCACCTCGGTATCCGTCTCCGACTGGAACGTGTAGTCCTTGGAGATGAGGAAATTCTTAATGGCGGCGTAGTTTTCGATCACGCCGTTGTGGATCAAAACGATCTGCCCATCGCTCGAGACGTGGGGGTGGGCGTTGTCCCGGATCACCCCGCCGTGGGTAGCCCAACGGGTGTGGCCGATTCCGCGCGTCCCCTCCAGCGGGGAACTCGCCACCGCCTGTTGCACGGCGGCGACCCGGCCGACTTCCTTGGCCACCTGGATTTCGCCGGCATGCAGAACCGCCACGCCGGCGGAGTCGTAGCCGCGGTATTCCAAACGCTTGAGTCCCTCGAGAATGATTGGGGCGGCCTTGGATTTGCCCACATAGCCTACGATTCCACACATATAATTTTAGGAGATTAGGTTGGCCAACTAAGGTCGTGGCCCAATGCTCATGCAAGGCCTTAGCTCCTGAATCCCATTCCCCTTATCGATGAAAAGAAACCAACAAGTTGTGGCAGTTGTTATGGGCGGTGGACGCGGAACGCGTTTGCATCCCCTCACCACCGAACGTAGCAAGCCGGCGGTCCCCTTGGCGGGCAAATACCGGCTCGTGGATATCCCCATCAGCAACTGTCTGAACTCGGGGGTGAACCGGATCTTCATTCTGACCCAGTTTCAGACCGCGTCTTTGCATCGGCACATCCAGAACACCTACAAGTTTGATCAATTTGGCAGTGGCTTCGTCGATATCCTGTCCGCCGAGCAGACGGAAAAAACCAACGACTGGTATCAGGGCACGGCCGACGCCGTGCGGCGCAATCTCCAACATCTCAGCAACGAAGATCACGAGTATGTGTTGATCCTCTCCGGGGATCAACTCTACCGGATGGATTTCAGCGATATCATCAAGGCCCACAAAGCCAGCGGGGCAGAAGTGACGCTTGCCGCCATGCCGATGCCAACTTCCCAAGTTGAGGGCCTCGGATTGATGGCGGTGAATGACGATCTCCAAATCGAACGGTTCGCGGAGAAACCCAAGGACCCGGCGGTCATTGAGGGACTAGCGATGAGCGAGGTCCTTGAAGCAAAATTGGGCAATCCCGATCCGAAGGAGAAGCGCTGTCTCGCTTCGATGGGTATTTATGTCTTCAACCGAGAGACCCTGCGAGAGGCGTTGGATAATGATATGACCGATTTCGGCAAAGAGGTCATTCCCAATCTTCTGGGTGACAAGCAGCTCAACGCCTATGCTTTTGAGGGCTATTGGGAAGATATCGGAACCGTGCGAGCATTCTTCGAGACGAACCTCGCGATCGCCGACGAAATGCCTCCGTTCGATTTCTTCGACGAAGAAGCCCCAATCTATACGCACAATCGGTCGTTGCCGCCATCCAAGATCAATCGATGCGAAGTTGATCGCGCCGTCATCGGCGACGGTTGCATCATCGAATCTTCCAAAATCACCCACTGTGTGATTTCCCTACGCTCGTTCATTCGCAAGGGCTGTGAACTGGAGGACGTCGTGATGATGGGGGCGGATAATTACGAAACGGACAGGGAACTTGCGGCCAACGATGCAGCGCAATCCCCCCATCTCGGGTTAGGCACGAATTGCAAAATCAAAGGCACAATCATCGACAAAAATACTCGCGTAGGAAACGACGTCCATTTGGACCCGACCGGCAAAGACGACGGCGTCTACGATCACGGCGTAGTCATCCGCGATGGGGTATTAGTCGTGCCCAAGGGCATAACGGTTCCCGCGGGGTTCGTGCTCTAATTCCGGCCAGATCTACAATTCTAACATCCGCAGTCGCCACAGCGACGCAAAATAGAGTCGTCCGTTGTGGATCGGACCGATCACGGTCGCTTCACCGTCGGTGATGCGATGGAGCGGGGTGATGTTGACCGTGCCTGATTCGATGCGAAACACCGTTTCGCTGGTCACACCATAGATCTGACCGTCCGAGTCTTGCCGGAGAATATTTCCTGATTCGAATGGCAGCACGCCGAACGATTCCGGAATTTCGGCCGAGTCCACGACTGTGCGGGTGACCGGATCAATGAGTAGCAAGTAAGTCGGCGCGGGCTCGGCGTCGTAGTGCACCAGCAGTCGGGGGTTGCGGCCGCTGATGGCATAAAACAATCCATCGTGGGCGGGAATCAGCGCACACACCCCGGCGAGTTGATCGAAACCGAAGTCACCCAGGTAATCAGCTTTTTCCGTCACGGGATCCCAAATCGCGAAGCCGCCGCGTCCGACCCGCACGGGTGCACCGGTGCCTGATTCGGTGATGAAACCGATCAGTAGGCGGTTGGTCTCGGGAATCCATTCGAGATCGAATGGGGTGCAGTCTTCCAGAATGTTGTGATAGGTTTTGCGCAGAGAGGTTTTGGGGTCGAACCACGATAGCGTACCACCGTAGAGACCATAGTCCGGAGCGGATCCGACCCAGAGTTTCCCGTCGGGAGCGGTCAGCGTAATGTGAGGACGCGTGCTGATGTCGTTGAGTCGGCCGACGTCCAACGGGTTCGCTCCGGGGCCCGTGCCGAAGTGATAGGGCAGGGCGGGATCGTAGAGGGAAAGACGTGTACCAGGGTAGGACAGGATGGCAATCTTACCGCCGTCATAGTTGGCCATCGAATAACCTTCGCCGTTGGCAATACTGCACTGGCCGAAATCCACGATGTTGCTTCCGTCTAAATCCGCCCGGAAGAAGCGTTCCGGAAGCATGCTGGAACCGTAGATTTTTTCGTCGGGTCCCAAGTGAAGCGTCCAGATTTCTGAACCTGAGCCCTGCCAATCGAGCGTGATGACCTTGTCCACACGTGTGCCGCTGGGGTCGTGGAGCCTGACCTCGCGATACCCGTAGGTCTCGGCATCCGCAAAACTTACTTCGCGGCCGTCCGGTAGTGGGACCATCGCCTGATAGGCGTTTGATTTACTGGATTCGATGCCCGGCATGACGGGAGGGAGATCGGTGGACGCAATCTCGATCGCCTGCATCCCGACGATGCGAAATGCGCCGGCGTAACTGTCGAGGTAGAGCAACCCGTCGGTGCCCTTGTAGAAATGGTATTTTCGAGGGTTTAGCCGGGGCTGTTCCAACTTCGGACCGACGCGACGAAATTCACCGGTTTCGCGGTCAAATACGACCACCCGAAAGGTGATCGCCTTCACCTGCGCGGCGATGGTGCCATCGGACCCACAAAGCGGATACAAGTATTTATCATCCGGATCCAAACGTCCATAGCGCGTGAACTCGTCGGTTTTGGGATCGAACTTTGTCAACGCTGCCCCGGGGTAAGCTCCCACCCAAATCGAGCCGTCCGGCGCTTCGTCCATACCGGTCGGATATATCGCTAAATCAGGATCGATTGCGCCAAGGTCTTCGAGTCCCCGTTCGGGTCGCGCAGGATCGTAGCGATGCAAGTGGCCGGAATAACCGGAACCCAAATACAGCACGCCACTGTGCGGACTGCGATAGCTGGTGGGCGCATAATTTGCCTTGTCCCAGTCGGCCCCAAACTGGCGGCATGCGCCCGTTTCCAAATCAATATCGACGACGAAGATTCCCGACGCTTTTTGTCCTGCGGACATTAAAAGTGAAGGCCTCCCGTCCGGCCCGGTGCCGGGGTGAAGTCGCACCGTGCTCAGACCTCGCACGGTGGCACCGAAATCATGAATTGTGGTTTCCTCCACCGCAGCGCGCGTCGTGCAAATTGCGAGAATTAAGGTCGAAGCAAGAGCTCTGGTCATGGTGGGGTGGGGTTATGCGGGGAGAATCTTGAGGACTCCGTTTTCGGCGTTCCAGTCGGCGTCGATTTCTTCGGAAATGGTCAAACCTACCACCGCAGCGGCTTGCGTCGACGCCATGGCCCAGACGGTTTCGAACTCCAGATCCGTCCACCGGCACGTGCGAACAATCGCGTCGTCCAAGGTGAGGGAAGAACCGGCTAAATGTCCTCCTCCGACGGCGGTCACTTTACCGTCGGCGGCCCGTTCGACTTCCCCATCGGCCAGAGCGTAGCGGCCGGGAGGCGCCGCCGCGGCCGCCACCGCGTCGGTCACCAATACGGAGCGTTGCGGGGACTTCGCCTTGATCACCGATTGCACGAACGGTTGGGTGAGGTGATGGCCGTCAACGATGAGACCGGGAATCAGCGCATCACAGGCCAACTGCGGCCAGAGACTGTTGTGGTGCCGATCCATTCGGCTGAAACAGCCGTTGCCGAGATGCGTGGAATGCGTCGCGCCTGCGCTCACGGCATCGGCGATTTGCTGGCTGCCCGCCGCGGAATGTCCAATGCCGATGGTGATTCCTTCGCCGGCCAAATACTCGGTCAACGCCAATGCGCCCGCGACTTCGGGCGCCAATGTCACGAGACGAATATGCCCCTGAGCCGCATCTTGGCGTCGTTTAAAGTCTTCAATCGAAGCGTCGCATACGTGGGCCAGGTCGTGAGCACCACGCGGACCGTCAACCGGCGAAATGTAAGGTCCCTCCATGTGTAAACCGGCGATTAGTGCGTTGCCGCAGTCGTTCAGCGATTGGGCACATCGAGCGAAGTGCTCGGTGCTCGATGTGATGATGGTGGGCAGGCAGCCGACCACGCCTGTCTGTCGCATAGCCGTGAACGACGCATCGAGGTCGTCCGCCAAAATTTCGCCGTGGTTGTAGTCGACGCCCGCGAAGCCGTTGACCTGGAGATCAAATAATCCCGGCAGTCGTTGGGTCATGAGGTAATGACGTGGGCGCTGCGGTATTCGTCCGATAGCTTTGAGGCCGCCCCTTCATCAAAGTAAAAATGATTCCCGGGGTGTTGCCGCAAAATCGATGCCGGGGCGGCGGGCGAGATCGGGCCTTCGAGACATGCCTTGGCCGCCGCGGCTTTGCGAATATCGGGGACAAGGGTGATGACCGCTTTTGATTTTAGCAGTTGTTGGGCGGAAAGGGTGATCGCTTGTTTCGGCACGTCCTCAAAGGTCGGGAACCAGCCTTCGCCCAATTGCTGGCGACGGCAGGCTTCATCCAAATCGACCACTAAATAGGGATCGGTGGTTTCGAAATCGGCAGGGGGATCGTTGAAGGCGATATGACCGTTTTCACCGATGCCCGCAAAAGTCACGTCGATCGATCCGCTTTGCAAAGCGGCTCCGACCACCCGACACGTTTCTTGAGGGTCCCCTTCGCCATCAAGGAGGTGGTAGCGTTGGATTCCAGCCGGTTTGATCAATCGCTCCAGCAAGTAGCGACGAAAGCTGGCGGGGTGGTCCATTGACAGCGCGACGTATTCATCGAGGTGAAACATCTCAACTTTGCTCCAATCCAGATCCGGTGCCTTCGTAATCGTATCAACGAACTCGATCTGCGACGCGCCGGTGGCCGCGATGATTCGTGCTTCGCCGCGTTCGTCGATCGCGTCGCGGATAAGCGAGGCCGCGTGTTTTGCCGCCGCTGCCGCCGCCGTCGGACGATCAGGATAAACGCGAATTGTGGGGTGCGCATCAGCCATAGTGCCATCGGGTATTCTTGGGTTCGGGCCTTCCGGCGAGGTTAAAATTCCAATGAAATTTCATCATTTTGTGAAGAGCGTCATTGTGCAGGTAATCGGGGCGGATTGATTCACATGAAATGAAATTTCACGACGACTTGTGCGTGGTTTAAGAGTTGCCTGATTTCCGGATTGGCATCGGTTTCGGACTTGTGAAACCACTCGATCGAGCGACGCATCAAGATCAAGGCCGCCGGGCGATTGATGCGCTCAAGAATCACGAGGGGAAACCGATGGCAGATTGGCTGCGCGAACACCTTTTCGGCCACATCATGCCGTTTTGGGACGATCAATGGGATCAGACCCACGGCGGTTTATTTACCTGCATTGCCGATGACGGCGAAATAATCGCGGGCGATAAATGGCTCTGGAGTCAGTGGCGGGCGGTCTGGGTGTATGCGCGAATTTTCAATACCCTCGACCCCGATCCCAAGTGGCGGGATCGGGCCGTCTCCATCGCTAATTTCTGCGTGAAACACGGCTGGCTTCCCGAGGAACGGGGTTGGGCTCTATTACTTTCGGAAGAGGGAATGATTAAACGCGGCAGTGAGAGTATCTATGTGGATGCCTTCGCCATCTACGGGATGAGTGAATTGGCTCAAGCGACGGGTGATGAAACGTGGCTGCAACGGGCTCGTCAGACGGCGGATGCGGCGGTGAATCGGATCGAACAGATGGGCGATCAGATTCCTCATTTTCCGTATCCGATCCTGCCGGGCAGTAAACCCCATGGCATTCCGATGATCTATTCGTTGAAGTTCGCCGCGCTGGCCCAGGCGACTGGAGATACAAAATATCGGAATCTCAGTCATACTGCTCTCGCGGAGATCGATTGTGATTTTTATGATGTCGCGGCGGATCGGATTTGGGAATCCGCTGACCGAGAAGGAGGAGCGCGTCCGTCGGGCGCGGGGCAGGTCACGCTGCCCGGTCATGTGATCGAGGGGCTTTGGTTTCGCCGGTTGGTGGACCATGCGTTTCCCCGCGATCAAGCCGACGACGCGGAAACCTGGCGGCGGATGCGGCGCCATCTCGACCTGGGGTGGGAAGACGCCAGTGGCGGGGGGATTTTATTGGCGGTGGAAAACGGCAGTGAACCCGCGGCGCCCGAGAACTGGCCATTTGCGGAAACGAAATTGTGGTGGCCGCAAACGGAGGCGCTGTTCGCAACCCTGCTGGGTTGGCAGGAAACGAATGATGCGTATTGGATCGGCCGATACGAGCAACTCTGGGAACTGGCGTGGCAGCACTACGTCGATTGGACCCACGGCGAATGGCGTCAAAAACTCAACCGTGACCTGTCGCCGTTTGCAGGCACGGTCGCGCTACCGGTGAAAGATCCGTTTCACCTGCCCCGCAGCCTGATTCTGCAAATCGAACTGCTCGAATCCGGCCAGCCCCCCACCGTCGCCACCCCGTTCAGCCACTAAGTATAACTTTAACCATATTGGTTAAAGTGTGAGGAGCGTTGATCGGGTGGGTGAGTTGGCGGAGAGGTCAGTTGTTGAAGCGGAAGAGCGCCACGTCGCCATCGGCGAAGACGTATTCCTTGCCTTCCAAGCGGTATTTACCGGCATCGCGGGCGGCGGCTACACTGCCCAGAGACGAGAGATCGTCGTAGGCGACCACTTCGGCTTTGATAAAGCCGTGCTCGAAGTCGGTGTGAATGACACCCGCAGCTTGCGGGGCTTTCCAACCCTTCACGACGGTCCAGGCGCGCACTTCTTTTTCGCCGGCGGTGAAGTAGGTCTGCAGCCCGAGAAGGGCATAGGCACCTTTGATGAGCTGGGACACCCCGGAATCGCTGACGCCGAGGTCCTGCAAAAACTCATCAGCTTCTTCCGGGCTCAGTTCGATCAACTCGTATTCGATCTTCGCGCTGATGGGAACGTAGGCCGCGTCGTGATGCGTCCGCACGAATTCGGCGACTTTTTGCACGAACGGATTAGCATCGGCATCGGCCAGATCGTCCTCGGCGACGTTACAGGCGAAGAGCACGGGCTTGGCGCTGAGGAGTTGGAAAAGTTTGAGGATCTTTTCCTCATTTTCGTCCACTTCGAGCAGGTTGGCCGGTTTTCCTTCGTTGAGGTGTGGCTCGAGTTTTTGGAGGAGGTCGAGTTCGGCCTGAGCCTCTTTGTCACCGCCGCGGGCCTTCTTGGTGGTTTTTTCGATGCGCTTGGCGACCATTTCGTAGTCGGCGAGAATCAGCTCGGTGGAGATGATCTCGATATCGCGCACCGGATCGACGGAACCCATGTTGTGGATCACATCGTCGTCGACGAAGCAGCGCACCACATGAATGATGGCGTCGACTTCGCGGATATTGGCGAGGAACTGATTGCCCAGGCCTTCACCCTTGCTGGCGCCGGCGACGAGTCCGGCGATATCAACAAATTCGATTGCGGCCGGGATGACGACGTTGGTTTTGGCGATTTTCTGCAAAACGGCGAGTCGCTCATCGGGCACCGTGACGACGCCCACATTGGGGTCGATCGTGCAAAACGGGTAATTTGCCGCCTCGGCTTTGCGCGAGCGCGTGACAGCATTAAAGAGGGTGGACTTGCCCACATTTGGTAGGCCAACAATTCCGGCTTTCATAAAGAGTCGAACACAGCGGGCGGAGTCGGGGCTTGACAAGCCATTTGTCGAAAGGTCCATTCCTCAGCTTTTCGCAAGTAAACAACCTGTTTTTGAAACACTTCCATGGCTCTTAAGATTCGCCTCTCCCGTATCGGCACAACGCACGCTCCTGTCTACCACGTCGTGGTAGCCGAAGCCCGCTCGCGCCGCGATGGCCGTCCTGCCGAGATCCTCGGCACCTACAACCCTCGTGCCAAAGGTGATCAGCTCACCCTCAACGTCGAGCGCGCTGACTACTGGGTAGGCCAAGGCGCCAAGCCGACGGACACCGCCAAGTCCCTGATCAAGCAAGCCCGCAAGGCTGCGCCGGTCGAGACTGCCGCCGAAGCCTAAATCAGACTTCCTCGTTTTTTCGATTCGCCCCGGCTTCGTCCGGGGCGTTTTTGTTTAACCCGTTCTGCCATGCCTCTGAAAATTGATGTTTTGACCCTTTTCCCCCGGATGCTCGATGGGTTTCTGGCTGAGAGCATATTGGGCAAAGGCATTGCAAAACAGCTGCTGGAGGTCGAGGTGAGGGACATTCGTGACTGGTGCACCGATAAACATCGGGCCGCCGACGACCGTCCCTTTGGTGGCGGGGCAGGCATGGTGATGAAGCCCGAGCCGGCCATCGCGGCGATCGAAGCCGTGCAGACGCCCGGCTGTCGGCGCATTTACCTCACGCCGGATGGCGCGCCTTTCAGCGAATCTATGGCTCGCGAGTTCGCCACGGAGTCACATCTCGTTTTTTTGAGCGGTCATTACGAAGGAATTGATCAACGAATTCGAGATTCGGTGATCGACCAGGAAGTGAGCATCGGTGATTATGTCCTCACCAATGGGACACTTCCGGCAGCAGTGGTGATCGATGCGTTGGCTCGATTCATCCCTGGCGTCTTAGGCGATGAAAAGTCATTGACGCACGAATCCTTCACCGGCAAGTTGCTCGACTTTCCTCAATACACGCGTCCCGCCGAGTTTCGAGGTATGTCCGTTCCCGATGTTTTAATGCAGGGAAATCACGGCGAAATCGAGAAGTGGCGGACCGCACAATGTGTTGAGAAAACACGACACGTCCGACCCGATTTATTCAAAAAATATCGTCATGAATCCGATCATCAATGAGGTTTCCGCTCCCCAACTTAAGCAGGACATCCCGTCCTTCAAAGTGGGCGACGGTGTCCGCGTTCACACCAAGGTGCGTGAAGGCGACAAAGAACGTATCCAGATTTTCGCTGGTATCGTGATTGCCCGTAAGGGTGGAGGCGTGAATGAGGCCTTTACGGTCCGCCGTATCAGCTACGGTGAAGGGGTTGAGCGCGTATTCCCGCTGCACTCGCCAAATGTCGACAAAATCGAAGTGGATCGTGAATCCGTTCCGATGCGCGCCCGTCTCTACTACCTGCGCGGTCGTAAGGGTAAGGCCGCTATGGCCATCAAGGCGAAGCGCTACGATGGCGCCAAGGCCTGATCAAATTTGATCATTTGCGACAGAACGTCGCATTTTTTACAATTTAAGGCGGACCTTTGCGGTCCGCCTTTTGTTTTTAACACGTTAGAGCGGACTTCTGCGTTGCAGCGAGGCGCTCGGGCCGGTCGTCTATCAGGCCCGGCTCATAGCTGGGTCCAATACCACTCCTCCGACTGACTCCATGAAGTTAAATCAAGAGATTCTCGCCCAAGCAGCAAATCAGGCCCGCGGCCTCGCCATCGACGCTATTCACAAGTGTTCGTCTGGTCACCTCGGCCTTCCGCTCGGCGCCGCCGAGATTGGCGCCGTTCTATATGGCAACGCCTTGGTGCATAATCCAGCTGATCCACGCTGGCTAAATCGCGACCGTTTCGTGCTCTCCGCCGGACACGGATCCATGTTCCTTTACGGTTGGCTGCATCTGAGTGGCTACGATGTATCGAACGAGGATGTGCAATCTTTTCGTCAACTACACTCGAAGACACCAGGTCACCCTGAGTTCCGCGAAACGCCTGGCGTCGAAGCCACCAGCGGCCCGCTCGGCCAAGGTATCGGCAACGCCGTCGGTATGGCGATGTCCGGCAAAATGGCGGCGGCGCGTTTCAATACCGCGGAGCATATCTTGTTCGATCACCACGTGGTCTGCCTCGCCGGTGACGGCTGCATGCAGGAAGGTGTCGCCCTGGAAGCCATCGCTTTCGCCGGCCACCAGAAGCTCGATAACCTCATCCTGATCTACGATGCCAACGACGTCACCCTCGACGCCATGGCCGACAAGACCCAAAGCGAAAACACCGCCGCCCGTTTCAAAGCGATCGGTTGGGATGTGATCACGCTCGCCGACGGTCATGACATCGCCGCGATCTCCAAGGGCATCAACAAAGCCAAGCGGGCCAAATCCGGCAAACCTCAGCTCATTATCGCCAAGACGGTGATCGGTCAGGGGATTCCTGAAGTCGCGGGCACCAACAAGGGCCATGGCGAAGGTGGCGCGAAATTCGCTGAAACCGCCCGTACCGGCCTCGGTTTGCCGGCCGATCAGTTGTTCTACGTGAGCGACGAGGTGAGCGAGTATTTTTCCGCGCACAAAAAGCGCATGGCTCGCCAATACAACAAGTGGAAGAAAACCCACAAGGCCTGGGCGGAAGCCAATCCTGAGCTGGCCGAATTGCTCGCGAGCCGCAACGTGGCTCCGACCACGGCTGATTTATCGGCTGCGATTCCCGAGTTTGCCGCCGACACCAAGGTGGCTTCGCGCAAAGCGGGGGCCGACGTGCTCCAGCCTCTGGCCGAAAAGTTGCCCTTGCTTATCTCGGGCAGCGCCGACCTCCACGGCTCCACGCTCAACTACATCAACGCGAGCAAGGACTTCGACCGGGAGAACCAGGACGGTCGCAACCTACGCTACGGAATCCGTGAGCACGGCATGGCTGCCATCAACAATGGAGTCGCCTACGACGGAATCTTCCGCACCTCCTGTGCGACCTTCCTCGTATTCGCTGATTACTCGCGTCCTTCGATGCGCCTCGCGGCCCTAGCGGGACTTCCGGTGGTATACATCTACACCCATGATTCCGTGGGAGTAGGGGAGGACGGCCCAACTCACCAACCGGTCGAAACCGTTTCGGGTCTACGGGTCATTCCCAATCTCGACGTTATTCGTCCGGGTGATCCGGAAGAAGTGGCCGGTGCTTACGCCTCCGCATTTTCCCGCACCGATGGACCGACCTTGCTCGCGCTCACGCGTCAAGCGATGCCGATCCAGAATTCCATATCCGTGGCCACGCGTCGCGAAGGTGTGGCCAAAGGGGCCTACGTCGCCGTGGCGGAAACCGCCCCGCTCAGCCATATTCTGTTGGCCGCCGGTTCGGAGCTCCAACACGCCATCAACGCTGCGCAGAAGCTCGGCCCCTCCGTGCGGGTGGTCTCCGTGCCCTGTTTTGAGCGTTTCCTTCGTCAGACCGAGGCTTACCGCGAAGAGGTGCTCCCGAATGCTTGTCGCAAGCGGGTCGCCATTGAAGCCGGCGTCACGGGTCTTTGGTCTCAATTTGTGGGGCTCGACGGCAAAGTGATCGGTATTGATCGCTTTGGTCTGAGTGCCCCGGGTGGCATTGCCATGGCAGAGCTCGGTATTACGGCCGATGCCGTGGTGGAAGCCGCCCAATCACTTGGCTGATTCTTAGCTCAGCCAACCACCCCGGTTTGTTGGTTCTGATCGGGTGAGAGGAGTCCGCCATAAACGGGCTCCTCTCTTTGTTTCGGGAGTTTACGGTAAATCTAAAGCCCAGCGTTTAACATTGCCCGGGCTTATTTAGGGAAAGCGCTTGCGCCATATAGTTAGGGAGCTAATTATCTTACTTCCCTTTATTTACTATGCCGTTATTGATGCTTAAAGACCTGCCCCGTTACGAGTGCCTGTTGGAGTGCTCGAAACGGTTTCCCGACCTAAACCCCGAGGCGGCGAGCTTGTTCATGCAATTGCTGCGCACGGCGGATGAACTTTACGAGGTGAAGGCGGATTTTTTGCGCAAGCACAACATATCCAATGGTCGGTTCACGGTCCTGATGTTGCTCAATGCGGCCGGATCGATGGAGGGGGATGCCGATTGCAACCCGCCCAAAAGTCCGGCGGAGCTTGCCGAGATGGCCGGGGTGACGCGGGCGACGATGACCGGATTGATCGACACGTTGGAAAAAGACGACCTTGTGCGCCGGGAATCAGATCCCCGCGATCGTCGCGCGATGTTGGTCCACCTCACGGGAAAAGGTGAACGATTTACGGCGGAGATTTTACCCGGATATTTTCGCCAGGTCACCGCGATCATGGGACCCTTATCGCGGGGAGAAAAGATGCAGCTCACGGCGATTCTCGCCCACGTTCGTTCCGGAATTGAGCAGGCCAGCAAGGTGGAAGTGCCCTCCGGATCGACCGTATAAATTTCAAACAGACTAACCATCATGATACTTCGATTTTTTCTAGCCCTCGTTGGGTTTGCCGCCGTTGTGGCGGTGCTTGGCATCGTTAAAGCCAGTCAGATTCAAGATATGGCCGGCACTCAGCCCCAAATGCCGCTCACGGCGGTGACGACTTCGGTCGCCACCAAAGCCGAGTGGAATCCCTCAATCCACGCCATCGGCACTTTGGCGCCCGTGCAAGGGGTGACCATCAGCGCGGAGCTCGAAGGCACGATCACGGAGATCGCGGTAGGAAATGGTGCCGCCGTGAAGGCGGGCGATCTGCTCATCCGTTTGGATACGTTGGTTGAAGAGGCTCAGTTGCACGCGGCGCAAGCTCGAGCGGAACTCGCCAAGCTGCAGGCCGATCGCTCCGCCACGCTTGTTGCCCAGCAAACGATCAGCGATGCGGAAAATGATTCGGCGGCGGCCCAATACGCCCAGGCTACGGCCGATGTTGCCGCGTTTCAGGCGGTCATTACTAAAAAGACGATTCGGGCGCCGTTTGATGGCCGGGTGGGTATTCGCCAAGTAAATTTGGGGCAATTTGTGAGCCGCGGCACGGCCCTTATTCCTCTACAGAAACTGGACCCGGTTTTCGTCAATTTTTACCTGCCGCAACGCCATCTTCCGCGTCTGGCCTCAGGCCAGGCCGTAGCGGTGACCATCGACGCGTTCCCGGACCAAACCTTCAGTGCGGAAATCAGCGCCATCAATCCGGTGGTGGATCAAGCGACCCGCAACGTTTGGGTGCAGGCGACCATTCCTAATCCGGGTGAAAAACTTCGCGCGGGTATGTTTGCCCGGGTCGATGTCACGCTGCCGGAAATAGAAAACGTGGTGGTTATTCCGTCCACGGCCGTTTCCTACGCCTCCTACGGAAATTCAGTCTACGTGATTGAGATGATGGAAGGGCCGGACGGCAGCGAATATCTGGGCGCCCGGCAGCAACCGGTTGAATTGGGTGCCAAACGCGGTGACATGGTTTCCGTGGTGCGCGGTTTGGCGGGGGACGAAGAGGTGGCCACCGCGGGCGTATTCAAGCTGCGCAATGGCCTGCCCGTGCAGGTGAACAACAACGTTATTCCATCCGAGAGCGAGACTCCGAATCCCCAGAATTCCTGATCGGGCTCAACCCACTCTGAAAACCAGAATTTAGCCTTATGCTACAACGCAGTTTTACGGATCTCTTCGTGCGCAAGCCGGTGATCGCGCTGGTGGTCAATATCGTCATTCTCGTGATGGGGGTGGTGGCCTACGCCCAGCTCAATACCCGTCAATATCCGCGGAGTGACAGTGCGGTGGTGAACATTTCCACAGTGTATTTCGGCGCGAGCGCCGAGACGGTCCGCGGTTACATCACCACCCAGCTGGAGCGGGCGGTATCCAGCGCCGATGGTATCGACTATATCGAGTCGGAGAGTTTCGCCGGCATGAGCACCATTCGGGCGTATCTGAAACTTAACTACGATACCAATGCGGCCCTGGCGCAAATGAGCGCCAAGATCGATCAGGTACGGAACGAACTTCCGCCGGAATCTGAATCACCGAGTATTTCAGTGGAATCCAGCGACAACCAGTTTGCGTCGGTTTATATGAGTTTCTATTCCGATACGTTGTCCCAAAACCAGATTACCGATTATCTGAATCGCATGGTGCAGCCGCGGCTGGCGTCGGTGCCGGGGGTGCAAAAAGCCGATGTACTCGGCGGCCGCGTTTATGCGATGCGCGTGTGGTTGAAGCCGGATGAATTGGCCGCCCGTAATCTGAGTCCCGCTCAAGTGCGACAGGCGCTGGTCAACAACAACGCCTTGTCCGCGGTGGGAGCCACCAAGGGCTCCATGTTGCGGGTGAGTTTGGTCGCCAATACCGACCTGCAGAGCGTGGAGGAGTTCAAGGAACTGGTGGTGGCCGAGCACAATGGGGCGTTGATCCGATTGTCGGACGTGGCCGAGGTCGAGCTGGGGGCGGAGAACTACGATACGGAGGTGCGCTTCGGCGGTCAGACCGCCACCTTCATGGGGATTTGGGTGCTGCCGACGGAGAGTACGGTCGAAGTGATCAAGCGGGTGCGGGAAGTGTATCCGCATGTTGTCGCGGATCTGCCGGTCGGGCTGGAGTCCGACATCGGTTACGATTCCACCGAGTATATTCAGGATGCGTTGCGGGAAATTATCACGACGCTGCTCGAAACGCTGGCGGTGGTGACCCTCGTTATCTTTTTATTCCTCGGTTCATTGCGTTCGGTTCTCGTGCCGATTGTGGCGATGCCGCTTTCATTGGTGGGCGCGTTGTTCCTCATGCTGCTGATGGGTTTCACTGTGAATTTGCTCACGCTTCTCGCGATCGTTTTGGCCGTGGGTATCGTGGTCGATGACGCCATCGTTATGGTGGAAAATGTGGCGCGTCACATTCGGGAAGGGATGACGCCCATCGATGCTGCCATCAAAGGGGCCCGCGAATTGGTCGGTCCCGTGATTTCGATGACGATCACGCTCGCTTCAGTTTATGCGCCCATCGGGTTTCAAGGTGGATTGACCGGCGCGCTGTTTCGTGAATTCGCCTTTGCCTTGGCGGGAGCGGTGATGGTTTCAGGATTCGTCGCGCTGACACTTTCACCGATGATGAGTGCTTATCTGCTGAAGGGCGGGGGCGCGGAGGAACGCGGCTTCACCGGAGTGGTAAATCACTTGTTTGATAAGGTGCGTAATGCTTACGAGCGGGCGGTGGGATCTGTTTTGCGGTGGTATCCGGCGGTACTGTTCGCCGGCGTGTTGTTTGCCCTCTTACTGGGTCCATTTTTCATGTTCGCGAACAATGAATTGGCGCCCAAGGAGGATCAGGGAATTCTCTTCACGATTGTGCAGGGCCCGCCGACCTCGACCGTCGAGCAGATGACCATGTTCACGGATCAGATCAATGACATGTATGCTTCGGCCCCGGAGTATGACACCTCGTTCCAGCTGACGTTTGGGAATTTTGGTTTCAGTGGTATGTTGATGAAACCCTGGTCGCAGCGTGATCGGCACGTGCTGGAATTGCTGGAAGACCTGCAACCACAAGCGGCCGCGATTGCCGGCGTGCAAGTAATTCTGAACGCACCCGATCCTTTGCCTTCCGGTGGTACGTTCCCGATCGAGTTTGTGGTGAGGTCGACGGCCGATCACCGCGAGATGCAGACGTTCGCCGATGAACTCGTGTTGTTTGCCAATACCGGTCCCCACCAGGCTACCGGTGGGCCTCCCACCTTCTTTTTTGCAGATACGGATCTGAAGTTCGACTTACCGCAGGTGACCATCGATATCGACAAAGATAAAGTAGCCGCCATGGGTCTAAGTCTCACCGATATCTCGCGAGATTTGGGTTCGATGCTTGGAGGAGGGTATGTGAACCGCTTCGTGAACGACGGTCGCAGTTACCGGGTGATTCCCCAAGTGGTGCGCGACGAACGGCTCAATCCCGAACAGTTACTGGATTATCACGTGCGCGGTCCGCAAGGGCGGTTGATTCCGCTTTCTACGATTGCGACGTTGCATCATTCGGTCGAGCCCCGCGGTCTGAACCGTTTTCAGCAGTTAAATTCGATCAAGATCACCGGAGTGGGGCCCAGTATCGATAAAGCGCTGGCTGTCCTGGAGACGAAGGCCAATGAGATTCTGCCGCCGGGTTATTCTATCGACTATGGCGGACAATCCCGCCAACTCCGCCTCGAAGGCGACGCACTGTGGCAGGCCGGACTGCTTGCCGTATTACTGATATTCCTCGTGCTCTCGGCTCAGTTTAACAGCTTCCGCGACCCTTTGATCATTCTGGGCGGCTCGGTGCCGCTGGCCCTGGTCGGGGCGATGGTGCCGATCTTCCTGTGGAAGACCTCATTGAATATCTATTCTCAGATTGGACTGATCACGCTGGTCGGGTTGGTCGCGAAGAATGGTATTTTGATCGTGGAGTTCGCGAATGGCCTCCAGGAAGAAGGGGTCGCCAAGCTCGATGCCATTCGCCGCGCGGCCGCCACCCGATTGCGCCCGGTATTGATGACGTCGGCCGCGACCGTTTTTGGTCACATGATGCTGATTTTCGTCGATGGTCCCGGCGCTGCGGCGCGTAATAGCATTGGTTGGGTTTTGGTCGTCGGCATGGCCGTGGGCAGTTTCTTTACGCTCTTCATTGTACCGGCATTCTACATGCTGATTTCTAGGGATCGCCAAAAAGGGAAACCTCCCTTGGCCGTCGAATCCGCCGATCCCGAACCTGCCACCACCTGATTTACTTATCATGAAAATTGTTCGTTATCCCCAATTGATTTCGGGTCCTCTCATGAGGGGCATCCTGTTCGGTGTATTTGTCTTGGGCCTCTCCGCTGTCCGCTCGGCGGCGCAGATGCCGCGGGAGTTGGATCTGCGCACGGCGCTCACCTATGCGGTGGAACACAACTTCGCGATTCGGCAGGCCCGCGAACGTATTCGCGAACAAGACGGCTTGGTCGTGGAAGTGAAAGGCGCGGTCTTACCGAATCTCGCCCTCAACGGTTTCTACAGCGTGGAGGACGAGGCCTTGGCCAACGCCTTCAGCCCGGATCAGAACTGGCAACTTTCCCTCCAGGTTTCGCAGCTGATCTACTCCGGCGGTGGCGTGCGGGCCGCTTTGGATGTGCAGGATCTGGTGAAGGAGTCGGCCTTGCTCGAACTCGAAACGATCATCAATGATCAGTTGCTGCGCGCTCGGACCAATTTCTACAACGTGCTTTTGGCGCGCGAGCAGATCGAAGTGCAGGAACAAAATGTCGGACTGTTTGAAGAGCAGTTGCAAACCACTAAAAATCGTTTTGAAGCGGGCACGGTATCAAATTTTGAGGTCCTGCGAGCCGAAGTGGAATTGGCCAACGCCCAACCTGCCCTCATCCGGGCCCGGAATAATCACCGGGTGGCAATCGACGACTTAAGGTATTCATTGGGTTACGAAGAAGCCAACTCGGCGGACGTAAGCCGGACTCCTGAGATTGTCGGCGAATTGGAGTTTACGCGGGTTGAATACGAGCTGGAAACGGCGCTGCAGTCCGCCCGACTCAATCGTCCCGAGCTCAAGCAGCTTGAAACGATTCGCCAAGCGCGCGAAGCCGGGCTCGTCATCGCCAAGTCGAATCGCCGTCCGACGGTTTCGGTCAACGGCGGTCTGGCGTTGCGCAAGGATTTTGGGAATTCGAGTTTCCGGGGTTCGCGCACGGGGTGGACCTTGGGCGCCGCGGCGTCGTGGTCGATATGGGATGGGGCGTCGACCCAAGGCAGGATCAGTCAGGCTCTGTCCCAGCAAGAACAAGCGCGGCTGGCTTTGTTGGACACCTCCCTGGCGGTGGAAGTCGAAGTGCGTCGCGCCTTGGCGGATCTTGACGGGGCATCCGAACTGGCCGCGGCGGCGATCAAGGTGGTTGACCAGGCTGAAGAAGCGTTGCGTCTCGCCAACGCGCGATATGGGGCCGGTACCGCCACGCAATTGGATGTGTTGTCGGCTCAGGTTGCCTTGACCTCCGCCCGCAATAATTTGGTCGAAGCGAATTATAGCTATATCGTGGCATCCGCATCCGTCCGTCGGGCGATGGGTTTGAGCGATGTATTGATCAGCCGTTAAACCGATCCGACTTTTTACCTTCCGGTTCACCTCATGAAAAACTCCCGACGACTCTTATGGATCGCGGTTATCCTGCTGGGGGGATTGGGAGTGTTGGTCGTCC
>CBFHXU010000007.1:21791-46783 GCA_965659875.1 uncultured Opitutaceae bacterium
TCCTGTTGGCTCAACCGCGGATTCAGACTTCGATAGTGAGTCGGGTTTTAGCGAATCAATCGGGTCCGCGTATCACGTTTGAGAGGATTGATATTGGACTCGGTGCGGTGGCGGTGACCCACCTTACCGTGGTGGATGGACCATTGAAGGTTCGCGTGCCGGCCCTGCTGGCGGAGGTGCCGATTTGGAATTTATGGGGAACATCTCCCCATATCGAACGTCTCGAAGCCAAGGGATGGGAACTGCAATGGGATGGGTCGGTGGCCGATTCACCAGCATCGGTTAAGGCTCCCGCGCGAGTTTCCACGGCGGGTTGGACGGCGGTGCTCGCGACACTCGATTCCGAGGAACCTGTCCCTCAAGATATTTTAGCGCAAATTTCGACGGCGTTGGATACCGCGTTACCCGTGTCGGTGGGCCAGATCGAACTGAGCGGGAACGCAACGTGGCGAGACGCGGGTCCGGGGGCGGATGGGCAGGCGCAGGTTTCGCTGATCGGAACCGGTCCGACGCCCGGTGCGGCCACGGAGTTGGTGCTGGAGGTGACCGCGATGGAAGTGTCGTCATCATCCGATGATCCGCGCATCCAATCGCTCGAAATCAAGGCACGGATTAATTCCGAGTTTGATGCCAGTCGACGACCGGTTGCGGTAGAGTTTGAATCATTATTCAACGCGAGTCGACCGAATCACACGGAGGTCGATTCCTATGGCCTCAACATTAGTATCGATCAGCGGGAAGGTACCCCTCGTTTGCAACTCGCACTCAGGGATGCGGCGCAGGAGTTGTTTGCGGCCAACTTGGCGGCCGATGCCGAGAGTGCCCTGTTGACGGGTGAGTGGACGATGAAGTTGAGCGATGTATCGGTGCGTCACTTGATGCTGGGCCGGGACGTGCCGGAATTCAGTTTGTCCGGCATCGGCGTATTGCGGGCGACGAGTCGTTTGGAAGAAATGAATCTGGCCGGGGATCTCGAATTTGAGATTTTGGATGTATCTCAACTTAGCGCAGCCATGGCCGGAGTCAGCGACCTTTCCGGTGATCTGGGATTTGAAGTTCTGCAGGTAGGCAGAGACACGCGGTTTATCCGGATGGATTTGAACATTGCGGGAGCGGCGCCCGTTTTGGAGGCGCGTTTGCTGCAAGGGATTGAGATCGGTGCCGATCGAGACGAATTGCGAGTAGCGCAACCGAATGAACCCGTCATTGCCTGCCAGTTGTTAGGGCTGCCACTTTCTTGGATTCAACCGGCCATCGAACCTTGGGTAGTGGATGCCCGACCGATTGAGGGACAAATCGTGGGAATGGTCACTCCGCGGGGACTCCGATTTATTACCAGTGACCCGATTAAAATCGAAGGCATGGCGGTTGCTAATCGCGGTCAATCCTACGTGGATGAAATGGATCTGGAGATCGATCTGGGGAGCGAAATTACCACGGAAGGCTGGCAGGTGGAACTTGGGCGGGTGGAAGTATTCGGAGAGCAGGGACGGTTGATCAATCTGCAGGCGCGCGGTGGTCGGCTCAAACGAGACGATGACATCATGAAACTCGTTGGGCGGGTGGATGCCGACCTGGCGGGGCTGAGCGCATGGCCCGGACTGGGTAAATTGGGAGAGCTGAACCGCGGAAGGTTACAGGCTGAATTTGGCGTGGGGGTGGAAGACCGTCTCTCAGTGGCGACGGCTATTTCGGTCTCGGAGTTGGAAACCCATTCTGGACAGACCATACCGGCGGTGGATCTCGATGGCCGGGTGGATTTCCGCCCCGATGGCAGTTTGGAGCTACATTTACCGATCGAAATCACCGCTGATGATCGGACTTCGGATCTTACCTTTAATCTTCGCGCGGAATCGTCCGCCGCGGACTGGAAGTTGGAGGGCAGTTTAACCGGTCCCAAAATTCATCTGCAGGATATTCAAGCTCTCTCGGCCCTCACCGGCCCAACCCATGAGAATGAAACGATTACTTTGGGCAGCGATGCGCGCCACCCGAACCTTTCGCCGGTGCAGGCAAATCCGTCCCGCGCGATTTGGACCGGTGTGAGTGGTTCAATTCAAGCAGCGGTGGGTGAGATCGTGGTAGAGGGCAGTCCAATTTTATCGCGGTTCGCGGCTGAGATGTTGATCGGATCCGAGGCGCTGGAGATTAAAGGGCTTTCCTTGGGGATCGGGGCGAAAGGTGAAGTAACTATTGATGGCCGGCTCACCTTCGACGGCACTGCTCCTCACCCCTATCTGGCTTCCGCCACGGTGGTGGCGAGTGATGTCGCGGTTGAGCCGTGGCTGCGTTGGGTTGATCCCGATTCGGTCCTGATTTTGGAAGGTAATGTGGATCTCAACGCAAATTGGAGCGCGCAGGTTTCCGATTTGGCTGCGCTTTCCTCTGATGGGCAAATCACGGCTCAGTTATCAAGCACGGGCGGGGTGTTGCGGGCCTTGGGGGTTGATGTTGATGACTATGTGAAGACCGGTCAAACGGTCGCTGCGCTCGGGGCATTGTTCGGTGCGGTCACCGGAAATGAAAAACTGACCCAGCAGGCCCAACTCGTGCAATCGGCCACCCGGGTGGCTGAACGCCTTTCGTTGGTGGAATTTGATCAACTGAATTTCAATCTCGAACGTCAGGCGGCAGGGGATGTGGTCATCAGCGACCTCTCGTTAATTTCGCCGGCTTTGCGCCTGATCGGGGATGGTCGTATCAATTACCGCGAAGGACTCGCATTTTGGCTCCAGCCCCTGGCGTTGCGGATGGATTTATCCGCCCGGGAGGATCTCGGGGTCGCGCTAACCCGATTGGGTTTATTGAAATCGGAGGCGGACGCGTTGGGTTATTTGCCGCTCGTCACTGATTTTACCTTGGATGGATCCTTGGCCAATATTGGCACCAAGGAGCTGGAACGCTTGTTGGTTCGCGCGTTCACTGGTCGATAAATTTTTCGTCCGGGCGAAAAACGAGGGGGAATTGTTTCCGCTTGAATTCAGTTCGAATTAATAATTATTAATTAATTCACCCCATGAAAGCTGAGCGCATGCTAAAAATCGTCCTGTTGTTTGTTCCCCTTTGGGCATCGGCGCAGTCCTATTATTCCAACACCTTTGAGTCCGATACGGCGGGTCAAAAACCGGAGGGTGAATTCACCTTTTCGCCCGGCTCCAATTCATCGACCAACGGTTTTGAGATTGTAGGGGCGAGTACCTCACCCGCCAACCCACTGGGCACAAAATCTTTATATCTTTTCGATCGCAGTCCGGGTAATCCATCGCACTGGCGCGGACCGTTTGCGGGAGGAAGCAACGTGTCGAACGTGCGCGTGGACTTCGATTTTCGACGCGGGTTTCTGGATGTGGATGCCTCCGATGCGGACAACCGGTTTCACTTTGCGGTAGGACGGGTGGGAGATTCGTTGAATAATTCAGATTTCCGCATGTTTGAAATCCGCATCGTGAACAACGGTGATCTGATCGTGAATTCGATGACGGGATCGAGTTCTGCTGGCACGCACCTCATTAGCGCGACCAACCACCTCACGGTTCTGGCGAATTCCCATGATACCGTGGCTACTGCCTACACTGATTCGACATTGGGTTCGGGCAGTCTCGAACCAAATACGCTTAAGGTATTTCTCAATAATGTGGATCTGGGCACTTTTCCGTTCCACCGCACCCCTGATCCGGCCAACGCACCGCAGGTGGATTTCTACGCGCAAAACGACGACTTGGGGCAATTTGCTTTTTATCAAGATACCAGTCGAACGGGAGAGCTACTCGTGGACAACCTCTCCATCACCAGCCTCACCGAAGTGCCGACTTCACTCAACGCCCCCAGTTCGTTGTCGGGTAATGCGACGGGTCCGGCGGCCATCGAGTTAACCTGGCAGGACAACGCGGACAACGAGCTTTCCTATAGCATTGAACGCAAGAGTGGCTCCGGTGACTTTGCGCCGATCGCCGAAGTGGGGGCAGGGGTGACGAGTTACACCGATGAATCCGCGACCGACAATACGATGTATACGTATCGCGTGAAAGCGCGATCCGGAGTGGTTTCTTCTGATCCGTCGAACGAAGCCATCGTAACGACCCCCGAACAGGTTCTTCCCCTCATTACCGGAGTGACCGCTCCCAGCACCGTGGCCACCGGTGAGACCGCGACCGTGACGGTCACGGCGATTGGTCGCGGTCCTTTGGCCTATCAGTGGTATGAAGGTTCGTCCGGGAATGTGGTCTCGCCCGTGGCGGGAGGCACGGCCGCGACTCTCACGTTATCGAATCTGACGTCCTCCACTTCCGTTTGGGTGCGCGTGAGTAATTCGTCCGGCGATGCCGACAGCGCCACTCAGTCCATCACGACGCGGGTGCCGGGTTCGGTCATCGTGCGTACGGCCTCCGAACTCGATGCCGCGTTGGCTTCGACGGGCCCCGGTGACGTGATCCTCCTCGCCAATGGCACCTGGGACGACGCCGTCATTCGTCTGACCGGTCAAGGCACTGACGCCAATCCGATCACGGTGGGAGCCGAAACTCCCGGTAAAGTTATCCTGACCGGTGATTCCCGCGCCCAGATTGGCGGCTATCGTACGGTTTTGCGGGATTTGATTTTTACCGGCACCTACACCGGAAACGACGATGAGATTATTCAATTCCGCAACGGCAGTGCCGATAAAGCGAGTTATGCGACGGTTTCCAATGTCAGCATTATCGATTACGTCCCCGCCGATGGGAGCGACACGGATTGGGTTTCATTCTACGGCACCAATAATCGTCTCACCGAATCCTTCCTGAGTGGACACAGTGTTCCCGGTGTCACGGTAGTGGTGGAGGTCGATGAAGAATTCGACCACCACGAGATTGATCACAACCACTTCGATAACCGAATCTTTGGCGGCGAAAACGGTTGGGAAACCATCCGCGTCGGCGTGAGTGATACCTCGATGCAGGAGTCCTTTACCGTCGTGGACCACAACCTGTTCACCCGTCTGGACGGTGAGATTGAAATCATCTCCAACAAGTCCGGCAGCAATGTCTACCGCTACAATACGTTTCTCGATTGTTCCGGCACGCTCACGTTGCGTCACGGCAACGGCTGTCGCGTCGAAGGAAATCTCTTCCTCGGCCGCGGTCGTGATGGCAGTGGCGGGGTGCGTGTCATCGGCACGGATCACCGCGTGATTAATAACCACTTTGAGGACACGCGGGGTCGCGATGGTGCGGCCATCACGGTTTATGCAGGCGTCAGCGGCGGCGCTCTCAATGAATACTTTGCCGCCCATCGCGCTTACATCGCCCACAACACGTTTGTGGATGCGACCGGCCCGGCGATAGATATTGGTACCGGCCTCGGATCGCGCGACCGTTCAATCCTGCCCGACGGGGTGGTGGTCGCCAACAATGTCATGACCCGCGGCACCAACAGCTCAGGAGGTTTCGTGAACATGGCGACAGGTGCGTCGGCCACCTGGATCAACAATCTCTACCACAACGGCGCGATCGGGCTTGCTGCGAATACGGGATTTGTACCGGGAGATCCTTTGATGCGTTTCGATCCGATCCGACTGCATGCGGTTCCCTCGACGGGAAGTCCGGTGATCGATGCGGCCGTAGCCGTGGCAGATCAAGTAAGTGTGGATTTGGACATGCGCGCTAATGCCCGGGACAGTGCGTCGGATCTGGGAGCGTTGGAGTTTTCCAAATTGGACGATGTTCCCGATTTCGCCATTGCGACGACCGTGAATACAGGTCCGAGCTACCTGAACTCTAACCGCACCGTCGGCACGCCGGATGCGAGTTTGGTCAACAGTTCGGTGCGCGCCCTTTCGGGCAGCGGCGACGCGATTTTGATCAACGGATTTGTGGTCGGAGGATCCGATCTCAAGTCGATCCTTGTGCGCACGGTGGGACCCGGGCTGACGGCATTTGGGGTTTCCGATGTCATGGCCCAACCGGCCGTCACGGTCTTTAACAGCAGTAGTAACCCAATCGCCGCCAATTCTGGATGGGAAAGTGGCGATGCTACCGCCATCAGTAGCGCCTCGGCCCTCGTTGGAGCATTTCCGCTCGTGGCGGGTTCGGCCGATTCCGCGGTCGTGGCAACCGTTTCTCCAGGTGCGTATACCGCTCAAGTTGCGCCCGTGGATGGGCAAGGAGGCACGGTCCTGGTCGAGGTTTATGATGCCACGCCGGGCAGTGGCTTTTTACTCAACCAATCTGCGCGGGGTGAAATCACGGCCGATCAGGCGGTGTTGATCGCGGGATTTGCGGTCAGCGGCACGGCTCCCCGTCGGGCCCTGATCCGTTGTGTGGGCCCGGAGTTGGCAAACTTTGGGGTCACGGCCGCGCTCAGCGACCCTGAGCTGAAGTTGTTCGATGCGACCTCAGCTGAGATTTCCAGTAACGATAATTGGTCGAGCAACTCCAATGCTGCCCTGATTGCCTCGGCTTCCGCTGATTTGGGTGCTTTTCCTCTCACCGCAGGATCCGGCGACGCCGCGGTATTGGTAGAGCTCTCTCCGGGGTCCTATACGGTGCACGCCCGGGGTATTTCCGGAGCCGTGGGAACCGTGCTACTCGAAGTCTATTTCCTCGCGGATTAGTCACGCTGTTAGCTCTGAGATCCCGGTCGAGGCCGGGATCTTAAAAAAGATTCATGAATTACTCTCAGGCGGGACTTGTGGGAAAGAGTTGAAACTTTCCTAAAGTGCGCTCCGTTAGAGGAAACCCCCTATGCCCGATCAGCCCCGTTTTACCCGATCCACCATGCCTTGGCTGGTGGAGGTCCTCGTTGCGTCCTTGGCCCGCTTACTTTATCGCGTGCAATCGAATGGCGCGGCCAACTTGCCGGAGGGGGGAGCGATCATCGCGTCAAATCACTTGTCCTATGTCGATCCCGTGATTCTCCAGCTCACTTGCCCTCGCCCCCTGCGGTTCGTGGGATTCAGTGGGCTGGAGAAGCGACACTGGTTTTTTCGTCTGCTCTTCAAACTAAGCGGAGCGATTGCAATTTCGAGCGAGGATGCGCTGAGCGCCACTCGCACGATCGTTGAGCATCTCAAACGAGGAGAACTCGTCGTCATCTTTGTGGAAGGAAGTATTTCGCGCACGGGTCAGCTGATGAGGTTGCAGCGCGGCTATGAGGTCATGGCGCGCAAGGCAGATGTGCCGGTGGTGCCGGTCGCGCACGATGGGCTCTGGGGATCCATCTTTTCGTTTTCGGCCAATCGTTACATCTACAAACAACCCCGGCTGATGCGCACGCATGTGCACGTCGAGTGGGGCCAGCCCGAGCCCGTCGCGGATTTACCGGTCATCGCGTTGCGCGAATGTATGCTCGATCTGGGATCCGCGGCATTCGATCAACGCCCGCAATTGCGGCGGCATTTGGGCCGGGAAGTGGTGCGCGGATTGGCGCGTCGGCCCTGGCGATTGGAAATGATCGACCGCACCAAAGGCCGTAAGGAAGTCAAGGCGGGTCAGTTGTTGGCTGCTGCGGCGGCGCTTTCCCGTCATATCAAACGCACGGTGCCGGAGAGGCGGGTAGGCATCGTGCTGCCTCCAGGAGCGGGTGGCAGTATTGCCAATTTGGCGGTGCTTTGTGCCGGCAAAGTGCCGGTGAATCTGAATTTCACGGCGGGAGCCGCGGCGATCAAATCGAGCCTCAAGCTGGCCGAAGTTGAGACCGTCATCTCCGCCAACGCCCTCCGCAGCAAAGTCAAAGATTTCCCGTGGCCGGAAAAGACCCTCGATCTCGCCACCGAGATCAAATCCATCGGGGGGAAGAAAGCGATTCTACCTTGGCTCCTGGCGGCCTGGTTCCTCCCCAATCAGTGGATCGCGAACATGCTCGAATTGCCGAAGCGCGGGGACAATGAGGAAGCGGGGCTGCTGTTTACCAGTGGCAGCTCGGGGGAACCGAAGGGAGTGGTGCTGACCCATCGTAACGTGCTCTCCAACTGTTGGCAGGTGCTTTCGTTGTGCGTGCTGCCCGATACGGCGACCATGATTGGCTGTTTGCCGATTTTTCACTCATTCGGATTCACCGCCACGATGTGGTATCCCATGATCCGTGGTTGCCGGGTCGTGACCGTGCCCAGCCCGCTCGATACCCGCGGAATCATTGACGCGATTGCCGAAGAAAAAGCCACCGTGTTGGTGGGCGCTCCGACGTTTCTGCGGCCCGTGGTCAAGAAGGCTGCACCGGAAGAGTTGGCCTCATTGGATTTGGTCGTCACGGGAGCGGAAAAACTTCCGACCGATCTGACGGAAGTATTTCGCGAGAAATTCGGCTTGGAGGTCATGCAGGGTTACGGACTTACGGAGACTTCTCCGGCCGCTAATATCAATCAGCCGCATCCGGGATTACCCTCGGGATTCGGAGCTGAACATCAGATGGGCATGCGCGAAAGTGCGGTCGGCCGGATGATGCCCGGCATGACGGCGCGTATAATAGATCCGGATACGTTGGCGGAGATTCCCGCCACCGAGCAGGGGTTGGTGATTTTTAAGGGCGGGAATGTGTTTGGCGGATATCTTAAAAACCCCGAGAAAACTGCCGAAGCATTTCACAATGGATGGTTCGTAACCGGAGACTTGGGCCGTTTCGACGAGGATGGTTTCTTGTTTATCGAAGGTCGATTGTCCCGCTTCTCCAAGATTGGTGGTGAAATGGTACCGCACGGCACGGTTGAACAACACATTGTCGACCTGCTGGAGTTGGATCAAAGCGAAGGCTACGTCGTCGCGGTCATGGGGGTGCCTGATCCAAGCAAGGGTGAAGCGCTGGTTTTACTCACAACTCTGGATCTGACCGCGAAGGAGGTCCGGGAGAAACTTCTCGCGGCGAATATCCCGAACCTTTGGGTGCCCAAAGTAGTACATAAAGTGGACGAGATTCCGGTGCTCGGCACGGGTAAGCTCGATCTCAAGGGCTGTGCCGACACGGCTCACGCGGCGGTTAACTCGTAAGCGCAAACCCGGTCGAAAATCTGTTGCCGAGAAGCTGATGGGGCGCGCACTCTTCGCGCGTGAGTAAGACTAATTTTTCCGCGGCTACCCGCCGTCTCCGTCGCCGGCTGGGTGATGCTATGGTGCTGGTCGATGCCAAGTCCCGTGAAGCGGCCTCTTATGACAGTGGTCGCATGGCATTTCTCCCCGCGGCGGTGATCAAACCACGCAAACACGAGGAGGTGGGGGTTGTCTTAAAACTGGCCAATGAGTTGGGGGTACCGGTTACGCCGCGCGGGCGTGGCACGACCCTCATGGGGTCGGCGACTCCCGTGCAGGGAGGTTGGGTGTTGGACATGACGCGTATGAATCGCATCCGCATCGATCGGGAGGCGGGGTTTGCCCACGTGCAAGCGGGCGCGGTCATCGCCAAGATTCAGGACAAAGCTGAAGATTTGGGATGGTTTTATCCGCCCGATCCGTCTTCACGGGCTTATTGCACGATCGGCGGCAACATTGCGTGCAACGCCGGCGGCATGCACGGCGCCAAGTATGGGGTGACCCGCGATTTCATCATCGCGCTCAAAGGATATCTGCCGACGGGCGAATATGTGGAATGGGGAACCGCGACGCGTAAGTTCGCAGCCGGGTTTAATCTTCGCGATTTATGGATTGGAGGGGAAGGGATGTTGGGCGTGGTAACCCATGCGGTGTTGCGGTTGATCCCGCAGCCGGAAAGTCGCTGGACGCTGCTGACCTCATTCAAGGATGAAGTGTCCGCCTTCAAGGCAGCGCGGGCGTTGTTCGCGGCGCGGTTGCAGCCGGCTATCTGTGAATTTCTCGACCGATTTAGTGTGACCTGTGCCGAAGGCGCGATGGGCACGACGATTTTCCCCGGGCAACCCGGGCGCCCGGTTATGCTGATCGAATTCGCCGGCAGTGTTGCCGAAGTGAAGGCCGTTAAATCCGCCGCCCTGGGTTGGGCGAAGGAACACGCGGTCGGCCACCGGGCGGCGCGGACACGGCAGGAAGCCGAGTCGTTGTGGGCCGTGCGGCGCAAATGCTCCGGGGCGATGTTTGAGATGGGCGATGCCAAGTTGAACGAGGATGTGACGGTACCGCTGGCGGCCTACGTGAAGTTTGCCCGTTTTCTGGATGGTTTGCGCAAGAGCTCCCGACTGTCGATTCCCACCTTCGGTCATCTGGGCGACGGCAATCTCCACGTGAATATTATGTATCACAAAGGGGATCCGGATGAATGCCGTCGGGCGGAGGATGCGGTCCAGGCCTTGATGGAAAAAGTCGTCGAATTGGGTGGTGCGATCAGTGGCGAGCACGGCATTGGTTTGGCCAAAACCCCGTTCCTGCGCCTGCAGCATTCCCCCGCCGAAATCGGTGCGATGAAATCGATCAAAGACGCGCTCGATCCGGCCGGCATCTTGAACCCGGGAAAAGTCTTTGCAGTTTTCGAGGTTTGGAAGCACCCGCGGGTCGAGGTGAGTTTCCCGTGGGACCACAAATAGGCGTCCGGAACTCCGGTGGACCGTTACGCGCCAAACTCCACTGTGCCCCAACGCAGCGGGAGGTGCATGTTCACGGCGCCCTGAGGACTCCATACCCAATTGTTTTCGGGATGTTCCTGCTCTTCCGGATTCAAACTTTCCGCGATGGGCGTTCCGTGGGGTGGAATGCGTTCGTAGCGCCCGGCGACGATCCGATGTTCCCACTGGACGCGGGAGAAATTGATCTTCCAACTGTCGCCCGGAATTGGAGGGGAGACTCCGCCAAAATGATATTGGCGTAATCCCGCCCATGGAATCGCGACTTCGACGGACCAACCTTCGTCGATATCCCGGGGATCGTTCACACTCCCGCGGATCGCTACGGCGCTCTTAAGACCGTCAATATTGCAACCGAGCACGGGTTTGCCGCCTTCCCCGTAGGGTTTGGGTAGGCTCAGTTCCCAGATCGAGCCGAGTGCGTTGATTTCGAACTCGTAGTAGTTCAACCCGTCGCAATCCGGATCGATGAAGATCTCAAAATCGTTGTCCTCGAACATTACCGCGTTCTTGGCGGTGATCGTGCCCCAGACGTGTGGTTCTTCGAGCTCGGCGCCGACGTAGAAATAGTCGTCGTCCCAGGCCATTTTAAGGCGGGTGCGAAAATGCGGCCGCAGATCCTCGCGGCCGGTGATATCTACAAAATCTTCCGACCAGGGGGCTGCTTGCCAGCTTGGGTCAGTCAGCGATCCATCGATTTGGATCGGGGAGGGGACGCGCGGGCAAATGTAGTGACGGGGAGGCATGGGGGGTTCGAGCAGGAATACTGACTGGGCAGCAAGAGATGAAATGTCGCCGGCAAGGTCAATTTGGAGATAAATTTCAGGGGAAGCGGGTTTTCCCATTGCGGGGGCAGAGGAGGGCTCTTCAATCGTCTGTTTCTGCTCACTGCATGTATCTCAAAGCCCTAAAGCTACACGGCTTCAAATCCTTCGCCGATCCTACCACTCTCCGCTACGAACCGGGCGTCACCGCCATCGTCGGTCCCAATGGGTGCGGTAAGTCCAATATCGCCGATGGCATCCGTTGGGTGCTGGGTGAGCAAAGCGCTAAAGCATTGCGAGGCGGTAAGATGCAGGACGTTATCTTCGAGGGTACCGATTCGCGTAAGCCGGCTCAATTATGCGAGGTATCTTTGCTTCTCACCGAGTGCGAGGAACAGTTGGGTAGCGAATTCCACGAAATAGAGATCATGCGGCGGGTGCACCGCGACGGGGGCAGCGAGTATTTCTTTAACGGGCAATCCTGCCGCCTGAAGGATATCCAGAAACTCTTCATGGACACCGGCATTGGCCGGACCAGTTACTCGATCATGGCCCAGGGGCAGATCGACCAGATTCTTTCTTCCAAGCCCGAAGAACGCCGTGCCGTATTTGAAGAAGCGGCGGGAATCACCAAGTATAAGGCTCAGCGGCGGGAAGCGATGAACAAGCTTTCGCTGACCGAAACGAATTTAGATCGGGTGGCGGATGTAATTTCCGAGGTGGGGCGCCAAATCGGGAGTCTGAAACGGCAGGCCTCAAAGGCACTGCGATACAAACGTCTGAGTTTTCGACTACGGCATTTGAGCCTGGCTCACAGTGCACACCACCACGGTAAGTTGGCCGTTACGATAGCCGAGTTGTCCGAAAAACTAGCCGGCCTGCGGTCCGAAGCGGCTGAGCGCCGCTCCAAGCTGGAATCAGAGCAGGGGGCCCTCGAGGAGAAGAAAGCCGAACGCGGCCGTTTGAACCAACGCGCCCAGGATGCGCAGCAAGCGGTGTTCGATCTCAAGTCGCAGCGCGAAGCCGCCGAGAATGCCTCGAATCTCGCTCAGATCAAACGCACGGGATTGGAAGATCGCTTGAAGTCATCCCGGGATAACCTGGGGGAAGTCGAGATGCAGATGCGTGAGCTCTCCGATCAGGTCGACAGCGGAGCGCAGGACAAGGAAGAGCAACTGACCCTGTTGGGTTCCAGCGACCAGGTTTTCCAGAATCGTAATCGTGAACTTGCAGTAGCGGAGGCTGAGCTCTCCAAACTCGATGAAGAGTTGAAGCAGACGAAATTCGCCCTCCTGCAGATGGAGAGCACGATTGCGCGGCTGCGCACCGACACGACCAGCTTCGAAGTCGATCAACGGACCTCTATTCAGCGCCATGAACTGCTCGAACAGCAGATTACGGCTGCGCGCGAAGAACAGGCCGCGGCCGAACAACGCGTTGCTGAAATCACGACCCGGCTCGAAGAAACCAAGGTTTCCAAGGCTCGGCTTGATGAGGAGGCCGGCACGGCTCGTGAAGCGATTACCACGCTCACCAGTGAATTCCGGGAAGCGCAGCGCATTCTGCAGGAAATCGACCGCGGCCTCGCGCAACGCACCGCCCGACTCAAATTGCTGCAACAACTGCAGGAGAAATGGGAGGGCTTCGGTCAGGGCGCCAAAGCGGTGCTGCAAGGTCGTCTCGATGAAGCACTCGGCGGTTCCACGGTGACGCCTGTCACCCAAGGCCTGCAGGTCGACCCCCAAGCGGGTAAAGCGGTGGAAGCGCTGCTCGGATCCGCGGTGGAAGCGATTCACGTCGCCGATTTGGCGACGGCTCGTCGCGTGCTCACCCAACTGGAACAGCAGGAAATTGGCAGCGCGGTGATGCAGATTGATGGTATGTCTCCGTCGGTGAACCGGTCGGCCGATATACCGGCATTTTTACAGCCGGCTTCCAAGTCGATCATCAATCTGGATGATGAGCATCCGGCCGCCGCTTTGTTGGGCGCCTGTTATGTCGCCGATGAGCTGCACGCGTTTCTGGACTTCTGGCAATCCAATCCGGATTTTGGATTCGTGGCGGTGGCGACCCGCAAGGGCGAGTTGGTTGATCGTCGAGGTCTCGTCTCCGGTGGCTTCAATAAGAAACCGGAAAACAGTATTGTGCAGCGAGAAATCGACCTGCGCGAAACGTCGAAGGCTCTCGCGGACGAACAGCAAAAGCATGATGCCCAGAAAAAAGTTATTGATGAGCTGAATATCAAATTGGCCGCGGCGGAGTCCGCGCTCGAAGCCAAGCGGAACGAAGTTCTCGCGGCCACGCAGGAGGTAGCAGCCATCGAATCGGAACTACGTGGGGCCCAACAAGTCGTGGTCGAAGGCACCCAGCGTATTGAGCGGATGCAACGCGAGCTGATCGCGCTCGAAGCGGCACGCAACGAAGCCCAGGAACGTTTTAATAAGGCTCAGGTTGGATTAACTGAGGCAGAACAAGAAGCGACATCCGCTCGTGAACGCATTGATCAAATGGAAGTGCGAATCGTTGAGATCCGCACCGATCGTGACGTGAAGCGCGATACACTGGCCCAAGCTCGGCTCGAACTCGCCGAACGTCGGCAAAAGGTCGAGGTGCTGGACCGCGGTATCGCCGATATGGAACGTCGTCGCGAACAGATGTCCCAGCTCTTCACCCAACGCCAACAGGAGATCGAAGTGTGGTCGGAGCAGATCACCGCTCTCCAACACGAATCCGAATCCCAAAAGTCCCGCGGGGCGCAGATCGGCGAGACTCTGGTCGTGGCCCAGGAACAGGTGAATAAGATCCGGGAAAAGCTCACGGTAGTCGAAGGCGACATCGAAGCGGTGGAAAACGCTCAGCAGGGACTGCGGTCCGCGTCGGAAACCGCTCAAGGCGAGCTCGGACGCTGCGAGGTGCGCTTGGCCGAAACCAATTCCCGCGCCCAGTTTATCGCCGAAGACGTGATGCGGGAGTATTCGGAAGAGTTATCCGAACTCGATTGGCGACAGTTGATGTGGCGCTCTGATGATGAGCCGCCGGACATGAATACATTGGACCTCGAGGAAGAGGAAGCACCGGAGGAAAACACCGAAGCCGAATCTGCCGAGAACAGTGAATCCGCCGGAGGCGAGCAGGCGGTGGAAGCCGATCCGGCGCCCAAACGGAAACGCCGTCGTAAGGCGAAGGAACCGAAGGGTGAAGCCACCGAAGAGGATTTGGCGGCATTCGATTCCACCGATTGGGATGCAGTTAAGTCCGAAGTGGCCGCCCTGCGTCAGCGCCTCAACTCCATGGGTGCGGTCAACCTGGTCGCCATCGAAGAATACGCGGAGCTCAAACAGCGATTTGATTTCCTCAAGGGCCAGAGTGACGACCTCACCAACGCCAAGACGGAACTCCTGTCGGCGATCGATGAGATCAACAACACCTCTCAAGAGCAATTTGCGATCACCTTTGAGCAAATCCAAAAGAACTTTAAATATACCTTCGACACCTTGTTCGGGGGGGGAGTGGCGCGGCTCGATTTGATTGAGGCGGATGATATTCTGGAAAGTGGAATTGAAATCACGGCGCAACCGCCGGGCACCAAACTGAAGAGCATCACGCTGTTGTCCGGTGGACAAAAAACCCTCACCGCCGTGGCGCTATTGTTCGCGCTCTACATGGTCAAACCGTCGCCATTTTGTTTGCTCGACGAGTTGGATGCGCCGCTGGACGAGTCCAATATCGGTCGCTTCACCGCCCTGTTGAAGAAATTCGTGGGCGAGTCGCAGTTCATCATCATCACGCATAATAAGCGCACCGTTTCGGCGGCTGAAGCAATTTATGGGGTGACGATGGAAGAGCGCGGGGTTTCGCGCACCGTTTCGATGAAGTTTAATCACGATCGGGGTGAGCCGGAATCTCATCCCGAAAACATTGCTGAAGCGGTGCGTGGCAGCCGCGACGAAACCTAGAGCGCCTTTCGCCATTCCGTATCGCCCCTTTGCCATGAAAAAGGTCAGTTTCAGTTGGAAGCCGACGATCAGTGGCCGAGAGCATTGGCGCTGGGGACTGTTTATGGTGGTGGCAAGTCCACCGGTGAGCCCGAGATCCTGCATTTTGCCCACGTGTCCTTGCGGTGATTGCCTTGGGGATTCAAATCCCGCTCGTCCTTGATTTGGGCTAATTCGCCTTCGGCCTTGCTTCAATGCTCGCGTCGCATGAGATCGTTAGGGCCTATGGCCGAAACTTCTTCCCGCCATCCTTTTCTCGAGGACCTTAGCAAACATCGTGGCGCACCTCCTACCGCGGTGGTGATTTTTGGTGCTTCCGGCGACCTGACGGCCCGCAAGCTCATTCCCGCAGTTTATAACCTCGCGGCGGATAACCTGCTCCCGCCCGACTTCCATTTGATCGGTTATGGGCGCAAACCGATTTCCGACGACGCCTTCCGTGAACTGGCGGCTGCAGCGATCAAGGAATTCTCGCGGCGTGAATTGTCCGACGATGTGTGGGCGCGAATTTCCGCCCGCACGACTTATGTCGCCGGTGGTTACGACGATCCGGCCGCCTTCGATCGACTGGCTGAACACCTGGCCAAGATCGACGAACAGGTGGGACGCGAAGTGCAGCCGTTGTTCTATATTTCCACGCCGCCCTCCGTGTTTGCTCCGATTCTGGAGAATTTGGGCGCGAGCGGATTGGCCAAAAAACATCTCGGCAAACCTCATCACGCCAAGGTGATCATCGAGAAACCCTTTGGCCGGGACCTCGAGTCGGCCCGCGAACTCAATCAGACCATCACCGGAGTGCTCGAAGAGCATCAGGTTTATCGTATCGATCACTACCTCGGTAAGGAAACCGTGCAGGACCTGTTGGTGCAGCGTTTTGCGAACTCGATTTTTGAACCGCTCTGGAATCGCAACTTCATCGATAACGTGCAAATCACGGTGGCTGAAGAAGTGGGTGTCGGCACGCGTGGTGGTTACTACGAACAGAGCGGAGCCTTGCGGGACATGATTCAGAACCACACCATGCAGCTGGTGGCGCTCACGGCGATGGAACCCCCCGGTTCACTCGACGCGGAGGCGATCCGCGACGAGAAAGTGAAATTATTGCGGGCCATTCAGCCCCTTGATCCCGCGGTCGATGTGGCCCGCGCGCAATACGCCGAAGGCATGATCGCGGGCAAACCGGAACCGGGCTACCTGCAGGAAGAGGGGATCGCGGAAGCGTCCGGCACCGAGACCTACGCGGCGATCAAACTCTCGATCAACAACTGGCGCTGGCAGGGCGTCCCGTTTTATCTGCGCTCGGGCAAGCGCATGGCGCGGCGGGTGACCGAAATCGCGGTACAATTTAAACGCCCGCCCGGCACGTTGTTTGCCGGAGGAGGTTTCGACCTCGCCACCAATACCTTGTCCTTTCAGATCCAACCCGACGAAGGACTCAGCATGATCCTAAACGGCAAAGTTCCCGGACTCGAGACGCGCACCCAACCGGTCAAGATGAGCTTCCGTTACAGCACGACGTTTGGATCGAATACGCCGGAAGCTTATGAGCGACTGGTGCTCGATGCCATGACCGGTGATGGCACGCTCTTTATTCGCGGGGACGAAGCCGAAACCTCGTGGAAACTCTACACGCCTCTCCTGGAGGCCTGGGCGGCCGCCGGTCGCGAGGGTATGGATGCTTATGCCGCCGGCTCCTGGGGGCCGGCGAATGCCGATGCCTTGTTGGCCGCCAAGAATCACGTCTGGCGCAAACCCTGAGCGCGCCTTCGGCGCGAAGTTCCAAGTATCAAGTAACAAGTAACAAGTGACCAGCATCAATCTGCCGAACGAGACTCCGGATTCGGCGACTGCAATTTTTTCAATTCATGCCTTCCGTATTTGAAGCACTACCCGGCATCGAGGTTCCGGTAGGGGAAATCAAACCCCGGCTGGCACGTATGTGGGAAGATCCCGCCCAAGCTGGCAAGGGCATGTCGGATGATTCCGCCCGAGCCATGCAGATGAACTTCGTGGTGCACTTTGGTTTCGCCACGGAGCCCGATGACGCCGTGGCGCAGTTCGAGACGATCAAGGTTTTTGCCCACCGTTATCCGTGCCGGGTGGTGGTGCTCTGTCCCCTCCAAGAAGACGACCAAACCACCGAGATGCGCGCCAAAGTTTACGGCGAGTGTTTCCTGGGTAAGTCGAAGGGAGATACCCGCTGCGTCGAGTTCGTGGTCCTGAGCTATCCGATGGCGACGCGGTGTTTTCTCGAGAATCAGGTCTCCATCTGTCTTTCGACTGATTTGCCCACCTATTATTGGGCTCACCGTTTTTCGGACAGTGCCCGCTTGGCCGATTACGAGTTTCTCCTCAGTCACGCCAAACGCGTGATTTTCGATACCGCGATCGTACCCGCGGATGCCGTTAATTATCCTTGGCCGCGGCCGGAGGCGATTCGCGACATGGTCGGCGCACGTTTGCTGCCGGTGCGACAGTCTCTGGGCCAGTTCCTGAGTGGGTTTTCGCCGGCGCAACTGGTCGATGGTTTGCAGCAGGTTAAGCTGTATCACCGTGAGCGCTACGCCCCGGAGGCGCGTGTATTGTCCGAGTGGTTGCGGGTGCGACTTGAGAAGTGCGGCGCGTCTTCGGAATGCGACAAAGTGATCAAACCCAGCACCGCGGCCGGCATTGATGATTTTGCCGTCGAGTTCTGCTACGCGGGGCGGGATCGATATTTCAAATGGCGGGCCGATATCGCGCTCAATCACGCCGAATTTGCGGCTGATCTGGGACAAGGGCGGGTGGAGCTGACCACCGCCATGCACCTGCTGGATCCTGCCGCCACCTTGTCCGAAGCTATCTTTTATTAATGACCGAAAAACAAACCGAATATGGCCGGCTCATCGTCGGTGAGAAAATGGATCTATTCGCCGAAGCGGTGAAACTTGCGGTGGGTGCTCACCGTGCCAGTGACAGTCAAAATTTCACTTGGGCCTTCACCGGTGGATCCACCCCGCAGGCGTGGTATACCTGGGCCCAAGAAACCGGTGCCATTCCGGCCGAAGTTCTGGCGAACACCCACTTCACCGTCAGCGATGAACGCTGCGTGCCGCTTTCGAGCGACGACAGTAATTTTGGCACCGCCGAGCGCAAGTTGCTCGCCCCGAGTTCGGTGCCGGTGGAGCACCGTCATCCTTGGGTCGTCGCTTATGAGCCGGAAGCGGCGGCGGAAGCGTACCGCCGCACGATGCAACTGCTCAATCCACCCGGCAAAGCCTACGACGTATGTTTTTTGGGTATGGGCGACGACGCGCATACGGCCTCATTTTTTCCTGGCAGCACCTTGTTGGAATCGGACGGCGGAGTCTTTTTCGCGGCCGTAGATACCCCGCAAAAAGGATGGCGTCTCACCATCACCCCGACGGGGCTGCAGCACTCGGGATTGATCGTAGTGATGGCGTTCGGTGCCGGCAAAGCCGCCGCGCTGAAACGCGACCTCGAGGGCGAGGACGCCTTGCTGGACGCGCCCGCGAAGATCCTACGCACCTGTGCCGAAAAGACCGTCTGGCTGGTTGACGAAGCCGCCGCCGCCGAACTCAGCTAAGCCCCCACCTCAGCGAGTTTGCGGTGCAATACGATTTACTTTTCAGTTTGGAGCACCCGGGCAAGCGGGCGGCGGTGACGAGTGCGTTGTACGTGCAGATTCAAGAGGCGTTTCATCGGGCGGGTGTGCAGATCATGTCGCCGCACTACATCGCGGATTCGGCCGATCCCAAGATTCCGCCACCGCGCCCGGCGTAGGATTTCGCTCCGGGGAGAATCAAAAAAAACGGACGGCGAGATGCCGTCCGTAGAAATAGGGGAAGGGATGAGGATGCCGTTCAGAGATCCAGTTCGCGCACCCAGATATTGCGATAGGCCACGGGGTTGTTGTGGTCCTGTAAGCGCAGCGGTTGGCGCGGGGTATGATACTTGTAGGACGGTTGACCGCGATATTCGGTCGGCCCGTAGATCGGCGCATTGAGGAGGACGACCACACCGTTATGCACGACGGTGATGTTCGCTTTCTCGCGGAGGGTGCCATCGGGATCAAACTTTGGAGCGACGAAAAAGATGTCGTAAGTCTGCCACTCTCCGGGCGGGCGGCATACGTTGGCGAGGGGAACCTGTTGTTTATAGACCGAAGCGGTCATGCCGTTCACGTAGCTTTGGTTTTGATAGCAATCGAGCACCTGCACTTCGTAGCGGTTCATGAAGAAGATGCCGCTGTTGCCTCGTTGCTGGCTGACCTTGGAGGGGTCGGTGACCGCCGGCGACCGCCACTCGAGGTGAAGCTGAATGTCGCCGAAGGATTGCACCGAAGTGATGTCACTGCTCTTGGCTCCTTTGGCGCGAGGCGGCACGATCATGGCACCATCTTCCAGGATCCAGTTGGCGGGCAGCATTTCCATTTCACCCTCGTCGTTTTCACGACTGATACGCCATTCATCGAGGTGGGTGCCGTCGAACAAGACGATGGCGTCTGAAGGCACGCCTCCGGCAGGCGATGAGACCACGGGCGGTTGCGGGGTCCAATATTCGGTGAGTTCAGGGTCGATCTGATCGTTTTGAGCGAACAGCGCGGATCCGGACACGAGCAGGGTAGAGAGACAATTCCGTAGGGAAATCATGATAGCAGGGTTGAGGTAAGAGTGGGAATGTGGACGTAGCCGATCCTCTTGATGCACAGTTTCCCGAGCAGAGTCCAGCGAGGGAATTCCGATTTTTGGAAATTGACCGAGCACGCGCCGCGCTCGCTCAGTCCCGCAGGGAAGCCGGTAGGCGTGACGGCCGCACGTTGTCGTAGCACTTGAGGGCGCCGAAGCGACGCAGCGAGGCCGGTATGCCCACCGCGGTGAAGCCGGGATGGCCACCGGCCGGGAAGGGGCCTCCGTGCACCATGGCGGGGGATACCGCGACGCCAGTGGGCATCTTGTCATTGAGGACACGTCCGGATTTTTGGCTGATGACCGGCGCAAGTTGATCGTAGAGCGCGTCGTCGGATCCGTCTTCCGCCGTGTAGAATGAACAGGTGAGGGAAGCGTGGAGTTGAGCGCCCACGGCAACGAGTTCGGTTTCATCTGCCGCCACGACGATCAGCGAGGCCGGACCGAACATCTCGCTCTGGAACGCGTCGGGATTGGCTAGGAAGGCTGCTCCGTCGATGCGCAGCAAGGCGGGGCGACCGCGGGCTCCCGCCTCGGCGGATTCGTTGCCCCGGGCGAGGAGTTGCGCGTCGTGATCGGTGAGGTGTTTCACGCCTGATTCCAGATGCCCGGGGAGTTCGGGTGTCAGCATCACGCCACTGGCGGCGCCGGCAAAGGCCTCAGTCGCTTGAGAAATGAAGGTCTCGGTGGCGTCGCTGGCGACCGTGAGAATGAGACCGGGGTTGGTGCAAAACTGACCGACCCCCAGCAGGCAAGATCCCGCAAATTCGTCCGCCAGCGCGGCGGCCTTTTCCTGCATAACGCCGGGAAGAAATGCGACGGGATTGATGCTGCTCATTTCCAGATATGCAGGAATGCCCACCGCATCGGCCGCGGCTTTGATTTTTCGTCCGGTGGCCTCGCTACCCGTGAAGCCGATCGCGCCCAGACGCGTGTCGCCGCAAAGCGAGGCACCCACGTCAGCATCCATATGATAAAACAACTGCACCATGGCGGCGGGGAGGCCGGCGGCTTGGGCGGCGGTCGACGCAAGTTCCGCGAGCCGTTGGCTGGTGCCGGGATGGGCGGGGTGAGCTTTGGCAATGATGGGATGGCCGGTAGCTACGGCGGCGGCGAAGTCACCTCCGGCGATCCCGTTGAAGGCGAAGGGGAAATTATTGGGGCCGATGGTGAGCACGGGTTTGCCGAGCGACTCGAGTCGGGAGCGCAGATTGTTGGCGGTGTCGATGACGGGGTTGGTCCACTCGTCGGATTGCGCGGCGGCGGCGGCTTGCCGGAGCTGGCCGGTGGTACGGGGGATTTCGACGGCGGTCAGACGGGGAGCGACCGGTAGACCGGTTTCCTGGTTGGCGATTGCGGCGAGTTCTTCGGCGGCAGCATCGATGGCATCGGCATAGCCATTGAGAAAATCGGCGAGTTGTGCGGTCGAGGCAGATCGAAGCTGTTGTGCGGCCGCGGTGCCGGCATCTAGCAGGGCGTCGATTTCGCTCGCCGTGGCGACCGGATAGATGGCGGCCAATTTTTCGCCGGTTGCAGGATTGGTGGCAGCAAAGGTGGCAGCTTCGACGGACGCGGCGCGCCATTCGCCGTTAATGAGCATCGGTTGAACAGACATGATTGGGAGCTAAAGAGTGCGGGTTAACGCAGTGAACTGCGGTTTTAGTCTAACGTAAGCGTGAATGGGAAAAGCCAAAGAGAGATCGAACGCCATGTGATGGGCGGGGCCAAGGCCATTGTGGCGGCAGTTCCCGTTATCGCGCTTTTCCGTCAACTCACCCGGTGCCACGCGATGCGATCTTGTAGAGATCGTCGGCGGACTGCTTGATAACCTTTTCCAGCAAAGGGTAGGATTCGCCGAATCCGTCCAGGAGTCCGGAATGTTGGCGATCCTGTTTCCGGCCCACCCGCATGTCGGCGTCGATCAGGCCGCAATAGTGCCAGCCCACAAATTCGGGCCGCGCGAACGCTTCTCGCATGAACTCCTCCGTCCACTCCGCCCGTTGCGCGAGATCGTCCACGATGGGGCCGTAAGGGCGCGGCATGTGATCGGTCACCATGGTGAACGCGGAATCTCCGTTGATGAAGGGCAGATCCACGCGTTTCGACCAGCGATCCAAACCGGGACGCTGCACTTCGTAACGGGCATACATTTGGTAGAACACGACATCGGTGTAGCGACGGGTCACCTCCAGCACTGTATCCAGGGTGTCGGTATTGGCGTTTAGTTTGTCGCCGAAGAACAGGTGATTGGGGTCATGCTTCCGGAGCGCGTCTCTTGTCGTCCGGTAGTAGGCGTCGACGACTTTGAGCATGAACGCGGTGTTGTCGCGGGTTTCGGCAATGTTGGAAAGTTCGGTTTCGCGCCGCCAGTTCTGGGCCTCGGTCAAAGCGGCGAACGAGGCGAAGGACGTGCCGTAGGTTTTATTAAACGCGGCGATGTTGTCGTGATACACTTCCCGCATGGTAGCGACGTAGGCTTGTTTGCCGGGAGCCTTGGCCGGGAAGTTGCGGAAACGGCGGGGCCAACCGATCCGGGACCCCCGTCGCGCGCCGCCGATGGTATCAGGACGCTCGCGCAAGTCTTCCTCCGTGAAAAGAGGGCAGTCCGTCATCGCGTAACCGAGCAGGTAGGGGTCGTCGCGCAATGGCGCGGCCTCCGCGCGGGCGAGCGCGTCGCAGTGCTGGTGAAACTCCGGGCTGAACACGTCCAAGAAGTTTTCAGCGGGGATGTCACCTTTCCAATGGGGCACATCGATGAATTTGATCGCCTTCAGGTAGGGGATCGCCGGCTGCGGCAGATTTACCGCTCCCAAGCTGGTATGTACGCCCACGGTATTGAAGCCAAAGTCCTCACAGGTGGCCAAAAACCACTTTCTGAGCGCGGGCTGAAATTCGGGTGAATCCAAATTCTCCACCTGCAGTCGCTGCTGCCAAGCGGCCCGGTTGTAGGGTTGCTTCCACAGGTCGGGGTAGAGGTGGTTGATGCCAAAACTGAGGAAGGCATTACCCTCCGGCGTAACCAGCCACCAGCGGTTGGTTTTCTCGGTGCGGAAGTAACCGGTCGCCTCAAACTTGAGACCCGTCCATCCGCCGTATTGATCACGGTTTGGTCCGCCGTCCGAGGCGCCGAAGGTTAGGGGACCGAACAGGCTGTGCCCGAGGGCTCCGGCGGCCGCCATTTGGAGGAAATCGCGTCGTTGCATGGTGGGAAAAGGACTGGGGTTGGGGCAAATCCGGCTTCGGAACGGGGTCGAACGCGGGTAGATATTGTTAACCTTCATTCTTCCTATCCGGCACACAAGCGGTTTGCTTGTTCCTCGTTGAAAATGTCCAGTATATCATTGCGCGTTGCGGATTTCCTCAAAGCGTTTCCCCCCTTCAGCTATTTGCCCGAAGCGGAGTTGTTGCAGATTGCCCAAGGAGGTCGGGTAAAATTCCACGAGGCCGACGAGATCGTTTTCTCCATGGGCGACAAACGCGGCCGATTTATTTGGGTGGTCCAACGTGGCACGATTAATTTCTTCCGCCCCGGAGAGCATGGCGAGGACCTGATCGACGTGCGGGCGGAGGGCGACCTGCTGGGCATTGATTGGAAGAATCCCGAATCTCCGTATCCGGCCACCGCTCGGGTTGCCCAAGAGAGTATCCTTTATGCGTTGCCGGCCGCGATCCTGCTCGAGGTTTGTGCGAAATACCCCGAAGCGGCCGACTTTCTAAAATCATATTTTGCGATCGAAGACTTGGTGGGGCGCCAGGGATCAATCCCCGATAAAGTTGAATTGTCAGCTGATTCCGCCTACTGGCTTACGCGTTCCGAGGAGTTGGCAACTCGTGCCTCGAATCGGATGCTCACCGCCGCTCCGGATGACTCCATCGCGATGGTCGCCCAAATGATTGTGCCTGGCACCCAAGAAGCCGTGGTGGTGGTGAACGCCGCCGGTCTACCGCTGGGAATTCTGACCGAAGCCAATTTCTCAAGTCGGGTGGCCACGGGTGAAGTCGCCGTGGATCAACCGGTCAGCGCGATCATGAGCTCGCCGGTGATTACCATCGCTCCGCGCACTCCCGCGGGAGATATTATCATCAAAATGATTCGTCACCGGCGTCACCACTTGGTGGTTACGGAGACCGGAGGACCCGAGGGAAGGGTGATGGGGATCGTCGGCGAAAAGACGATTCAGGCGATGCATGGCAACGTCCCCATTTTCCTTTCGAAGGAGTTTCCGTTGGCGTTGGACATCACGGAACTGCGCCGCCTCCGCGACCGGGCGGATGAATTGTTGCTGCGTTATATCGAGGGTGAGGCGCCGATCCAATGGCTCACCAACTTCATCGCCCAGGTGGACCGCATGCTTACCGAGCAAGCGATCGAACTCGCCAAGCAACGTCTCGCGGCCCAGGGACTCGTCGAACCGCGCTTGCCGTGGGCGTGGGTGGCCTTTCACTCCGAAGGACGGAAGGAACGGCTGCTCCGTTCCAGTCAACGCACCGGCATTGTTTACGCCGATCCGCCTCCCGGGTATGAGGCGGAACCCATGTTGCACTGGTTCAGTGCCCTCGCCAATGAAATGGGTACGGTGTTTTCGGTCTGTCGGTTTCCCCTCGATGTCCACAACCGCATGGCGAGTAATTCGGATTGGTGCCAATCCGTTTCGGCCTGGAACGACACGTTTCGAATGTGGATTCTTGACCCCAAGCCCGAGGAAATCATCACCCGCACGCCATTCTTTGATCTACGGGCGATCACCGGTGATCGTTCCTTGGTGAGCCAGGTCCGCACGGGCATTTTGGCGAACATCAAACTGAGTCCTACTTTCATTCCGACCTTGGCGAAAGCCGCGATGCAAAACCTACCGCCGGTCACCGTGTTTCGCGGCGGAGTCATGACCAAATCCGGTGCTACCACCGAAACCATCAATACCAAGTCCAATGCGCTGGGCCCGCTCGTGGATATTGCCCGCGTCTTTGCCCTCGCTCTCGGGATGGACGATGCGACGTTCACCCCCGATCGGCTGCGCAAAGCTGCCGTTGAACTGCCTCAATATGCTCA
>CBFHXU010000008.1:0-29104 GCA_965659875.1 uncultured Opitutaceae bacterium
GAGCCCTATGTCGAACGTTTGGAATGGCTGATGCCCTACGGCGCTTCCGTCCTGTTCGCGGCGGGTGGCACTGGTGAGTTCTTTTCGCTGGCGCCTGATGAATACAGCGAGGTCGTGGGCACAGCGGTGCAGACTTGCCGAGTCGGGGTGCCGATCGTGGCCGGTGCCGGCGGTTCGACCCGACAAGCCATCGCGTGTGCGCAAGAAGCGGAGCGACAGGGAGCGGAGGGTATTCTGTTGCTGCCCCATTATTTGACCGTCGCGGGGCAGGAAGGATTGGCCGCGCATGTGGAGGCGGTGTGTCGGTCGGTGAAATTTGGTGTCATCATCTACAACCGGGGCGTGTGTCGGTTGGAGGCGGATACGTTGGCAAAGTTGGCGGAGCGTTGTCCCAATCTGATCGGATTCAAGGATGGCATCGGCGACATTGAATTGATGGTGAGCATCCGTCGCCGCATGGGTGATCGCTTCGCCTATCTGGGCGGCCTGCCGACCGCGGAAGTTTATGCGGCGGCCTACAAGGCCTTGGGGGTACCGGTATATTCATCGGCGGTGTTCAACTTCATTCCCAAGACGGCGATGGATTTTTATCAAGCGGTGGCCGCCGATGACGAGATCACGGTGGGCCATTTGCTCGACACGTTTTTCCTACCTTACCTGAAGATCCGCAACCGAGTGCCGGGATACGCGGTCAGCATCGTGAAGGCGGGGGCACGTCTGGTGGGACACGATGCCGGACCCGTGCGCGCTCCGTTGGTGGATCTCACAGCGGACGAGATGTCGCAGCTGGATGAACTGATCGCCGCATTGGGTCCCCAATAGGCTGATTACCCGATGAGCGTTTCCATTCCTGCTGACACCCCGACGGTCACCCAACTGCGGGTGGTGCCGGTTGCCGGTCATGACAGCATGTTGCTCAACTTGAGCGGGGCCCATGGCCCCTTCTTTACGCGAAACGTGGTTTTGTTGGAAGACAGTGCGGGAAACACCGGACTCGGGGAAGTGCCCGGCGGTGAGAACATTCGCCAGACCATCGAGGAGGCGGGTCCTTTGATCATCGGCCGACCGGTGGGAGAATACCAAGCGGTGATGGATGCCATGCAGCAGCAGTTCGGCGACCGGGATGCCGGCGGGCGCGGGCTGCAGACCTTTGATTTGCGCACCACGATTCACGCCATCACGGCGGTGGAGTCCGCCCTGCTGGATCTGCTCGGGCAGCACATGGGTGTGCCGGTGGCGGACCTGTTGGGTTCCGGTCGTCAACGCGATGCCGTGGAGGTTTTGGGGTATCTGTTCTTTGTGGGGGATCGACGGAAAACCGATCTGCCTTACCGCAATCCGAATTCCGCAGGCGATGCGTGGATGCGATTCCGTGATGAAGAAGCCATGACCCCGGCGTCCATCGTGCGGTTGGCCGAGGCCACCCATGCGCGTTACGGATTTAACGACTTCAAATTAAAAGGCGGCGTGCTGGCGGGTGAGGCGGAAATGGAAGCCGTGCACGCCTTGAAGGAACGTTTTCCGACCGCGCGGATTACATTGGATCCCAATGGCGCCTGGTCGCTCGATGAAGCGGTGGGGTTGTGCCAGGACCAAGAGGATGTGCTCGCCTACGCCGAGGACCCCTGTGGTGCCGAAAACGGCCAGAACGGGCGCGAAATCATGGCGGCATTTCGGCGGGCGACGGGACTCCCGACCGCGACCAACATGGTGGCGACGGACTGGCTGCAGTTGGAGGATGCGCTGCGCCTGCAAGCCGTGGATATTCCACTGGCCGATCCCCATTTTTGGACCATACAGGGCTCGGTGAAAGTGGCGGAAACGTGTCAGCAGCACGGGCTGACCTGGGGCTCCCATTCCAACAACCATTTCGATATCTCACTCGCCATGTTCACCCACGTCGCGGCGGCGGCGCCGGGAAAGGTGACCGCGATCGATACGCATTGGATTTGGCAGGACGGTCAGCGATTGACGCGGGAGCCGTTGCTCATTCGTGACGGACTGCTGCGCGTGCCCGAACGACCGGGTCTCGGGATTAAAATTGATCCCGACGAATTGGAGCAGGCCCACCAACGCTACCTCGCCATGGGCTTGGGTGGCCGCGATGACGCGATCGCGATGCAGTATCTTATCCCCGGCTGGGAGTTTGACCCCAAGCGTCCCTGCCTGGTGCGTTAATCCCGGCGAATCGATTCCAGCCAATCGGCGGCGCGGTCCGGCCAGGTCGAGAGATAGCCTTGGCCGACGGCCAAACCATATCCGTGTCCACCATATGGATACAGATGCATTTCGACCGGAATGTCCTGTTCGTGCAATGCCTGGTAGAGATCGAGGCTGTTTTGCACCGGCACGGATTTGTCATCCGCCGAGTGGATCAAGAGAATGGGTGGAGTTTCGGCGGTCACATTGAGTTCGGCCGAGTAGCGGGCCCGAAGTTCCGGCGAGTCCTGTTCGCCCAAAAGATTGCGGCGGGAACCGCTGTGCGCGGAGTGCGTGACGAACGATACGACCGGATACATCAGGATGGCGAAGTCGGGTCGCGAACTGAGACGGTCGATCGGGTCGGTGGCATTAGGGTCACCGGTGTCGAATTGGGTGGCGGCGGTGGAGGCGAGATGGCCACCGGCGGAGAAACCCATGACACCAACTTGGTCGGGGTCGATGTTCCACTCGGCGGCGCGGTGGCGCACGGTCCGAAGCGCGCGGTGCGCGTCCATGAGAGGGGTCAAATGCGGGACCTCGTTGCTGGCGTCCTCCGGCAGACGGTATTTGAGCACGATGCCGGCAACACCGATGGTGTTGAGCCACTTCGCGGTCTGAACTCCCTCCCAGTCGTAGGCGAGCACTCCATAGCCGCCGCCTGGGCAAATGACCACCGCTTGGCCGGTGGCTTCCCGTTTGGTGGGCAAGTAAACCTCGATGGCGGGATCCTGGACCTTGGAGATGCGGATGATGTCCTGGCTCGTATCGACGATTTCTTCCAGATCGGAATCGCGGTGGTTGGGTGGGGGGCCGTCCCAGAGGCGGTAAGTCGACGCTGCTGGGGCGACAGTGAGGGTGAAGAGGAAGGCGACGAGAATGCGGGATAGACTTAACACGATGGCTCTACTTGAAGCAGTCTCCGGAATCAGGGCGAACCTTGAATTGTCGTAGTGCCATGCTTCAGCTGGCGCTGGTTTGGATTTCGAAGACTCCGAGTGCCGGCTCAAGCATGGCACTACGCCAGCAGAACCGACTCGCAGTTGTCGCGGCGCTATGCCCGCCGACTCACTCACCGCGGAAATTTTAGCCACCAAAAGGCGCAAGAAATCTCAACCTCGAATGAACGGTGAAGGGCGCCTATAGGCGCACTATTGGTGTCCGTGTCGATGGGCGGGCTTTTTCGTGGCCATAGACCCTGCGAGGCGAACAGACATCCCCCCAGCCTAAATCATCCGCGACCATCATCAGGATATGGGGAGGTGCTGCAGAAGAATACCGCGTAAGCACCAGGCCCAAGGTGACGAATCGGCAGAAATTTGAGTTATCCACGAGAGGTGAAGACGCTGAGAAGGAGTGGCGGTTACCTAATGTTCGCAACCTTGCCCTGCGTAGCCGGAGCGTTCACCATGGGTTCATGAAACGAAAAACTGCCTCTGATTTCGACCAGGAACTTCTGGATCTCTACGACTACTACGTTCACGGGCGACTGGATCGCCGGGAATTCCTCGACCAAGCAAAAAAATTCGCCGTGGGCGGTGTGACGGCGGCCGCGCTGCTCGGCATGCTCAATCCCCAATATGCGCTCGCGACCCAAGTCGAGCCCGATGACGACCGGATCAAAACCGATCGCTTCAATTACAACTCCCCCAACGGCCACGGCGACATGCAGGGCCTGCTTGCCCGTCCAGCTAACGCCAAGGGAAAGCTGCCCGCCGTGGTGGTGGTGCATGAGAATCGCGGTCTAAACCCTTACGTCGAAGACGTCGCTCGCCGTCTGGCGGTGGCCGGTTACCTCGCCTTGGCTCCGGATGCTCTGTATCCGCTCGGTGGATATCCGGGCAACGACGACGAGGGGCGCACCATGCAACGCCAATTGGATCGGGAAAAAGTCACGGAAGACTTCGTGGCGGCGGCGGAAGTGTTGCACACCCATGAGGAATCATCCGGTAAGGTCGGGGTGGTGGGTTTCTGTTTCGGTGGCGGCATGTCCAACACCCTGGCGTGGCGTTTACCCAACATCATCAAAGCGGCCGTGCCTTACTACGGCGGTCAGGCCACGGCGGAACAAGCAGCGAAGATCAAAGCCCCGCTCCTGCTGCAATATGCCGAACTCGACAAACGCGTGAACGCCGGTTGGCCCGCTTACGAGGAAGCGCTCAAGGCCAACGGAGTTGAATACACCGCGCACATGTATCCGGGCGTGAACCACGGTTTCCATAACGACACGACCCCGCGCTATGACGAAACGGCGGCCGAGCTCTCCTGGAAACGCACCCTGGCTTTCTTCGACAAGCACCTTAAGGGGTAGGGGTGAGTTTGGGAAAGTCTTGATGCCCGTATGTCGAGTTGAGCATGCCCCCCGGTGCGGACCGGACAGAGCCGGTCCCTCCCTTAGGAACCCGGCGTGGGAGGGACGACCTCCGTGTCGTCCGGGCATTTTAAAGGTGGGCTGACCTGCCTGCCACCGCACTTACGCCTAGGTGCGCGAGTTTTCTCAGCAATGAATCCAACGCTACTTCGTTCAAAGGTCCTCAAATTTCCCAGCTCCGCACCAGGAGTCGCGCCAGCACGAGCTCGGTTTTATTTTCCGAAAACCCCTTGATGGGCGACCCGGAAGATCCGTCTTATTTGGGTAGCCCACCTCTTTTGAACCCTGTCGCCATGAATTACGCCGTCCTGTCAAGCCAACCGAATACCGTTCCCGGTGGCATCGACCGGGAGGATAATGGCGGTCCGACCGTGGGCCTCAATCTGAACGACGGGATTTTGCCACGAAAGCGTGGTGCTCCGTAATTCAACCGAACCCGTTCTTAAATTTGAGCCCACCTTCGTTTACGAGGTGGGCTTTTTGTTACCCGAATACTTTAGTCACTATAACTCCGAAACCCAAACCCGATCGGGAACGCGGGGCCTTGCGCCCGGCCCGATCACACCAGAAGAAAACACCTACAATGAACATGAAAATCAAAGCACGCGACTTGATCGCGGCCGGCTGGCATGAAGGGCGCCGATTGGGCGCCGCGCTTCGCCGCGCCCGTCAACTCGAGGCGGAGGGCCTCCACCGCGAAACCTTGTTGGTAAAACTCGAGGAAGAATTCCCCAAACAGTTGGTGGTGGCTTTGCGGCGTCATGAGCCAGCACCCCTCGCCGAAGCGATCGAGGCGGAGACCTCGGAAGAGGCCGACAACGTGATCAAAGTGCGCGAAAGCATGACGGAGCTGTTGCACATGCCCGTGATCAACCGCGGCATGATCATGCCGGACGCCTGCCCCGTGGGCGGCGGACCCGGAACCATTCCGGTCGGCGGAGCCATCGCGGTGGAGAATGCCATCATTCCGGGGGCGCATTCGGCGGACATCTGTTGTTCGATGTATGCGACGTTTTTTCCGGCCAACCATCCGACCAAGGAGATCATGGATCATTTGGAGAAGGTGACCCACTTTGGGTGGGGTGGACGTCCACGAGGCGATCAATGGAACTCCCCCGTGCTCGATGAGCCGGTCTGGGACAATCCGTTCCTCGGTGGGTTGCGCAGCCGCGCGCAGGATTTTCTCGGCACCCAAGGGGACGGCAACCATTTCGCCTATGTGGGCGGGATCGAATTCGATGAGTCTCAACGCGTCACGCTTGAGGCCGCGGGCTACTCCGATCTGTCGCATTGGATCGAACGACGCGATGGCAAGTTCAACGTGCTGGTGACGCATCACGGTTCGCGTGGATTGGGCGCCGATGTTTACAAACGCGGGGTCAAAGCCGCGGAGAAATGGTGCCGCGAAAATGCCAAAGATATTACCAAGGCTGCCGTCTGGTTGCCCGCGGATTCTCCGGAAGGTCAGTCCTACTGGGACGCGTTGCAGTTTGTCGGACGCTGGACGAAACAGAACCATATATTGATCCATGAAGCCCTGTTGAAACGACTCGGCCAGCGCGCCTTGGTGCAGATCGGCAACGAGCACAACTTCGTGTGGAAACGCGGTGACACGTTCATGCACGGCAAGGGTGCGACCCCGGCGTGGAAAGACGACGAAGGACGTCCCTTGCTTGGATTGATCCCGCTTAACATGGCCCGTGAGATCCTGCTCGTGCTCGGCAACGACAATGAGGACTACCTTTCGTTTTGTCCGCATGGAGCCGGGCGCAACCGCTCGCGCACGGCGACACTGGCCGACTTCAAAAACGACGACGGCGAACTCGATCCCGGACGCGTGAAAGCGTCGCTGGACGAGACGACGGCGGGCTTGGACGTGCGCTGGTTCAACGGCGCGCCGGATTTATCCGAATCACCGATCGGCTACAAGGACGCCACCAAGGTGAAGGCGCAAATCGCGCAGTTTGACCTGGCTCAGGTGGTGGGAGAAATCCAACCCCGTGGCTGCATCATGGCGGGCGAAGCTCCTGAAATGCCGTGGCAAAAAGCCCGTCGCCTCAAACGAGCCGACCACAAAGCCGAACGCCGCGAAGGCAGCGAAATCGTGAACGAAGACAACGGAACTTAGCCCCGTTCTCTGGCCATTGAATCGACTTGCCCTCTGCGGTCCTCATCTCCGCCTAAAGTAACCTATTAGGTTACTTTACTTTTTTAGGAGTGAATCAGCATGAGGCGAGGGAGATGGATCGGATGGGGTGGGTTCACGGTGTAGTGCCGTGCTTCAGCCGGCACTCTGAAGCGCCGCCTGAAGAACGGCGCTACGTTACCTTGGAATCGCCACGAAAGTTGGATTCAGACACGAGTCGGCGCGGGTAGTCACGCGGGGGAGTTGCGCGCGCAGCTTTAAGTGCTTATGATTTGCCCATGCTTTTCTGGGGATCCCTCATCGGCGTCGCGCTACTCCTCGTGTTGTTCGCCATTTGGTGGCCGATGCGCCACTACGTGGCGATTCGTCGAAAAGACTGTTGTGGAAAGGGTTGCGGGTGTCTGTTTCCGGTCAACCTGGACGACGTGAAGAAGGACTGATTCCTGAAAATCACCTTCCGAGGGTGGTTTGACCTTGGCGCTGGAGTTGTCAGTTTCGACGCATGAAACGATTTATTAGTCTTCTTGCTTTTCTTTATATGGGTGTCGGTTTGGGAGCGGAGGTCCCGAGTGCGGCGCGGCAGATTGAGCTCGCCGTGTTGGCGGCACCACAAGCGGAGCGCGAGGCCTGCACGGTGTTGGGTTACGATGCGGAAGGTAATTTGGTCACGCTGCGCGAAGGCACCAACGGGCTGACTTGCCTGGCCGATGATCCGAACAGAAAGGGATTCAGTGTAGCGTGTTACAGCTCGACCTTGGAAGGCTACATGCAGCGTGGTCGTGATCTGCGGGCGGAGGGAAAGAATAACAAGGAAGTCTTCGATATGCGCGAAGAGGAAGTGAAGAGCGGGAAACTTTCCATCCCGACGAACAGTATTCTGAACGTGCTTACCGGTAAGATAAACGCGGAGTCAGGAGAGCTTGAAGAGACCTACCAGCGCTACGTGATCTACATTCCCTACGCCACGCCCGAGACCACGGGTATTCCTCTCGGTCCGGCCACTCCGGGCGGACCTTGGATTATGAACCCCGGCACCCACCGGGCGCACATCATGATCAATCCGCCGAAGCCTGAACCGAAGCCGATGGATCATTCGAAGCACTGAGTGGGATCGCGGTCGGCCTAGCCCGATGAATATCTCCAACAGCTTTCGGGCGGTGGGCCGCGCACTGGCCGTGCTCGGGATACTCGTGTTGCCGGGCAGGAGCATGGCGGAGGTAACGGCATTTGTGGGCGCGAAGCTAATCGACGGCACGGGAGCAGCTCCGATTGAGAGCGGTGCCTTGGTCGTTCGTGAAGGACGGATTCTAGCGGTGGGCAAGGCCGGTCAAGTGAGGCTGCCGGAAGGTGCGAAGCGGGTGGATGTTTCAGGTAAGGTCATCATACCGGGCTTGATCAATGGTCATGGACACATTGGTGGCACGGTAGGTCTGCAGGGAAACCGCTACTCGCGTGAAAACGTGCAGCGGGATCTGCGCCTCAACGGGCGCTACGGGGTTACGACGGTGGTGAGTTTGGGCGGCGACGAAAAAGCATCGGTAGAGATTCGCGAGACGGAGAATACCCCGACGCTGAAGCGTGCCCGTTTACGGGTGGCGGGTCCGGTGGTGGTAGGGAAGGACCCGGAGGAGGCCATGATCAGGGTCGATGGCAATGTGCAACTGGGCGTCGATTTTATTAAGATCAAAGTGGATGGCGCCGCCGGGAGTCGCCAACGCATGTCGAAGGACGTATTTACGGCGGTCATCAAACATGCCCAAGTACGCGGAGTCCCGGTGGCGTCGCACCTTTACTATTTGGACGATGCGCGCGAGTTGGTCGCGGCCGGCGTCGATTACATTGCGCACAGCATCCGGGACCGTGTCGTCGACGATGCGTTTATCGCCCAGGCGAAGGCTGCCGACGTCTATTACTGCCCCACGCTCATGCGGGACGTCTCGACGTATATCTACGAATCCGAACCCGAGTTTTTTGCCGACCCTCTCTTTCTGACCGAAATGAGTCCGGGCATATTGGACCAACTCCGTGATCCTAAACGGCAGGCGAGTATTCGAGCCAATCAACGGGCCCAGGCCAACAAGGAGGCGTTGCGGGTTGCCTTGATGAACCTCAAGAAACTGGCCGATGCAGGGGTGCCGGTTGTGATGGGCACGGATGGCGGTCCGCCGGGACGCTTCCAAGGCTACTTCGAGCACTTGGAAATGGAGATGATGGTCGAGCAGGCGGGACTCTCCCCGATGCAGGTCATCGTTTCTGCGACGGGTGGGGCTGCCGACGCCCTAAAGCTCCCCGACGCAGGCACCCTGGAGCCGGGCAAGTGGGCGGATTTTCTCGTGTTGGCCGAGGACCCTTTGGTCAATATCGCGAACACGCGGTCTTTCGAATCGGTTTGGATCGCCGGAAATCAGGTGCCGTAAAAGCAAATCCGACCCACCGGATGCCATCTTCTCGCCGCGACCAACTCTGACCCGGGAACCCACGATCTGAGATCTGTCACCCTCATAAAGTAACCTATTAGGTTACTTTACCGATAAGATGAGGCGGGTAGGGTTTGGCGTTGTTCAGGGGGTCGAGCTGGGCAAGCCTTCCCGGCCATGGATCCATTGAGTCGGCGTCGGTTTTTGAAGTTGGGAACACGGGTTGGGGGAGCGGCCGCGTTGGGACCGTGGGCGGCATCCCTATCCGGTGCGCTTCCGCCGCCCGATCTGTTGATCAGTGGTGGGACCGTCATCGATCCGATGAATGGGGTGCAGGGTATCCGGGATGTTTTGATTCGAGGAGATGTCATCCAATCGGTTGGTCGTTTCACGGTGGCAGACATCCGTGATGCACGAGGTGAACCACTCGTGATTGATGCAAAGGGCAAGTGGGTTGTGCCGGGCCTGGTTGACTTGCATGCCCACGTCGATGGACCGGGAGCGAAGTTGGGATTACAAGTGGACGACCTGATGTCCGAAACCGGTGTGACCACCTGTGTGAGTGCTGGGGATGTGGGCGCACCTGATTGGGGGAAATATCGTCGCGAGGTTTTGGAGCCCCTCGATACGCGGGTATTCGCGATGCTCCATATATCCGATTTGGGACTGCAGGGTTTTCCGGCGCCCGAAATGCTGGATCTGAATGACATCAACGTGGAGAGTGCGGCCCGGACCGTGGCGGAAAATCGCGACTTGATCCTCGGTATCAAAGTGCGCGAAACCCAGGGAATCGTGGGCGAGAACGGATTGGAACCGCTTCGACTGGCGATCAAGGCCGCGGAAATGGCCGGTGACGGAACGCGGGTGATGTGTCACATCAGTGATGCTCCGGGAGAGCTGAGCGACCTTCTGGATTTGTTGCGTCCCGGGGATATTTTAACGCACTGTTTCAGCGGCAAACCCAACAACATTGCGCCCGGAGGAAAGATCCTGCCGGCCGCGTTTGCGGCGCAGGCGCGTGGGGTGATTTTTGATGTGGGGCACGGTGCGGGGAGCTTCGATTTCAACGTGGCGGAGGCCGCGAGAGATCAAGGACTGCGCCCCGACACCCTCAGTAGTGATTTACATAGCGCGAGTATCGTCTCTCCCGGTAAACCGCGGCTGCCGTGGGTCATGAGCAAGTTTATGCAGATGGGTTATTCGCTCGAAGAAGTGGTCGCGATGGCGACGGTTCGACCGGCGACCGTGATCAACCGGGTGCCGAACCTCGGCACGCTGTCCTTGGGTGCACCCGCGGACGTGACCGTGCTCGAGATGGTGAACAAACCGAGTGTCTTCATCGATACGATGGAGAACGAGCGCCCCGGTGACCGCCATCTTCGACCTGTTGCGGTGGTGCGCGCCGGGCGTTGGATGGCTTAGTTGCCCAACGTTTCCCCGATCCACGTTTTGACGTCCTCGGCTACGAGATCGAGAGAGGCACCGGCACCGCGGCAGTTCGGCCATTTCTTGGGCGAGGGTCAGCACGGAAGAGATTCCGGCCCAACGGGGTGAAACAGTTGCGGATATAGACTGAATTGGCCGTTGCGGGGTGGCGTATCACCGGGAATATTTGCGGCGATGAAACGTCTGCTTTCGACCCTTACCCTAACCTTGGTCCTGACGCGCGTCGCGGTGTTTGCCGCGGATGACCGTCCCAACATCGTGTTCATTTTCACCGATGATCACGCCCCTCACGCCATTGGCGCCTACGACGGCTGGCTTAAGGCGGTGAACCCCACGCCCGAGATCGATAAACTCGCCAACGACGGCATGTTATTCGTGAACAGCTTTTGCACCAATTCCATTTGCGGTCCCAGCCGTGCGGTCATTCAGACCGGCAAGCACAGCCATAAGAACGGATTCATGAACAACGGAAACTCGTTCGATTGGGATCAGCAGACATTTCCGAAACTCCTCCAGAAGGCGGGCTACCAGACTGCCATTTACGGCAAATCCCACCTGAAAGGAACCCCCCAGGGTTTTGATAGCTGGGCGGTGCTGCCGGGACAGGGGCTCTACTACAATCCCGACATGATCACCGAACAGGGTAATATCATGATCGAGGGTCATGCCACCGATGTTGTCACCGACATGGCGGTGGAGTTTTTGCAGGAGAAACGTGACGCGAAGAAGCCGTTCATGCTCATGGTGCAGCACAAGGCGCCGCATCGGAATTGGATGCCGGCCCTGCGTCATCTCGACCTCTACGACGACATCGATATCCCCGAGCCCGCCACGCTCTTCGATGAGTATCTCGATAATGCCCCGCCTGCCCGCCATCAGGAGTTGGAGATCGATCGTCACATGCATTTGAACTTCGACCTCTTCGTCGACCTTACCGCCGACTTTGAAGATGTGCCTGGCCGTTTCGACCGATCCGCCTGGCGCAACATGCAGCGCATGAGCCCGGAGCAGCTCAAGGCGTGGCGGGCCGCCTACGGTCCCAAAGACGAAGCATTCCATGCGGCCAACCTTTCCGGCAAGGACCTCGTGCGCTGGAAATATCAACGCTACGCCAAAAACTACCTGCGTTGTCTCAAGGGCGTGGACGAAAGTGTCGCCACGATTCGCGAAACCCTCGCCGACCTCGACCTCGATGAAAACACCATCGTGATTTACTCCTCCGACCAGGGATTCTACATCGGCGATCACGGCTGGTATGACAAACGATGGATGTATGAAGAGTCGCTGAAGATGCCCTTCATCGTGAGTTGGCCCGGGGTGACCAAGCCCGGCTCGAAGAACATGAAGCTCGTGCAGAACCTCGACTACGCGCAGACGTTCCTCGATATCGCCGGCGCCGCCCAGCCCGATGACATGCAGGGGGCTTCACTGGTGCCACTGATGGAAGGCAAGAACCCGGACGACTGGCGCAAATCAATCTATTACCACTATTACGAATATCCGAGTGTGCACATGGTTCCGCGCCACAACGGCATCCGCACCAATCGCTACAAATTGATGCATTTTTATCAGTTTGATGAGTGGGAATTCTACGACCTCAAGGCCGATCCGGATGAATACAACAACCTGTATGAGAATCCCGAATACCAACAGTTGATCAAACGGATGAAGAACCAACTCAAGGGGTTGGAGCGGCATTACGAAGACGACAGCGACATGGCGGAAAAGCCGCAGTCGTGGCAGGATGAAGTGCGTCCCGGCACGGTCGGTTAATCACTCGATCCGAGTAGTTCGTTTCCTCGAAACGCCCCGCCTAGCCGCGGGGCGTTTCGATTAGTGGATGGCGCTTGAATGAGCCATTCGGCTCATGAATCAGTTGTCGTTACCCCGTTCCTTGGATTGAGCCCAAGCGAGCACGCCGGTACAGCCGTCTTCGAGGAGGTCGAGGACGTATTCGAAGCCTTGGGAAGCGCCGTAGTAGGGGTCGGGGACTTCGCGTTCGAGGTGCTTTTCGCAGAAGGTGCAGAAGAGGCGGACGCGTTCGCGTTGGGCGTCGGTTTTGGCCAGTTTGAGCACGTTGCGTTCGTTATCCCGATCCATGACGAGGATGAGATCGAAGTCATCCAAGTCGGCCTTGGTGACCTGGCGGGCGCGGCTGGTGAGGTCATACCCGCGGTTGCTCGCAGCGGCGCGCATGCGCGAGTCCGGCGCGTTGCCCGCGTGCATCCCGAGGGTGCCGGCGGAGTCGATCTGGATCTGATCAGCGAGACCCGCCTCGGCTACCATTTTGGTCAAGACGCCTTCACCGGCGGGGGAGCGGCAGATGTTGCCCATGCAGACGAAAAGGATGCGAACAGGTGGGGTAGACATGACGGATCGTCACTATGACCCCGTGGAGCAAGAGAAGACAAGCTGCCCTCCGGCTACCGTTGATCAAGCGATTTGCAGGGCTTCAATCGGGTTGCGGTGGGCAGCCCGTCGGGCGCGACGCCAGATCGCGATGCCAAGGCTGGGATTGTTCTCCCCCCCCAAGAAAACCAATCGGTATTACCGTGGGCCGTCGGCGGGGCCGAAGTGCGGGGTGACGTCGACGGTGATGGGGACCATCACGACGTATTCGAACCCATTGTCATCTTCATCGCGGAGGGTGGGGAATAGCCACTGGCTGACCGCTTTGGTGGCGGCGTCCTGGATGTCCTGTTCGGCATTGGTCATGGCGATGGACATGGACTTCACGTTACCCGTTTTGCCGATAATGGTGCCGATGAGCACAATGCCGCCGCGACCCTGCCGTTTGGCTTTCTTGGGGATGGCGACCTTGGCGCGCCGTTTGGGTTTTACTTCTTCGTCGATGAGATAGACCGGATACATGACCCCGCCGACCTCCATGGTATTGCGGAAGCGGTCGCGGTCTTCCTTCACCTCTTCCGGTACCACCTTCTTTTCCTTTTTATCGAAGATGCCCGCGCCGAAAATGACGGAGCAACTGACGAGGAAAATACAAGTGAGGCGCAGAACCATGAGAATGGAGACCCTTTAGTTGAAAAAAAGTTCTGGCAAGCGGACACCTCAGCCCGCCGGCCGTAAACCAGATGCCGATCAGTGCACGCGTTTACCGTGTTTGCTGCGGTAGCGGGCGAGATCGTGGTAGGCTTTGGTGGGGTCGGCGAAGTTGTTGACGCTGCCGGATTCGCCGCTGGCGTGGTAAAGCTGGTGCCAAGGGAAGTCGTCCTGGTTCAGTTTGGTGTGAGCGCTGACGTAGCGCATGGTGTAACCACAGCGGCGGAGCGAACTGGTATTGGGCGGGCTGCCATGGATGAGGCGTCCGTCATGCAGGCTGCAGTGATTGGCCTCGAGTTCGATCGGCACGGCGGCGGCATCGTTACGTTGCGTGGGGGTGATTTCGGTGGGAAATACGGCGGATTCCGCGGCGATGTCATCGTAATCGGAAAATCCTTCCTTGCCGGAATTGTGGGTGCGGGGAACGACGGACATGCAGCCGTTTTCCAGGCGCGACGGATCAATTGCCAGCCACACGGTCACGACCTCCATCCGGTCGAGCATGCCCTTCCAATAGGCCGAGTCTTCGTGCCACGGCACCCGTTTGCCGTCGCCCTGTGGTTTGCAGATGAAGTGGCTCGAAAAGAGCGCGATATCCGGACCCAGGATGGGTTGCACCAGACCCAACACGTCGTCGGATAACAGCCATTCGAACAACTTTGGGTTTTGAAAATGCGGCACGTCCATGAGTTCGGGTCGCACATCCGTTTCCAGATCGTCGAGCAGGTCCTCGAAGAATGTTTTGAGGCCTTCGAATTTTTCGGGCGAGAACACCGGATCGGTTGGGATGATCCAACCTTCCTGATTGAAGGTATCAACTTGGGTGGATGTGAGGCGCGGGGAAATTGAACCGGATGCAGTCATGGGGAATCCGGAGACTGTAAGGGAGTCATCTCATCAGGTGCCACAAAATGTTTCGGTCACCCGTTCTTCGGGTTTGGCCGCGGCTTCGAGGTCGGCGAAATCGGAGTTTTCCGCGAAGGGTTCCGTCAGGGCATCGACCAGGCGATGGAACGGTGCGAAGTCGTTTTGATAGCCGGCTTGGATGGCCTGTTCGACGCGGTGATTGCGCGGGACGCGAATGGGGTTGGCGGCCTGCATGGCGGAGAGTCGCGCCTCGGGCTCGGCGAGTTTCAGCCAGCTATCCAACCATGTTTGGCCGGCGGATTCGTCCTGCCATTGGGCGAGAAATTCCGCTTTGTCTTCCCCGGCCGCGATCCGGGTGAGGTGGCGGAAAAAGAGCGTGAAATCGATCTGCTGAGGGCCCATTTGCTCGAGGGTCGATTTGATGAGCGCGGTTGATTTTTCGTTGTTGGCCGGGAGGGCGAACTTGGCGCCAAAATGAGCCAGGTAACCGGAATGAAACTGGGTGGGAAACGCCGCCAACGATTCCTCGGCCATCTTGATCGCCGCGTCTTTTTCGGGATCGATGATGGGCAACAGGGTTTCGGCGAATCGGGTGAGATTCCACTGGGCGATCTGCGGTTGGTTGCCCCACGCATACCTACCTTGGCGATCGATGGAGCTGAAGACGCATTGGGGATGAAACTCCTCCATGAAGGCGCAGGGACCGTAGTCGATGGTCTCGCCCGAGATGGCGCAGTTATCCGTGTTCATGACGCCGTGGATGAAGCCGAGGCTCAGCCACTGCGGGATCAGTCGAGACTGGGCATTGATCACCGCATCGAGGAGCGCAACGTAAGGGTTATCTGCTTCGGCGGCGGCGGGGTAGTGGCGCGCGATGGCATAGTCGGCGAGGGTGCGAAGCGCGTCATTGTCCTCTTGGGCGGCGAAGTATTGGAACGTCCCGACGCGGATATGGCTCGCGGCCACGCGGGTGAACACGCCGCCGGCCTGCATCTCCTCGCGGCGGACTTGTTCGCCCGAAGTGACCGCGGCGAGGGCACGGGTGGTGGGTACGCCGAGGGCGTGCATCGCTTCGCTCACGATATATTCGCGCAGCACGGGACCGAGGGCGGAACGACCGTCGCCCCGCCGGGACCACTCGGTCGGACCAGCTCCCTTCAGTTGGAGGTCGTAGCGTTGACCGTTTTGGGTGACGACTTCACCGAGCAAAACAGCCCGACCATCACCCAGTTGCGGCACGAAGTTGGCGAATTGATGACCGGCGTAAGCTTGCGCGATCGGCGCGGCTCCCTCCGGCACCACATTGCCGGCGAGCACGTTTAACCCTTCCTCTGACTCCAGCCACTTGGCGTCAATTTTCAGGTCGGCGGCCAAAGCCTGATTGACCCGAATCAGACCCGGTTGCGGCACGGGAGCTGGGGTCTGAACCGAATAAAAATGTGCCGGGAGTTTGGCGTAAGAATTATCGAAAGGGATCCGCATGAACTCCGAACCCTATCATGGATTTGAAAAAATGCGAATGGGCCCCGTGTCGCGAGGAAACTTCACGCGAGTAGGCGCCAAAGACAAACGCCCGCTGGGTAGGCAGCGGGCGTTTGTAGAGTTGAACACGACCTCCCCCCGTCTGCAGCCGGGGGGGGTTAAGTCGGCTCAGTGAGAACGTTTTTCCGGGGGAAAGTTCCCTGAGGTTAGGGCGTAGAATTATGATGTCGCGGGGGTGGTGGTCACCCCCGCCCGATGTAGGGCATTTGGTTGGCGGTGATGGTGACAAAGGGGATGTTCACATCGAGCGGGAGTCGGGCGAGATGGAGCAGGGTGTCAGCGACGTGTTGGGCGTCGAAACGCGGTTCGGGGGCGGTGGTGCCGTCTGCCTGGAGCATACCATTATCCATGTCGGCGGACATGTCGGAGGTGGCGTTGCCAATATCAATCTGACCGCAAGCGATATGCGCGGAGCGGTGATCGAGCGCGATGGATTTGGTGAGACCGGTGATGGCGTGTTTAGCCGCGTTGTAGGGCGTGGCGTTGGGGCGTGGGGTGTGAGCGGAAACGGAACCGTTGTTGATGATGCGGCCCCCGGCGGGCGACTGGGTTTTCATGAGCCGCACGGCAGCTTGGGCGCAAAGGAATGAGCCGGTAACATTGATGTTGATGATCTCCTGCCAATGCGCGAGGGAGAGCTCTTCGAGAGGCACCGCGGGTTTGTTGATGCCGGCGTTGTTGAAGAGAAAATCAAGGCGACCAAATTCAGTTTCGATGCGGGAGAACAGTGCGTCGACGGAGGCGGGGTCGGATACATCCGTGGGAACAGCGAGGGCGGAGCCTCCGGCGGTGACGATCTCAGCGGCGGCAAGGTCGAGGGGCTCCACTCGGCGTCCGGCCAGCACGACGGTAAATCCATTGGCGGCAAGGGTGAGCGAGGTGGCGCGGCCGATACCGGATCCGGCTCCGGTGACGAGGGCGATGGGCGAGGACATGCGTTATCAAGACCAGAAGGAGGCAGGAGAGTCCAACGACTATTCTACGGCCGATCGCGTTAGGGTTGGCGGATGGGAGATCGGTTCCGTATAACTAGGTAATGAGCGCATCAACGGTGCCAGAAAAACGAGCGCGGTTTCGGGAACTGCATGCCGGGTCGGATATTTTTATTATGCCGAATCCGTGGGATGTGGCATCGGGTCGGGTATTGGTGGAGATGGGGTTTCCGGCCTTGGCGACCTCGAGTGCGGCCGTGGCCGGAGTGGGAGGGTTGCAGGATTACGAGATCACCCGTGAGGTATCCCTCAAGGCGGCTCGAGAATTGGCGGAGGCGGTGAATGTTCCGGTGTCAGCCGATTTGGAGAACGGCTTTGGCGACGATCCCGAGACGGTGGCGGAGACCGTGCGGCTGGCCGGTGAAATGGGTTTGGCGGGGTGCTCGATCGAGGATGCGCAAAATGGTGAAACGTTATATGCCCCATCGTTAGCCGTGGAACGCATCGTCGCGGCGGTAGAAGCAAATCGCGCATTGGAGGTGCCGTTGGTGCTGACTGCGCGGGTGGAACACTACGCGCAACCGACCGGAGATTTGGACGATACGATCGAACGCCTGTTGGCGTTCGATGCGGCGGGAGCGGACGTGCTGTTTGCGCCGGGGGTGCGGGACGTGGAATCGCTACGGTTGATTTGTGAAGCGGTATCGAAACCCGTGAGCATGATCGGGTCGATGGCAGGTGGCACCGTTACAGTCGCCCAACTAAAAGCGGCGGGCGTGAAACGACTTAGCACGGCGACCTCATTATATGAAGCCGGGCCGAATGGATTTCGGGCGGCCGCGGAAGAGATCCGCGATCGCGGCATGTTTACCTATGCGGGGTAGCACGCGCGCCTAGCGGCGCGAATGACTAATTCCCCATGACCAATTCCCAATGATGATCCACCTCCGCCAAGGCTTCCTCCTTCGCTGGTGCTTCTGCGAACGGGTCGGCATCCACCGTTGCTCCGGAAGAGAACGTTAGTGAGACGGGTTGCCTCCGGGTCTGGTGGTGGAGAGAATAGGGCCATGAACTTGGAGGATATGCGTCGCAACTATGCAGCTCGATCACTCGATCTGGCCGATTTGGATCCGGATCCGTTTGTGCAGTTCGATCACTGGATGCGGGTCGCGATCGAGACGGAGATACTTGAACCGAATGCAATGTCGCTTGCGACCGCTTCCGCATCGGGTCGACCGAATTTGCGCACCGTCTTGCTCAAAGGGTTCGATCAACGGGGACTGATTTTCTATACCAATTATGAGAGTTCAAAATCTCGTGACATCACGGAAAACCCCCGCGTGGCCTTGTCGTTTACCTGGCTTCCATTGGAGCGGCAGATCATCATCACGGGCTCGGCCCAGAAGATCACCGCGGCGGAATCATTGAAGTATTTCCTGTCTCGCCCCCGCGACAGTCAGATCGGGGCGTGGGCTTCCCGACAGAGCGAAGTCATTTCGACGCGATCGGTGCTCGAGACTAAATTTGCGGAAATGAAGGCGAAGTTTTTGCAGGGTGATGTGCCGTTGCCGGATCACTGGGGCGGTTATCGCGTGGCGCCCGAGTCATTCGAGTTTTGGCAAGGCCGGCCCAATCGCATACACGATAGATTTCGTTATCAGCAGCAGAGCGAGGGTGGGTGGAAGATAGAGCGATTGATGCCCTGAGTTGAGTCGATGGATTGAGACCTTTCGAACGGGAGCTACTCCGAGTCAGGCCTCCATTTAGGACTGACCGCGGAATACACGGGAACCGGGGAAGACGCAGAATTTGGCCCACGAAGGGACAGGTAAAAGAGGGAGAGGGAGAGCAGGGGCCGTCAGCCTGCGGACCAGACGGAGCTGGTCCCTCCCTTGGGTCGTTGCGTGTATCCTATTACTTGTTACTTTATGCGGCGGCGACGGGTGGCGGTAAAGCCGAGAGCGAGGAGAGCTGCGATGGCGGCGAAACTACTGGGTTCCGGAACTGCGTTGGTGGTGTAAGTGATGTTCAGGTTGTTGCTTTTTTGCGGGGTGCAACTGACGATGCTTGGTATCATCGGCGAGTATGTTGGGCGGATCAGTCGCGAAAGAGCGGGGCATGAAATACGCTTCTTTAGTGAAGGGCGTGGGTGTTTGCCTGCTTATTACCCCCTAAAGAAGTAATTTTATCGCTGGAGATCTGGGGCGAGTTGGTTACGGCTTGAACCAATCGGTCACCCCACCGCATGGAATCACATCTCTACCTCAGCCTTATCCCCGAGGCGCTCATCCTCTCGCAACTTACACCGACGGAATTTGGTCGGTATATCGCTACCGGCTCAAAACGACAGATCGAAGGCCCGGCGGTTTTTATCGAGATCGATTTAGATACCGATCTGGAGGTGTTTCGGGTCAAGGAAGCGTTGGAGCGTTGTGTGCCCCATTCTGATGGTTCGCCGCGTCGTTCAGTTTATGTGGCGATTCACAACGTGCTCGGTCGCGTGCCACTGTCGGCGATGACATGTGCTTACTTGACGACACCGGCGGGCGTGTCGCTGCCGCTGCTGTCGGGGGACTGGGCGGCGAAAGATGACCGTGAGGCGAACTTCCTATATCAGGAATTGGGTCCCGTTTATCCCCGGGTGGCGAGCCGTCTGCGGCCGAAGGAATTTTGCGATGCGGTGACGGACCCGGATGCGTTTGTTTCGCTTCCGGCAATCGCGTTTCTCGATCTCAAGATAGGTGGCCTGGCCTTCAATCCGGAGCGTCCGGAAGTGCCGGGCACATTGTATTCCGTATCGGATCATATTAGGGAGTGTTTTGATTCATTGTCCGGCAAGGTCGGACGTCCCACCAAGATCGTAAACCGGGGGCTGCGACCGGATCTGTTGTTCTACCTCGTGCGCAGCGGGCTGTTTGTTGGCGGCGGAGGTGAGATGAAGTATTTTCCGTTGCCGGATGGCGACACGCTCGAGTCCGAACATCACCTGTGGTGGCACTCCGCGCAGGCGATGAAGGGCTACTAGTCCAATTTACCCCTAAACCCCAATAGCCTGTCGCAGTCGGCGGGCGCCCTTTGAACCCCCTATGCAAAGTTTCCATGTTTTGGTGCCCCTCCTTGGCTTAGTTGGCCTTGGCGTGGCAGGAACGTTATTTTTCCGCCTCCGGCAACAGTCCGGCGGGGAAGGCAAAGTCGCGGAGATTGGCGCGCAGATCCACGCCGGAGCGATGCTCTTCATGCGGCGCGAGCTTAAGCTGATCGCGTTGTTCGCCATCGTGGTGGGCGGGTTGTTGCTCTTCAAAGACAAGTGGGAATCGCTGGCATTTTTTCTCGGGGCAGCGGCTTCATCGCTGGCCGGCTGGATCGGCATGTATGCCGCGACGCATTTGAATGTGCGCACGACGGTTGCGGCCCACGAAAAGGGCTCGGGGGCAGCGCTGACGACGGCGTTCTTCGGCGGCTCGATCATGGGCCTTACCGTCGCTTCGACCGGACTGGTGGGCGTGGGTGGCTTGTTTTTGTTGTTCGGAGAAACTCCGGAGGACGTGCATGTGATTCACGGCTTTGCGATGGGGGCCTCGCTCGTGGCGATCTTCTTTCGGGTGGGCGGCGGTATCTTCACCAAGGCGGCGGATGTGGGCGCGGATTTGGTGGGCAAGGTCGAGTCGGGTATCCCCGAGGATGATCCCCGCAACCCGGGGGTGATTGCCGATAACGTGGGTGACAACGTGGGTGACGTGGCCGGTATGGGATCGGATTTGTTTGAGTCCTATTGCAACGCGATGATTGCCTCGATGGCTATCGCGGCGACGTTGGTGGCGAGCAAGTGGGAAGAGATTGCCACCGCGCGAATCGACCTGATGTTCCTCCCGCTCGCCTTGGCGGCAACGGGCCTGATTTGTTCGTTGATTGGTATCACGATCGTGAAGGTTTTTTCGACACTCGAGCCGGCACGGGCGTTGCGCACGGGAACCATGAGTGCGGCGTTTTTATTCGTCGCGGCGGCGGCGGGAGTCATCTCGTTTGCGGAGGTCAGCATGCAGGTTTGGTTGTGCGTGTTGATGGGTTCCGTGGGCGGAATCACGATTGGACTGGCGACGGAGTATTATACGGGCGGCAGCCCGATGCGCTCCATTGCTGACGCGGCCAAGACGGGCGTGGCCACCGTGATCATCCGCGGACTCGCGGTGGGGATGATGTCGGTGGTCATCCCGTTGGCGGTTGTGGCGGCGGTGCTATTGGGGGCGAGTCACTTCGCCGGACTTTACGGCGTAGGCATCGCGGCGGTGGGGATGTTGGCGACGATCGGCATCACCATGAGTATCGATGCTTACGGCCCTATTGCGGACAACGCGGGCGGTATCGCGGAGATGGCGGGCCTCGGCAAAAAGACGCGTAGCATCACTGATGCGCTTGATGAAGTCGGCAATACCACGGCAGCGATCGGCAAAGGTTTCGCGATCGGCGCAGCGTCGCTCGCGTCCCTCGCGATCATTGCGGCCTTCATCAATGTGGTGAAGGCGCACAGCCCGGATTTCCAACTGTTGCTCTCTGATCCGCGCGTGCTCACCGGGGTGTTCATTGGCGGTTTCGTTCCGTTTCTCGTGAGTGCACTCACGATGACGGCCGTGGGTGAGGCGGCGCAGGCGATGGTGGAAGAAATTCGCCGCCAATTTCGCGAGATCCCCGGCTTGCTGGAAGGCACCGGGAAACCCGATTCAGAAACGTGTGTGCGCATCGCCACCGACTCGGCCATGCACCGCATGATTGCGCCGGCGGCGATCGCGATCCTTTCGCCGGTGGCGGTCGGATTCATATTCGGGGCGGCCACGCTGGGTGGCATGTTGATCGGCGCGCTGCTGGGCTGTGTGCTGCTGGCCCTCTTTATGGCCAACTCAGGTGGTGCCTGGGACAATGCGAAGAAGTATGTCGAGCAAGGTCACCATGGTGGTAAAAACTCAGAAGCCCACCGCGCTTGCGTGGTCGGTGATACGGTGGGCGATCCGCTCAAGGATACCTCGGGTCCCTCGATGAACATCCTCATCAACGTGATGTCGATTGTCGCCCTTGTGATCGCGCCGCTGCTCTGATCGCATGGAGGGCGTATGACACCGCCCGTTCGTCCCTTTCTGTTTGCCGCGTGGCTGGGTTTACCAGCCGTTTTGTTGATGGGCGGAGACGATGTCTCCAAAAACTGGGCACGTAATACGATCGATAACTCGTCACTCGGGGCTGACGGGGTCCGTACTGCCGATGTGAATGGCGATGGATTGCCTGATTTGGTGGCGGGTTGGGAGCAGGGGGGTGTCTCTCGAATTTATCTCATGCAGCGGGAAGGCGTCGGCATCCCGGCTTGGCATATCGTCGAGGCCGGACCCGCACCGGCGGTGGAGGATGCGTTGTTGGTTGATTTGGATCAGGACGGAGCAATTGACGTCGTGAGTTCCACTGAAGGCCGCAACCGAAAGCTGCTGGTGCATTGGGCGCCGAGCGACGCCGCCCACTATGCCGACAGTTCGCGGTGGCAGACCGAAACTCTTTTTGCCGACGAGAGTAAGTGGATGTTCGCCGTCAGCATGGATATCGACGGAAAGAATGGGCCGGACTTGGTGGTGGGCGGAAAGAACGAAGGTGCGACCGTGGGGTGGTTGGAGAGCCCGTCGGATCCGCGGGATGTATCCGCATGGCGATATCATCCTTTGACTGAAGTCGCGTGGACCATGTCGATCATCAAGGCGGATATGGACGGTGACGGGGTGACTGATGTATTAGTGAGTGATCGCCATGGCGCGCGGGAGGGCGTGTTTTGGCTCAAGAATCCTGGAAAGAATTCCCGAGAACTGCGCGACTCATGGTCGAAGACGTGGATCGCCGATGATTTGACGGGAGCGACTCTGATCGATTTCGCGGATGTTGATGGTGATGGCGCGGCCGAGGTTTTGGTCCCCCATTTGTCGGTGTCAGGTGAGCGATTGATCACGCAACTGGATCAGAACGGTGACCATATGTGGCAGCGGTCTGCGATTTCACTTTTGGGCGCTGAGAATACGCCGAAGGCCGTAAAAGCCGCCGACATCAACCTCGATGGGCGAGTGGATCTGGTGGTGAGTTTTGAGAAAAGCAAGGAGCCTGATCTCAATGGCATCATTTGGCTCGAGCGGAGAAGCCAAAGTTGGGTGACTCACAATTTAAGCGGCACTGAAGGCATCAAGTTCGACCTGAACCTGGTCATTGATATCGACGGCGACGGTGACCTCGACGTGGTGAACACGGAGGAGAACAATAACGCTCGCAACGGCGAGCGGGGCCTGGGGCTGGTGTGGTATGAGAACCCGGTGAAGTAGCGGATCGCGCCTACTCTGCCCCGGGAGGTTTTAACGCCTTTCGGGCCTTGGTTACTTTCTTACGGATGACGCAACCGGCCACGTGATCATTGATGAGTCCCATGGCTTGCATGAAGGCGAATGCGGTGGTGGGGCCGACGAATTTCCAGCCGCGTTTTTTGAGATCCTTGGAGAGCGCGATCGATTCGGGCGATGTAGTAAGCGTTTGCGGCTCCGTTGGTGTAGTCGGTTCAAAACGCCAGAAGTAGGCGGCGAGAGATCCGGTCTCTTTGACCAGCTCAACGGCGCGTTGGGCATTATTGATCGTGGCTTCGATTTTACCGCGATGGCGGATGATGCCGGGGTTGCCGAGCAGTCGTTTCACATCGCGCTCGGTGAATTTGGCCACCTGATGGAAATCGAAGTCATGGAACACCTCTCGGAAGGTTTCCCGTTTGTTTAAAATGGTGCGCCAGCTTAGGCCGGACTGAAAACCTTCGAGGCAGATTTTTTCAAAGAGGCGCCGATCATCCGTCACTGGGAAGCCCCATTCCGTATCGTGATAGGGGATGAATTCAGGTATGTCACCACACCAGGCGCAACGCGATTGGCCGTCGGGTCCTTTGACCGTGGCACTCACAACTGGAACTCGCCGTCGCGGTAGATGACTTGGGTGGAACCGTCGGTGAGGTGGGCGGTGACGACGCGATTCGATGTCGCTACGATGTCCGTGTGCACGACCGAGTTATTATAGCCCATATCGGCCCATTGTTCATCGGAGACCGTGGCCGCGTCGCCGGTGTAGGAATCGCGGTAGGCCGCCCCGACTGCGACGTGAGTATTGCCGTATTGGCCGCCGACATTTTCGTCGTAGAGCGTGAGACCCATAAACTTGGTGATCCGGGAAAAGCGGCGGTCGGTGAGGGAAAATTCTCCGACTTTATCGGCGTTTTCCACCGCGATCATTTCGCGCAGTAGCTCCTCACCTTCGGTCGCGGTGGCTTTGGTGACGCAGCCGTTTTCGAATTCCAAATACGCACCCTTGATCAGCGAGCCGTAACGATAGAGGGGTTCGGTAAACTGGATGCGTCCCGAGGTGCCGCGCCAGTCCGGCGAAATAAAGAGTTCAAAACTCGGAATATTGCGGCCGGAGCCGCCCAGCCATTTGCGGTCGGCACCGATTTGTACCCAGAGGTCCGTGTCCTCGGCTTCAACGTGTAGCTTCTCAATCGAAAGAGCATCGAGTTTGGCTTTGGTGGCGTAGAGCTCGGTATAGAGGGCCTGCCATTTGGCGGCCGGAGCCTCTTCGTCGAGGTAACAGGCTTTGATGATTTCGCCCCAGTAGTCCTCGAGCGACATGTCCACTTCGTCGGCCATGGCCTGCGTGCCGTAGAGGGCGAGGGTCCAGGTGTAGTCGCCGGCGCTTTCTTTGGCGCGGCGCCAGTCCATGTAGGGCTTCATGGCTTTCTGGGCGGCCATGATCTTGCTACTGGGAATACCGCTCAGTTCGCGTTTATCGGTCTCGGCGAGAATCGCGACCGTGTGGTCGATTTGGTCGACGGTGCCGCGGTGGTAATTCTCGGCGAAAAACGAGAGCTGTTCGTCGCTGGCGAGTTCGAAAAACTCGCGGCTAAAATCATCGGGGGTGAAGAACACCAGCGGATGGGCCCCGGCTTTAAGCACGGCGCGACGCAACGCCACGAGCATGGGTTTAGCCACCTCGGGCACGCGCAGTTGCTCGACTTCGCCGGGTTTGACGCCTTCGCCGCTGTTAAGCGCGAAGTTGATCATTACATCGGCGTATTTATCGAGCAAGTCGGCGGACGGTTGGTATGACATGACATCAATTTCGTCCCTGGCGCGGTGAGCGCAAGGCTACGGAAAGTCGGGGGGATGAACTGAGTTAATTTTGACCGGCTTTGTGCTTCGCTTCCCAGGCATCCCAACCGTGGGCCTTGCGGCCGAGGTATTCGATGGTGTCGAAGAAGTCCGCCCGGCCATTGAGGCGAGGATCACCCTCCTCCTGGAGCATCTGCATCAGTTGTTCATGGAGCGAGCCGACCACGCCAGCGTAGTCGAGCTCGTCCGCCAAGTTGTTCAAGCACTCTGGGTCGTCGCTTATGGCGTAGAGTTCGCGCGACGGCTTTAAGCCAAAATTCATGCGATAATAATCATCGAACGAACCGAGCAGCACGGACTTGGTGGGTGATCCATCGACGTTGCGGTAGCCGGTCTCGGGATTGCCGGACGGCCAGCGTTCGGGGTGGAAGTTATAAACGTAGAGAAATTTGTCGGTGCGGATGGCGCGCACGGGATAACCCCAGTCATTGGGTCGACCGATATCGTGGCGTTCCTTGCCGGTGAGCATGATGTTGCGGGAGGCATCGACGCGGCCCTCGGCGGACGAGGTCAACACATCGAGAAAACTACGTCCGGTGAATTGAGGATGGGGCTCGAGCCCGGCGAGTTCGAGGAAGGTCGGCGCGAAGTCACGCACGTTGATAAAGTCGGTCACGGTGCGTCCGGCGGGGACGGCATTACCCCAACGCACGGCGAGGGGGAGATGAAACCCCATTTCGTAAATCTGCCCTTTGACGCGAGGGAAGGGCATGCCGTGGTCGGAAGTCATCACGACGATGGTATTGTCCAACTCACCGATCTCGCGGAGATGATCGATCACGCGCCCGACATGGGTGTCATACCACTCGACTTCGATCGCATAGTCGAGGAGGTCACCACGCACGGTGGCATTGTCGGGCCAGAATCCGGGGACTTCAGCGTCGGCCAAATTTTTACCGCGGCGCAGGCCATTGCCGTCCTCGTAGGCACGGTGGGGTTCGTTGGTGCCGAGCCAAAAACAAAACGGTTGGTCGTCTTCGCGTTTGGGGAGAAAATTCTCGATAAAATTGCGGGCGTAGTCGCGGGTGGACATCGCCTTTCCGGGAGGGCTCATTTTATACTTATCGTAGAGTGGTCCGGCCGGGTTGTGTTCGCGCGATTCCTGCCAATTGCCGGGTCCCCAGCCTTTGCCGGTTAATCCAACGTGGTAGCCCGCCTCCATGAGCAGATCCGGAAAGGTGATGAATTGCTCCGGCCACAAGTTCCAGTGGCTGACCCCTTCTTCGAGCTGCCACGAGTTGCGGCCCGTGGTGATGCTGGCGCGGCAAGGTGCGCACTTGGGGTTGGACGTAAAGGCGTTGGTGAACAGCACGCCCTCCTTGGCGAGGCGATCAAAGGTCGGGGTCTCGACAAATTTCGAGCCGTAAGCCCCGGCGTGGGGCCAGCCCCAGTCGTCCGCGATACAGAAGAGAATGTTGGGTCGGCGATCTTCGGCAGCGCTGAGAACACCGGCCAACAGAGTGAGAACGAGCAGCAACCAGCTGCGAGTAGGGGTAACCATAGAGTGGTTCTGAGGGATTGTGGGGGATAAGCCAAATTGGAAACGCGGTTTCCGGACATTCAGGATGCATTTTGAGTCACAGAGGCCACTGAGGTTCACGGAGGGCACAGAGCCACTCCGCAGATCCTTGCCCGCAGATTCTCGCAAGTTTCACTCCTATGCCCGGCAACTTCTCTGTGACCTCTGTGCCTCCTCTGTGATCTCTGTGACGAAAAAATAAGGTGTTCTTCACGTTGACCAATCGGAGGGTCGACTTGTTGGGGTCGGGCATCTGAACTGCGGAGTCTTAATTGCTTTCTTCCCCATGAATCGTCGTTCCTTTGTTTCCACTCTCGCGACCGCAGGTGCGGTTGCCGCTACGTCCCCTCGCTTGTTTGGTGCTGATGCCATGAAGCCGCCCACGATCGGCCTCATTGGCAGCGGCTGGTATGGCGGAGTGAACCTCAACAGTTTGGTCAAAAATACCGGTGGGCGCGTGACGTCGCTGTGTGATGTGAGCACCAAACAATTGAGCGAAACTTTGGACTTCGTGGCCGAGCGCCAGTCTCATGTGCCGCGCACGTTTGCAGACTACCGTGATATGCTCGCGACCGATGTGCCCGACATCGTGATCGTCGCGACACCCGACCACTGGCATGCGATGCCGGCGATCGCGGCGATGCAGGCGGGGGCGGATGTGTTTGTGGAGAAACCCATCGGTGTCGATGTGATGGAGGGTGAGGCGATGGTCGCGGCGGCGCGCAAATACGACAGCGTGGTCCAAGTGAACACACAGCGCCGCAGCTACCCGATTTTTCGAAAGGTGAAGGAAGCATTTTTGGAAAGCGGCCGCCTCGGAAAAATAGGCTTGGTTGAGACCTATTGTTTTATGGGGATGGGGCGGAACGGGCATTCGAAGGTCGTGCCGGTGCCGGAATATTTGGATTACAATGCCTGGACGGGACCCGCGCCGATGCGGCCCTATACCGCGCCGAAGGAAGATCGGGGCTGGCGCCGCTATCAAGAATACGGCAATGGTATCGTGGGTGACATGGCGGTGCACAAAGTTGATGTGGCACGTTGGATGTTGGGGCTCGGTTGGCCGACTCGAATCAGTTCAACCGGCGGTATCCGATTTCCGGAAGCGTCGGACGCGACTACGACGGACCATCAACATTGTGTGTTTGAGTTTCCGGATCTGACCATGACATGGGAGCATCGCACCTGGGGTGGATCACCAATCAAAAATGCGCGCCATTGGTCGGATAACTGGGGCGTGCGTATCATTGGCACGGAAGGCACGATTGATGTGACGATGCTGCAATATACCTTCACGCCGAATGGCAAAGGAAAGACCGAGAGTTATCACGAACTTGCGCCGGATGGTGATCCGGCGAACGCAGATTTCAGCAATGGCAGTGGGGCGCTCGAGGCGGTGGCAGAAGCCAACCACGCCCACGATTTTATGATGGCAAGGGCCAATCGAGGCCGGCCAGTGGCGGACATTGAGGAAGGACACATTTCGAGTGCGAGTTGTCAGTTGGCCAACATGGCGTTGGAGCTCGGTCGCCCCGTCAGCTATGATCCCACCACACGCACCGTGCGCGGCGATGCGGAGGCGACCGCGCTGCTCGCCCGTGAATACCGCACCGGATGGAAGCATCCTGATCCGGCCACGGTGTAGATTACCCACGGAATACACAGAACATGCAGAAGCTGATGAGGTCCTTCCTCAGGCTCGTTGGGCGTTGTTAGTTTTTGTCGACCAGTCCGCTTCGCAGTGGGGGGAGCCGCGGGCGAGGTCGCGGCAGGTTTGCGGTCGTTGGTCGTAGATGGCGCAGACAAATTCAAGTCCCTTGCCACCGGGTTGAATCTGGAGCGCGGCGCAGTGGCCGTCGGTCATGCGCATGAAGGCGCGGTTGTTTTGCCAGGTGACCCATTGCTCGGCATTGGATCCGAGGCGCTGATGGTCGTTGCCGGTGACGACCACGTAATTTTCAGCCGTTGAGAAACAGCAGGCTCCGCACGACAAACACGCGGGTGGTTTAAAAATTCCGCCAGATGAGGAGCGGGGTAGGGGATCAGGGGGAGGCAAATCGCTCGAACGGTAAGGCCCGATATTCTCGACGCTATAGACCTCAGTTCCCTACTACGAGCACTGAAATCGGGCCAGGGCCCTTGAACTTATAGCTAGCGGAACACGCCAATGCACTTGCGGATGACGCCATCCTCTGAGTTCGCTGAGGGCGACGGTGCCGGGTCGGAAAGGGTTCGAAACGCGAACCTCTTTCCAACCTCAAGGCAGGACTCGTAGGGAAAGCACTAGGTGCGCGTTTGTTCTTCGACCCAATGTAATGTGGATTGATTGACGGCAGCGATTCCGGCGGTGGAGGGATCGATTAGGTCCTTTTCATCCCTTAGC
>CBFHXU010000008.1:29114-44077 GCA_965659875.1 uncultured Opitutaceae bacterium
AGCGCCGGGTGCGGTTGCGTCCGTAGGCGCCACAAAGATGATAGCCAATACATGCCGGCATGGCGCGCAGGACGTCGTGGATGGCGGCATAGCCTGCAGGGTCGAGGTGCCGATCTTCCCGGGGGGGCCAACCTTGATGGGCGGTAGGATGCCAAACGGCGTTGTCCGCGAGCAGCACGGGTTTGCCGGTGAGGTTTGCCCAGTAGTCGAGTTTTTCTTTAACCACGGAAGCGTCGCCGAAACACTGAAACGCCAGCACGTCCACGAAGGGTAGAGCGGCTTGCACGACTTCATCCGGCAGCGGCCGCATGGCCTCGTAGCGGTCGCCCAGAATGAGATGGTGGGGATCGTAGCGGCGGATGGCTTCGGTGGTGACCCGATAATAGGTCATGGCGAGATCGCTCAATTCCCGCTTACCGGCGGCGGTTTTTAGATCGGTGGGATCAAAAAGAGGCGCCTTCCATGCCGTCCGATTACTTTCGTGGATCCAAGTCGGACAGTCCGTGAACCAATACCCGATCAATTTGGGGTCGTCCCGCATGCGGGCGCATTGGTCCCGGGCAACATAATCGCACCAATCTGCGAAATCCGATGATCGGATGTCAGGCAAACGCGTCGCCGATTCCCACTGGTGGGAGTCGATAAACGGCAGCATTTGGCAGTAGGGTAAGCCGAGCCACTGATATTCTTCAAAGGTGAAGGAACGAGAGTGGTTGCTGTTGTAGTCATTAATGACGACGACCTCCTGGTTCCAACCGAGGGTGTTGAATCCCCACGCCTGCATGTCTTCCCGCACGGTGGTCAACCAGCGCTCCATACTGTTACCAAATTTGTCGCGCCACAGGTCTCCGTTCTCAACGTAACGTAGGGTCGTCGAGTCGACATGATTCAAACCGACGGACCAAAAGGGGGCGCCCTCCGGGTCCAGGAACCACCAGCGCCCGTCTCGTTTTTGAGTTCGGAAATATCCGGGGACAGGATGGGATTTGGCCATCATGATCGATGAGCTAAAGGGTAGCACTGCCGTCGCCAGGGCTGCAGTCTTCAGAAAATCGCGGCGATGAGTAAGGAGGGGCATCGAGGCAAAAGCGTGGTCGATGGAGGTGTCGACCTCAATGCTCTTTCCAGTCGGTTGGCAGCTCGGTGGCTTGCGGACCGGAGCCAACATCGTTTGGATTCGCGTCTCGATCCCATGTCCGAAGAACCGACCATTGAAGCTGTCAGCGCGGCGTTGCCGACCGAAGACGATCCATCGTCCAAGCGACGCAAAGGCGTGGTGGATCGGGAGCGTCTCAGAATTGATCCCGCGCTTTTGAACACTCCGCTGGCCAAGTGGTGGCAGCGCGGAGGCGCCATGATGATTGATCTCGGGGTGGTCGCAGCGTTGTCACTGCTCTCGCATCCCTTTCTGGGATTGCTGACGGGAGTGACGTTGGCGGTGCTCGGCACACGGCGGGAAAGTTCTTCGAAGATTTGGGGAGTGATGCGATGGGGACTGATCGGACTCGGCGGGTTGATCGTCGTGCTCTCTGTATTTGTTTTAGCGGGCAAACCTCTCGTGCGCACGGGTGCCTTCAATCTGGCGGCGGAAAAAAAAGCTCCCGATCTGGCCCCGGTGGTAATCGAACCGGGAGCTTCATCGCGCGAACTGCGGCGTGCCGTGGACCAACTCGATGTTCAGGTGGAGTGGTTGCAGGAAGAAAACGCTCGTCTCCGCGATGAGATTCGCGGCAACTCGTGGTTGCGTTTGGCGGCGGATTCCTCCCGCACCATGGGGCTCACTTTTGGTTGGGCCGGGGTATATTTTACGTTGGTCACACTCGCATTCAAAGGACGCACGGTGGGGAAACTGATACTGGGCAGTCGCGTGGTGCGCCTCGATGGGCAACCCCTCACGGCGATGGACACGTTTGTCCGCTACGGCGGTTATGCGGCGGGACTGGCTACCGGCATGTTGGGGTTTGCCCGATTGCTATGGGACCCCAATGGCCAGACAATCCAGGATCGCATCGCCGGAACGGTGGTGGTTTCAGGCCGGAAGACGTGATGTTGTTTTTTCAATCCATAGCCCAATCCCAGCAGACTCCCCAAGGCGTGGGCGAGGGGAGTGGTTTGAATATCTTTATTCGCAAATTCACTGAACATGGCGGTGCCGGTCACGGAAGCGTGCAGCCGGTGAGCGCGATGAACAGCAAGGTCGCGAGAGCTGCAATGGCGATGATGCGAGGGGTGTAGTTTTGGGCTGGAGTTTCCATGTCTCAACCCTACCGGAGATCGGGGGATGAGCGTTAATCGATAAACTCGATGTGGCCTATTGATTGAGCCAATAGCCTTCCGCGTTGCCTCGGTTCGGTGGAACCCCAAGTCTTTGTCGCCAGTGAATATCCATCACGTGGAGTTGTTTTATTATGTAGCCCGCTATGGCGGTATTAGCCGGGCCGTGCGCAACATGCCTTACGGCATCCAGCAGCCGGCAGTGAGCAGTCAGATCCTTTCGCTGGAGGAGGATCTGGGAGTGAAACTCTTCGAACGTAACCCCTTCAAACTCACGCCCGCCGGCGAGGAGCTTTTTGAGTTTGCCTGCCCCTTTTTCAACAATCTCCACGCGACGGCGGAGCGCCTGCGACAAGTCTCCTCGCCGAGTCTTCGCATCGGTGCCTCCGAACTCGTGCTGCGCGACTACCTGCCCTCGGTCATCGAAGGGCTGAAGGAGAGTGAACCGAAGTTACGCCTGAGCCTCCGTTCAGGGTTGCAGGCGAACGTGGAGAAGTGGCTGTTGGAGCGTGAAATCGATGTGGCCATTGTGCCCTTGCAGAACAAGCCGACCGCAAAGCTGCGTTGTGAACGGCTGCTGCGCATGCCGTTGGTTTTGTTGGTGCACCGTCGCTCGAAATTGAAATCAGCGGATGACCTGTGGGGCAGCGATGTCATTGAGGAACCGCTGATCTGCCTGCCGGAAACCGAGATGATCACCCGCACCTTTCGCAAAGGATTGCAGCGTCGAAAAATTGATTGGCCGCACACCATCGAAGCGAGCTCGGTGGGCCTGGTGACGCGCTATGTCGCCAATGGATATGGGGTGGGAGTGAGTGTCGCTGCATCCGAAGCGATCAAGCACAAGGATGTGCGCATCCTGCCGCTCAACGATTTCGACTCGATCGACGTAGCCCTACTCAGCAACGGCAAGCCGACCCCACTGGTGCAGCAGGTGCTCAAAGCCTGTCGCGAGTTGGTCGCTCGGGAATGGCCTGAATCTCAGACCGGGAATTAGGCTTCGATTCCAGTTATGCAGGATTTGGTCGGCCGAAAACAGCCGCCGGAGGACGTCCTCAGTCAGAAGAATCCTGCGTCCTAGAATCAGCCTCTGCCTTTGCTGCCAATCTGGCCGCCTCTTTCTTCGTCAATTTTTTGGGCGTGCGCATGCCGGGCTGCGGAGCGCCTTCGCTCAGTTGCATGCGTTGGAAGCGATCGGCCAGTTTGTGGTCCTTCACTTCGTAGTGATATTTGATGCCCATGTATCCAGCTCGTTGGGTTGGGCCACCGGTCGCAACCCGAAAACGGTGTAGCCGTTACGAGACACAGGGCAACTAGACCCGTGAATGGCGGGATGGGGCTCAGGGCGCTGCCAGGTGGGGGTTGATGCGGACGACACGGAGGTCGTCCCTCCGAACTGAGTCCTGCTGAGGGAGGGACCGGCTCCGTCCGGTCCGTGCTGTGGTGGTGAATCGAATACCGAGTTCAACAACCTCGACGGCCGTTTACCGGTCCTTCGCGCAGGCCGTCAGGAGCCGGTCGTGGACTGCAGTGGCGGGAATACTGGAGTCGTCGGGCAGGTTGCCGGTGCCAATGAGGACCGGCCATTCGGCGGAGTCTTGGGGCAGGGTTCCGTGGGAGCCTTTGACGAGTGAGGGGTCGAGGGGGATGACGTCCATCAGGATTCGGAAACCGAGGATTTTGCGCAGGAGTTTTCCGGCGATCTTTAGTTTCGGAAAGGTGATCGCAGGATCCACGAAAAGCTCGACCGGATCGTAGCCATACTTGCGGTGAATATCGATACAGCGGGCGAAGTCGGGGGCTTTGCGATCGTCCTCCCAATAGTAGTAGGTGAACCACGAATCTTTCTCCGAAAAGGCGATCAAGTCGCCGGAGCGTTCGTGATCGAGGCCGTCTGCGGATTGTTCTGTGGGAGCGATGACGCGCGCCACGCCATCGACCGCTTCGACGGTGGCACGCACCTCGGAAATTATCGATGGGTCATTGACGTAGATATGGGCGATCTGGTGATCCGCGATGGCGAAGGCTTCACTCGCACCGCAGTCCAACAATTCCAGACCGAGCTCCTCTTTGATGGTGATCCAACCTTTGGCGCGGAAAATCCGGTTGAGGGCGATCGATCGATTGACGGCGGTGATGCCATATTCGGACAGGACGATGGGGTTGATGTCCCGTTGCTGGAAGAAGTCGATCAGGTCACCGGCGACGCGATCGATTTCGCGATAATCGGCGGCCAGCGCGGGATCGTTGGGACCGAGCCGCTGCAGGTTATAGTCGAGATGTGGGAGGTAAACGAGCGAGAGGTCGGGCTGGTGCTGTTGCTCCACCCATTTGGCCGAATCGGCGATCCACTCCGACGATTTGATTCCGGCCATGGGCCCCCAAAACGTAGGAAAGGGAAAGTCGCCAAGATCTGACTTCACCGCTTCGCGCATGCCCATGGGTTGGGTATAAACGTCGAACACCTTTTTACCGTCGGCGGGGTACATGGGACGGGGCGTGATCGACCAGTCCACGTTGGCATACATGTTATACCACCAAAACAGTTTGGCACAGGTGTAGCCGGGGAATTGCTCGCGTAACTTGTCCCAAAGTTTGGGGCCGGCAACGACGTGGTTCGACTGTTTCCAAAACTGATGTTCCGCCAAGGTGCGGTCATACCAGCCGTTGGCTACACATCCGTGGTCCGCGGGTGGCGTGCCGGTGAGGTAGGTGCTTTGGGCGGTGCAGGTGACCGCGGGGAGCACCGGTTTTACCCGGATGAGGCCGGATTGCTCGGCGAGGGCGGAGAGTTTGGGTGTATCCGCACCGAGAATACGAGGAGTCAGTCCGACTACGTTGATGACGGCGGTGCGTGGTGTGCTCATGGCTTAGCCGAATCGTTGCTCCAGCTCTTCGACGGCCAATTTTACGATGGCACCGTCGACTTCGTGAATTTCCAACCGGTCTCCGGGGGCTGTGATCATGGGGATGCTGAGGCGCCCGCCGAGGTGCTCCCGAAACTCTTCCAATCCCTCGAGCATCTCTTGGCGTCCGCTGTCGCCCGGAACCTCCCGGATTGGCGCAAAGAGTTCGAAGCCGAGTTGTTGAATTACACTGAGGATGCGTTCGGTTTCCACCTCGGGCAAGAGGCCCACCCGCCGCGCGTAGATCAGGTCGATGGCCATGCCGACGGCCACGGCTTCACCGTGGCTGACGCGAAAATCGGAGAGTTGCTCAAGCTTGTGGGCGGCCCAATGGCCGAAGTCCAGCGGTCGGGCGGAGCCTTGTTCGAACGGGTCGCCGGCGGTGGCGATGTGTTCCATGTGTTGGCGGGCACTTTCGCGAATGACGGCTTCGAAACTCTCGGGCTCGAATTTTGCCAACGCGTCTACGTGATCGACGATGAATTCAAAAAACTGGGCGTCGCGGATCAGGGCGACTTTCACCGCTTCGATCAAACCGACGCGGCGTTCGCGCACCGGGAGGCCGTGGAGCAGGGCGAGATCGTTGATGATGGCGTGAGGCACCCCGAAGCTGCCGAGCCAGTTTTTCTTGCCGAAGAAGTTCACGCCGTTTTTCACTCCGACCCCGCCATCGCCTTGGCTCAGGCTGGTGGTGGGCATGCGCACGAGCGGGATGCCGCGGTGGGCGGTGGAGGCGGCAAATCCAACCAGATCGAGGACGGCCCCGCCGCCGATGGCCAGGATGTAGGAATGGCGGCAGAGTCCCGCGGCCTCGATGGTCTTCCAGATGCGTTGGAGTTGGGAGAAATCGTTCTTCACCTGTTCTCCGCCGGGCAAGGCGACGGGCGGTGCGGCGAGTTCGAGTTGGTTGGTGTGGGCGGCAAACCAGGCTTCCATTTCGGAGGCGTAGGCCGGGAAGGGTTGAGCCAGGCCTTCGTCCCAAAATACGAGCACCCGGACACGTTCATCGGCTTCCCGGGGCGTCAGGGTATCGCTGATGATGGTGTTATCGGCCGCGAAAGCATCGCGCGTGAACAGGAGGCGATGCTCATGCGGAATAGTGATGGGGAAGGAAAGCGATGACGAGGACTCGGCCATGGACAAGGAGTCAGTAAGCCAAACGGCATAGGCCGACGGCAAGGTCGCATTGACCAACTTTCCCAGGTTGGGGTGAGTCAACCGGAAGCGGCTTTACGTTGCGCCCATTTGCCAAGAGGAACGCTCAAGGCACAGAGTAGCGCGGGTAGCCAGGTGCCGAGGTAGAGGAGGGGGAGCACGTCGACGAAAGGGATGAAGGCGAGCATCTTACGCACGATCCGGCCCAGTTTTTCGGCCGGTGCGCCCGGGTGGTATTCGCGTCGAGCGAGTAGACTCAGGACCACGATGTAGATGAATAAAATGGTGATCCAAATGATGAAGATGGGGGAGAAATAGTTTCCGGGCAGCGTGGCGATGGTCACCGCGAGCATGACCCGGCAGCCCGCCATCAGAATCACAGAACCGGTCCAGCGTTTGTGGAGCCAATTGTAACCCAGAATCGTCGCGGCCAGACCGGCGGCGGCGTAAGGGGATGCGCCCAACCACACCAGAAGGCCGAGGCCAGCGGCAAGTTGCAGGCCGCCGACCCAACCGGCCGTGGCCCGGGAAACACGGCCCGTGGGAATGGCGCGTTCGGGGCGATGCTGGCGATCGAAGCCCGCATCGAATACATCGTTCAAGGTGGTGCCACCGGCATAGGCCAGGCTCCCGGCGAGGAATATCACGATCCAGCTGAGGTGGGGCACCATCTCCGCGCCAGCCCCGGCGAGAAGGAGTGCCGCCAGCACGTTGCTCCAGACGGAGGGGAAGTTGCCGGCTCGGGCGAGATCGAGCCAAAGACGAAATACTGGGGTCGTGGGAGTGGCTGGGGTCACGCCAGGTTGCGGTCGCGGAGTGAGTCGAGGGTCCACTCGTATTCGCGCACGAGTTGATCCTCGATGCCGATGCGCAGGTCGGCAGGGAGTACCTCCCAGGTGTAGGTTTCCATTTCGGCGTGTTGGCAGGCGTCGGGATGAGCTTTCATCCAGTCGAGGGTGTCGAGTAAATGATCCCGGGTATCGGAAAACGGCGCGCCGGGCGACGCGTGAAGCGGCAAGTGGAAATGCACCCGCCATTCGTCGTCGGGGAGCGTGGACTCGGTGTCGGCGAGCGCGTCGGGTAGATCGACGTAGCGGCGGCGCACTTCACCGGTCTTCGCGTTGCCGACGACGACTTGGTGAAGATAGGTGGGCTCGACGAATGCGGCTACGGCTTGGCGGCCCGCTTCGTCAGGTGTCACCCGCAAGGCGGAACTGAGATGGATCTTGCTCAAGCGGATTCCCGCGGCCGTGAGAGCATCGAGCGATTGCGCGGCGGATTCGAACTCCACCCCGAGGTGGCAACAGTCGTAGTTTACGCCGACGTGGCGCAGCAGGCCCTCGGACTCAACCGCGGGGTCGGACGCGCGCCAGCCGTTGAAGAAGTCGATCGTCTCGGGAGTCGTTTCGAAATAGCAGCACGGCTCCGGTTCGAGTCCCAGATGCAGGTCGCGGCCGGTGCTCTCGGATTTTTTCGCGATGTAGCGGCCGATCTCCGTCATGTTGGCGAAGATGGCGGCGCGGCGATCGGTGTCGTCGGTGGTCCAGGCTTTGAATGAACCCGGGACGGTGCTCACGCTGCCGGCGACCCCGGCGGGCACGAGGGCGGCGATGAGATCGAACAATTGTTTGGTGTAAGCAACGCGCTCGGGTGTCGACCAATCCGGGGCGTAAACCTGTTCTTTGACGCGGGTGCCGTGGAAACTGCCGTAGGGAAATCCATTGATCGTGAAGACGTAACAATCGTGCTGATCAAGCCACTCGCGAAAGGCGGCGAGGGTGGCGGGTTGGCTGAGTTCAGCGGCGGCGTTTTGGCCGAGGCGCAACCCGATGGCGTAGGGTTGCCCGGCGGCGATGCGTTCGCGCACAACGAGGGTGTGGCGCTCGAGCATCTCGAAAGTCTGCGCCCAAGATTCGCCTCGGTGCACGTTGGTGCAGTAGGCGAGGTGAAGACCGTGTTCAAGTATCATACGGGCAGCTGCAGGGTTCTCGACCGAAGCGCGGGGCTTACGTTACCGGGACGGAGAAGTTGGGACACTGGGAAAGGAAGCGCACCGGATTTTGGAAGAGCACCTGGTCGATGAATTCGGGGTCGTAGCCGCGTTGGCGCATTTCGATGGCGGTCTTCGGCACGGCTAGGGGGTCACTGATGCCCCAGTCGCAGGCGGAATTAAGCCAAATACGTTCGCGGCCGCAAATTTCGAGCATGTCGACGGCGCGAGGTGGGGATGATTTCGAATCCGGGTAGAGCGTGATGCCGGCCCAGAAACCTTGGTCGAGCACGTGCTGGATGGTGTGCTCCTCAACATGGTCGATGATCACGCGCTCGGGTTTCACTGCGCTGTGCTGCTTCAACAGATCGACGATGAGTTTGGTGCCCTTGAGTTTGTCTTCGAGGTGGGGCGTGTGGACGAGAATCAGTTGGTCGTATTTAACGGCGATCTCGATGTGCTGCTCGAGCACCTTCATCTCGTTGCGGGTATTGCGGTTCAGGCCGATTTCGCCGATGCCGAGCACGTTGGGGCGGTCGATGAATTCGGGGATCATGGCCAACACATCCGCGGCGAGTGACAGGTCTTCGGCTTCCTTGGGATTGAGGCAAAGCCAGCAGTAGTGCGGCAACTTGAACTTGGCCGCGCGGGCCGGTTCATATTCGGTGAGTTGGCGGTAGTAGTCGCGGAAGCCATCGACTGATCCGCGGTCGAAACCCGCCCAGAAAGCCGGTTCGCAAACCGCGGCGCATCCGGCGGTGACCATGGCCTGATAGTCGTTGGTGGTGCGGCTCACCATGTGGCCGTGTGGTTCGATATAGCGCATGGCGGAAATTATTTAGTCTCGGGATTCTGCCAGGCACCGACAGCGGGTTTGCCGGTTGAGACATCGTCCGGCTCGGTGGTGGGGTCGCTGAGGCTTTCGAGGATGCGCCGGGCGCGCTCGGGTTCACCGTCGAGCAGGACTTGGGCGGCCTTATTCAAGGCTTGGCAGCGGAAATCGTCGTCCACGCCGTGCCGTTCGACGCGGTCGAGAAAGGCGGCGACTTCGATGAGCTTGGCGCGGACGGGGACGAAGCTGTCATCAACCAATGCTTGGGCGTCCGGGTTGGCGGGAGGAGAGTCGGGTGGGGGCGGTTGCATGGAGGAGTAAAACAGTATGGCGAAAAAAAAGGGGGTTCAAACCAAACTGTTGGTGAGTTCGGCGGTCAAACGGCTTGGCTCGACCCTCAATCTGCGTAGCGTCTCGGGCTTTCGCCCCTGTTGAGACCTAATCCTTCCATGCCTGAACAACTCATTCTCGTAAATGCGCGTAACCGGGCGGTCGGGCAGGCGGGGAAAACGGTGGTGCACCGGGAGGGTCTGCTTCATCGGGCGTTTTCGGTGTTTCTGGTGGATGATCAACAGCGCGTGCTTCTGCAACAGCGAGCGTTCGCCAAATACCATTCCGGAGGACTGTGGGCCAATTCGTGCTGTGGGCATCCGCGGCCGGGTGAGCTCACTCGGAGTGCGGCGGAACGACGACTGGGTGAGGAGTTGGGCGCGACCACGCGTCTGCAGTTTGGATTTCGCGCTCATTACGAAGCGAAGTTCGGCAACGGCCTGTCGGAGAACGAAATTGTTTACGTTTATTTTGGTTGTTGTCCGGCGCGGTTGGAGCTCAATCCAGATGAGGTGGCGTCGACGATCTGGATGAGTTTTTACGATCTGAAACACGATGCCGGCCGTAACCCGGATAAGTATGTGTTTTGGCTGAACCACTATTTGACCCAACACGAGTCCGAGATCTTGGAAGGTTTGGCAAAGGTTAGTGCAAACTTGTGATCGGGGGACTGAGGGAGTCCTGATGGACTCGGGATTGGTTTGGCGGCTTTCGCCGCTCCTTTGATCTTCGGCGATCAAAGTCCGTGCCCCTTTTTATCCCTAACTCCACTTTTTCATGTCCTCACGACTAATTCGGTTTCTACTCAATATGGCTGCCCTACTTGGGCTGTCGAATTTGCTTTCTGGGGAGGGGAGCCCTCCGCCGGGCGGCGCGGCCCTCACCGGCGAGTATCCGAATCTTTTTGAAGAATACCTCGGCAAGACCGATGCCGAAGTGGACGCCCGGCTGGAGTCGGCGTTTGATCAGCTCTTTTATGGCGATCCGTTTACCGAGCGCATTTACTACACCGACGGACCCGACATGGCCTACTTGGCGGATGTGGGCAGCCGCGACGTGCGATCCGAGGGCATCTCCTACGGTCTGATGATCACGGTCCAGATGGACCGGCAGCAGGAGTTTAATGCTCTCTGGAAATGGGCCAAGACCCATATGTCTTACGAAGAGGGTCCGTTGCGGGGTTACTTTGCTTGGCACCGAGACTACGACGGCGACATGACGCGGAGCGACGGTTCCGAGATCCGCGGGGGCGGGCCGGCCCCGGACGGCGAAAACTGGATGGTCATGGCGCTGTTCTTTGCTTCCCACCGATGGGGCGATGGCGAGGGCATCTTCAACTATCAGCGCGAGGCCCAGGATTTACTCAAGATGATGATCCACAAGGATGATCATCTGGATCGCGGGGACATTGTAAGCATGTTTCATCCGGAGGAAAAACAAATCCGTTTCACCCCGGATGGAGAATACGGACCTACCTTTACCGACCCCTCTTACCACACGCCGCATTTTACCGAGTTGTTCGCCCGCTGGGCGGAGGATTCAGCGGATCGGGCGTTCATGGCGGAAGTCGCGCAGACCAGTAGGGAGTTCTTTCGTCGCGCCGCCCATCCCGAGACCGGGATCATGCCGAACTATTCACAGTTTGATGGTGCTCCGCTCGAGCGCTGGGGACGGATGTTTGCCGCCGATGCGTGGCGCACTCTGGCGTGGCCGGCGATGGATTGGTCGTGGTGGGGCCAGGACGAATGGATGATCGAGCAGTCCAATCGAATCCTCCGTTTCTTTGCGAGTCAGCCGGCAGAGGACTGGCCGGTTGAGATGGAACTTGATGGCACGGTCGAACGTCGCGGCGGTCTGGCCCATGGCATCACCGGCACGGCGGCGATTGCTGCGCTGGCCGCCGATCCCGAACTCGGGAAACCCATGGTCGAACGCCTGTGGAACATGGAACTGCCCAACGACGTGGGCCGAGATACTGACGGCCTCATGGGCGAGGGCGAACTGCGTAGTCAACGTTACTATAGCGGTCTTCTCATGATGTTCGGCTTGCTGCACGCCAGCGGCGAATTCCGCATCTACGGCCCGGTCGAACCCTGATTTTCAAAAACTCAACCTACCCACCTCATGATCAGAGCCCTCCTTATCACTTCTTGCTTCGCGGCCACCGTTATCGCCGAGCCCGTCCGGTTCTCCTCATTCACTTATTCCGGCAGCGACGAGATCTTTGCGTCGGCTGTATCTGACTACGAATACCGCAATCCCATCCTGGCGGGTTATTATCCAGACCCCAGTATCTGCCGGGTGGGGGACGACTACTATCTGACCAACTCGACCTTCGCGCACTTTCCCGGACTGCCGATTTTCCATTCGAAGGACATGGTCAACTGGACTCAGATCGGCAACGCCATCGACCGACCCGACCAGCTGCCATACGATGGTGCCGGGATCAGCCGAGCATTGTTTGCCCCAGCCATCAGTAGCCATGACGGCGTGTTCTACCTCGTGTGCACCATGATCGATGCGGGGGGCAATTTTCTCATCACCGCCGAGGACCCCGCCGGACCGTGGTCGGATCCGGTCTGGTTGAATTTCGATGGAATTGACCCGTCACTCTTCTTCGATGAATCCACCGGCCGGGCTTGGATGCTCAACAACGGGGTGCCGCCCGACAACAAGCCGCTTTACGACGGCCATCGCGCGGTGTGGATTCAAGAGTGGGATATTGAGGCCCGACAGCTGATTGGCCCGCGCAAGATCATCGTCAACGGCGGCGTGGATCTCAGCACCCAGCCGGTGTGGATCGAGGGTCCGCACATTTATCGCCGGGGGGATTGGTATTACCTCAACTGTGCGGAGGGTGGCACGAGCGTGAATCATTCGCAGGTGATCTTCCGCAGCAAGCAACCCGACGGACCTTACCTGCCGTTCACGGATCATCCGACCCTGACCCAGCGCGACCTCAATCCTGATCGCTCTCACCCCGTCACCTGCACCGGGCACGCGGATTTTGAAATCGGTCCTGACGGCAACTGGTGGACGGTCTTCCTGGCCTGCACGCCGTATGAAGGTGGTCACTACAACACGGGGCGGCAGACCTTCCTGCTGCCGGTCACGTGGAAGGATGACTGGCCCCTGATCCTGCCCCCCGGCAAGCCGGTGCCGTTTGTGCATCGCGGTCCCAATGGCATCGGGTTCGAGACCGGAGCCGCGGTTCCCCTCACGGGCAATTTCTCGTGGCAGGACGATTTTGATCGGGACGAGTTGGGGGATCCCTGGCTCTTCATGCGGGCTCCGCAGGAGCAGTGGTGGTCCACCGGCGACGGCCTCACCATCACGCCTCGATCGGATTCGTTGCGCGGCCGCCATAATCCCTCTTTCATCGGGCGGCGTCTGCAGCACAACCGCTTTGAGGTGGCGATCGATATGGAATTGCCGACCTCCCCCGGAGTGGAGGCCGGTTTGGTCGCTTATCACAATGAATCACATCATTACGTCCTCGGGGTTGAACGCGCGGATGCCGGCTACCGCGTATTCCTCGAAAAACAGCAGGGAGCGGCGGAAGATTCCCAGGTGACCGAGGCCTCGATTGACGCGGATCCCGGAGACCCCGTTACGTTGCGGCTCACTGGCTATGACGTGGACTACACCTTTGAATTCTCCCGCGATGGCGGGGCCACTTGGATTCAGGTGGGCGGCATCCAGGATGCTCGCAATCTCAGTGTGGAAACGAGTTATGATTTCATCGGTGTGCTATTAGGTCCGATGGCCCGGATGCCATAAGGAGGATTTTCATGAAGACGTTTACTTCCCTCGTTCGCGCACTGGTGCTTGCCGGTGCCGTGCCGCTTATGGTTTCGGCGCGTTTCGACCTTCAGCCCGACCGGGACACCCACGTGTATCGTCAAGGCGAGGAGATGACGTGGACCATCACCTGGACCGGTGAGGGACCGCAACCAACGGCCCCGAATTTTGTCCTCAAGGAAAACGGCATGGTCGGAACGAACGAAGGCGTGCTCAGTTTCGAAGAGGGTGTTGCCACGTTCAACATCACAGTCGGCGAACCGGGCACCCTGCTGGTGGAGGTCTTGTGGTCGGACGAAAACGACGAGGTGCAAACCGATCGGGGTGGTTTGGCAGTGGAGCCCGAGAAGATCGGGGCCGCAGAGGATGCGCCGGAGGACTTTGACGCATTCTGGGCCGAGAAGATTGCTGAGCTTGAGGCTGTGCCTATGGAGCCACAGCTCACCCCCCGGGACGTGGGGGTCGCGGGGGTCGATTACGCCTTGGTCTCGATGAATAACATCCGTGGGACTTCGCTCAACGGCCAGGTTGCCTGTCCGACGGAGGGTGAAACGTTTCCGGCCCTGCTGCGGGTCCAGTGGGCAGGGGTGTATGGCTTGCAAACGGAATGGGTGACGGACCGGGCGCGGCAGGGTTGGTTGGCCCTTAACATCCTGCCGCACGATTTGCCCATCGATGAGGAGGAAACGTTCTACGCCGAGCATCGCGAAGGACCGCTCGAAAACTACTTTCTTCAAGGCAGCGAAGACCGGGACACCAGCTACTTCCTGCGTATGTATCTGTCGTGCTACCGGGCGGTGGAATATCTCAAGTCGCGTCCCGATTGGAACGGAGAGGTGTTGGTGGTCACCGGCACCAGCCAGGGTGGCCAACAGGCCTTTGTGACCGCGGGGCTGCATCCGGACGTGACCGCGGCGATGGCGTTGGTGCCCGCCGGCGCTGACTTCAACGGGGTGGACCACGGCCGGGATGTGGGCTTCCCGTTTTGGCGGGACTTGATTGGCGAGCGGGATGAGGAAGCGGTGCGGCAAGCTGGTGGTTATTTCGACATCGTCAATTTTGCCCGGAGAGTCCGGGCCCCCATGTTGATCGGCAATGGATTGAAGGATGTCGTTTGTCCGCCGGCCGGCATTTTTGCCGCAGCCAACCAGCTCGAACCCTATCACGAGATGGTGATCCTGCCCGATTCCGGTCACCAGAATGTCGACGGCTCGCAGGATCAGTATGGCGAGCGGGCGGAGGTTTGGTTGGCGGCCCTGCGGGAGGGACTGACCCCGCCGGTCAATTTCGATCGTAACGCCGACCACGCGCTCCTCAGGGAAGCTTTGAGCATCACCGCCATGCGGTCCGGGGCCAATCCCAATTCCGAGGATCCCGCCTCCGCCCCCAACTACGATGAAACGAAGGCCGAACCGTATCCGGATTATCCTGACACGCTGATGTTCGACGACGGCACGTCCGTGGCCGGCCCGGCCGACTGGCCGCGTCGCCGGGAAGAGTTGATCGTTCATTTCACCAACGAGGTCTACGGCCGCGTTCCCGACAACGTTCCGGGCGTGAACTGGGTGGTGGAGTCCGAAACCACGGAGACTAAGGGCGGGGTGGATGTGGTGACCAAGCAGCTGGCCGGCGTGGTCGACAATTCGGCCTATCCCTTCATTGAAGTCTCCCTCGA
>CBFHXU010000009.1:0-41940 GCA_965659875.1 uncultured Opitutaceae bacterium
TCCCGTTTGCGCATGCACCGGTTGCATCACCATCGCCGCGCTTCCCGCCAGCACGCCCTTCAGCACACTCCCCAGGCCTGAGGTCACCACAAACTCCGTAGTGACGGCGGTGCGTAAAATCGGCATCCGCTGCAAGAGCACCGTCAACAAAACGACCGGTAGATGGAATCGTCGCAAATGGGGAAAAAGCAAAGTCACGGTGAAACCTGAGTTTACTGCTCCAGAACCTAGTAAGCCTCAACCAAGATCACGCCCGTGCCATTGTTGGCTCCGGTGGGTCGCACCGTATAAGCCCCCGGTGGCAATCGCACCACTACTGCCGCGTCCAGCGATGCATCCTCAGCAAACGCGAAGGCTCCCGTGGTTTGGAAAGCGGCCTTCAACGCAGCCGTGCCGCCCCAGTTATCGTTGCGGGCAATGGTAAAGGTTTGTCCACCCGGGATCACTTCCAGACGTGGATCGATCATGGTGCCCGGCACCCCAAATCCACCGAGCGTCGGCCCCACCACGCGGATCAACATTGTCTTCGCTCCGTCTCCTTCAATCACGAACCCCGGAGCGAGCACCTCCGCCCCTACCCCACTGAACCCGCGCGCCGAAATATTGGTGAGCTGAGCCGAACCGCCGGTACCGCCCGGATCATATACTTCGGCGAGAGCGATTCCCGCCGTGTCACTCGCAGATGTGATCTGGACCGTGAACCCTTTCGACCCGGCAGCATTCGGAAGCGAAACAGTATTCAATACGGCGGCATCCCGAGAGCCGCTATCGAGCGGAAATGCCCCCAAGGTCGCACTGACCGAAGCGAGCTGTGATGCATTCGGCGCGTCTTCCCAATTGTCGTTCGTAAGCGATGGTGTGGTGCCGCCCAGCGGCACCAGTGCCAGCGCGGGATCAGCCATCGCCGTGGTGACGCCAAAATCCGCCAACTCTGGTCCCACCGCGCGAATCACGGGTTGTTTATTGCCGTCTCCCCGCAGCACAAATCCGGGGGTAAGTTCTCCTCCCGCCGGCACACTGCCCCGCGTCGAAAGATTCGCGAGACGGCTCGCTCCACCAGTGATGGTCAGGATCGCCACCTCCGAATCAAGGGACTCATCACCGCTGGTGATACGGACAAAATAAAACCCCATATCGGATGCCGCTACATTAACCACGGTAAGCCTAGCGGATGTTTCCCCCGCCAACGCTTGAGGTCCGGTTTCTCCCGATCGGTGACGATACCATTGATAGGTCACCGCCGCATCCGCGGTGGCTTCGGCAGTAAAAACTGCCGTCGCTCCGACCACCGTTTCGATGGAATCAGGGGAACGCACCAGCTGCAGGTTCACCGTCGAGGCGGGTTCAATCTCGATGTTGAAATCAAAGACCGTATTACCACCTTCCCCTTGAAGATTCGGCATATTCCATCCGGCAATAAATACGGTGAAGGTTCCGGCTTCGATGGGGGTTCCGGTGATCGGGACGGCAGCGCCGTTGAAGATGGTATTATTGAGACCTTCGATTACCAATCCCTCTGGGAGCGTTCCCGTGACTTGATAAGAGGCGGCCACGACCGGAGCTCCGACAATCGCAATGACCGCCCGGAAAGGCTCGCCGACCACCCCGCGGCCGGGGTTGCCCACTTGACCGGGAGCCGGGCTCAACGTGGTCGCCCCCGCCTGGGCATGGACCTCGCTCATCGAAAATGCGCCGACGAGGGCACCCTGCATAATACTCACCGTGCGAACCGACGCGACCGATTCCCAAGCGATGGCGGCACGCAGCACCGGAACCCGCTGCAACACCACCATGAGCAGTGCCGCCGGAACATGGAGCCACCGCCAGCGCTGATACCGTTCACTCACGCGAGGATCGTGATGGGAATGGAAGCCTACTCCGGCACCTCATAGGCTTCAACGAGGATCACGCCGGTGCCATCATTGACGCCGGATGGACGCACGGTATAAGGCCCCGGCGGAAGACGCACAACCACGGCCGCATCGCGCGATCCGTCGTTGGTAAATTCGAATGCACCCGTAGTTTGAAAGGCGGTCTTTAAAGCCGACGTGCCTCCCCAATCATCGTTTTCAGCCACCACGAAGGACTGACCGCCGGGAATGACTTCGAGACGCGGATTGGCCATCGTTCCGGGCACCCCAAAGTCGGCCAAACGGGGGCCTACTACGCGGATCAACATCGTCTTCGCGCCATCGCCATCAATCACAAATCCAGGGGACAACGCATCGGCACCGAGACCACTGAATCCGCGGGCGGAAATATTCGTGAGCTGAGCAGCGGTTCCGGCTGCATCCGGATCATAAACTTCCGCGAGAGCGATTCCAGCTGCTCCCGAGGTTGACGTGATCTGCACCGTAAAACCTTTGCTGCCGGCCGAGTTCGGGAGGGAAACCGAAGTCAGCACACTGGCATCGAGCGACCCTTCATTCAACGGAAACGCCCCCAGGCTCGCACTCTTGGTCGCAAGCTCCGCGGAGTTGGCCGAGTCCTGCCAATTGTCATTGGTGAGCTGCGCCGCCGAACCGCCCAACGGGACCAAGCTCAACGTCGGATCATCCATCGCGGTCGTCACCCCAAAGTCAGCTAATTCCGGACCCACCGCACGAATCACGAGGTCCTTCGAGCCATCTCCTCGCAGCACGAAACCGGGCGTAAGTTCACCGCCCGCCGGCACACTGCCGCGGGTCGAAAGATTGGCCAAACGACTCGCGCCTCCCTGCAGGGTCAGGATCGCGTAATCGGAATCCACGCTGGTGGTGCCACTGGTCACCCGCACAAAATAGAAACCCATATCAGACGCAACCACGGGACTAATTTCGAGCGACGCATCGGTCGCCCCCGCCACCGGGCTTTGACCCTCGCCATTCTTATAACGGAACCATTGGTAAGAGAGCGAGCCACCACCCGAGGCAATCACCGACATGGCCGCCGTACTTCCCGCGACGGCATCCGTCGCGGCGGGTTGGGTGGAAATGGCTATCGCTGGAGGGTCAGTAACCGTCAGAGTAGCGTCATCACTCGTCGCACTTCCCGCGGAGTTGGTCACGACCACGGAATAAGTACCCGCATCCGACGGGGTGACGGAGGTGATGGTCAGGGTCGAGTCCGTCGCTCCCGGAATATCCACCCCATTTTTACGCCACTGGAACGTGGGATCCGGATCACCATTGCCCTCAAGTTCAAAGGTGGCCGTTCCCCCTTCCGGCACCGAAATCGAATCCGGCTGATCTGTAATCATCGGCGCCGTCGCGGTGGCGGCCTCCACATTGATCACATAATTAAAGGTAGGGGTGCCACCCTGCCCGGTCTTATTCGCGTTTTTCCACGCGCGAATCATCATGGTAAATTCACCCGCTTCGGTCGGCGTTCCGGAGATGGTCAAGGTCGCCCCATTCACCGTATCGCCGGACAGATTTGCGAAAGTTAAGCCCGCCGGGATACTCCCGGTGACTTCGTAGGACGCCGCAACAGCCGGAGCTCCCGTCACCGCGATGGCGGCCGCAAAAGACTCGCCCACCGTCGCACTGGCGGGATTCCCGGTGGACCCGGCGTTCAACTCCGTCGCGCCCGCGACCGTTTGGACCGTGCCAAGGGCCGCGCTGCCCACCAACACCCCCTTGAGCACGCTGCTCACTCCGGAAGACACGACAAACTCAGTAGTCACCACCGCACGCAACATCGGCAAACGTTGCAGCAACACCATCAGGATGGCGGCGGGAAGGTGGAGCCAACGAAAACGAAAATAGACGGTAGCGAAGGTGTTCATGATTAAGTCAGACGTGGAATACAGATTTTAGTTACAGCCGCAGCCGGACGCGCCGACCCCGCGGCCGCCGGAAGACGCCTCGCGGGAAAAGTAGATATGCTCCGACATCGCATCGTGCATTGAATCGCGGTCCGCCCGCATCGTGTAATCAGCCAGAAGACCTTTCTCCCACGGCTGCACATTTTGGCAGCCGCTAAAAACGAGCGCGACGGCACCGAGCAAGAGAAGGGGGAGGAACTTACGTTTCATCATCGGGATTCAGCGAGCAGGGGTTCAATTTCGGAGCGCAACAGCTCCACGGTACGATCACCGCGATAGCCCTTATGGACTTTGCGCAATTTGCCATCACGGCCAAAAATAAAACTGGTGGGCATCGCGGGCGGTTTGAGTGTCGCGGCGAGTTTTTGGGACACGTCGCGCACTGTGGCAAAACCGGGCGGCGTTTGTTTGAGAAAGCGGGCGTAGTCCTTGGATTTGCGATCCACATTCACACCCAAAATTACAAAACCTTGATCCGCCCATTCCTGCTGCAATTTGGCGTAAGCGGGGAACGACGCTTTGCACGGTGCACACCACGACGCCCAAACGTCGACCATCACTACCTTGCCGGCAAGATCGGGGACATCACCTTCCAAATCGAAATGGGACCACTCCGGCAAAGCATCACCGGGTTCGAGCGCAAAGGAAATTTCGGCAGAAAAAAACCCCAGCAAAAGCACGGACCAAACGTTTCTTAACTTAGGTGACCACATATTGAAAAAACCCTCGGGTTTGGTGTTTGGCTCCGGTCGAAACCATGCAGCCTTCGGCGCCGGGAGTGGATTGAATAAACTCGAGACCATGTTCCGGTCCCATCACAAACGCAGCGGTAGCCAGCATGCCTGCTTGCAAACAAGATGGCGCCACCACGGTGACCTGCTGCAGGCCATTGGTCGTGGGGCGACCCGTGCGAGGGTCGATGATGTGACCGTAGCGTTGGCCATCGATGACAAATCCACGCTGGTAATTTCCGGAACTCGCGACCGATGTATTGACTGCTCCGATACTCCCCCAGAGTTTACCCGGATCACCGGGATCTTCCAATCCGATGTGCCAGGCTGGCCGACCGGGCGGCGTGCCGGTCACGCGGATGTCATGACCAAAATCAACGAGCGCTTTTTCGATCCCGTGCTCTCCAGCCATCTGCACCGCCATATCGACGGCAAATTCTTTCCCCCATCCTCCAAAATCGAGTGACATGCCGGCGCGAGGCAGTCTTACCCGACCGGGTTCGCGTTCGACTTTGGACCATCCCACCAATGCCCGGGCTTTGCCCACTTCATCCTCCGACGGCAAGCGCGGATGTTCGATGTGGTAGTCCCAAAGTTTGGCCAAGGGTCCCGCCGTTACATCCACGATCCCTTGGGTCATAAAGTGAACGGTGCCGCACATCTCGAGCATCCGGTCCATCTCTTCATCAATCGCGACCCACTCACCGTTGCCCGCGGCCAAATTGATTTGGCCCACGATACTGTCATCGCGGAAGCGCGTGTAACGCGCCTCGTAGTTCTGCACCCAGGCGATCACAGCCTGTTCATAACCCGCCGCGACGGCGGCATCGGCCGCAAACTGAATCAAACAACGCGTGCCCATCGCATGGAACTCGATCCGACGCAGAGGTTCCGCATCGGCCGCCGTGGGCTTACCCGAATCCGCGCGCTGGTTCGCGGCATGAGTTGTCTGAATCAGAGCCATAAACGAATTCCGAGGGTGAAGACATTGGCGTCGACGTAGGCACTGGGCGAGGTAATCTGGTCCCGCCCGTTCATCAAATAACGTTCCACGGTGGCATCGACCGAGACGTGCTCATTGATGTCCCAAACCGCCTTAACCCCGAGCATCCATGTCTCCATATTAGAGAGGCGGTAGTCGCTCGAATAATAAGGAGCGGATCCGGTGGCTTCCGGTGGCGGCACGATCGACGAATTGTCGAGATCGATGACGTAAATATCCGCCTCCGACTGGCGGTAATAACGCACCGCGGGACGGATGATGAGCTTTTCGCCGAAGCGTTGATACCAAGCGAACTCTAACGTCTGACTACTTAAGCCCCAATCATCGTCGAGCAACCGGATCGACGATTCGATAGCGGCATTGAGGGGTTCAATCGCGTGATTCACGCTTAAAAACCCTATCAGCTTCTCCTTCGATGACGGTCGGTTTTCCGGGAACGTCAGGTCGAGGGAAAGTCCCGGTAGAATTTCCGTCTCTTTTTCGACAATTTTATAAGGGTCGGACAAATATCCCCGCTGTTTGCCGTAAGTGAGATTGGCCGTAATCGAGGTTTGGGGTGAAAGGACCTGGGTCACGCCAATGATCGCGTCCTGCACCGTCTTCACCCGAGGCCGGCTCAGGAACACCGCCGTCACATCGTCCGCGGCCTCCGCATATCCCATCAACAAAGTGGTGTTCTTTTGGTTGAAGAACAGTTGGCCGTTCACGGAATAAACGTCGGAAAAGTAGTCACTTTCCTTGCTGTTGCCGTAGCCCAGCGTGATCGAAGCACGTTCCCACGGGTGAGTGTATTCCACCTGATAGGCTTCCCGACGTTCCTCAAGCTGGGAAAGAGGCACCTGGTCGCTACCTGCCTTGGCCGGTTGTCCCGATGGCGTGGCCCCCGTGATGGTGTCAACCAGACCCACCAACCGAAGTTTGTCGCCCGTCGCCCAGGTGTGCTCGGCCTCCGCGTAGTGCGCATCCACCCGAATCCGGTCGTCATCCTCCTGCCAGGTTTGGAACTTGTAGTGGAGCGTCGATTCGGCCCGAACGTCGCGTTGAGGGGCTGACATCCAAAGGACGAGCGCCCAGAGCAGGATTCTACCTTGCCGAGGCAGACGTAGCCTGACGCATGGAGGCAGAGACATGGGACGGGAAAGAAGCATGGAAAGGGGAGCGAGGAAATGTCGGCCCGCAGGGAGTATCAGGTCAACCCATGAGAGAGTCGCAAACGATTGTATTTGTTCCCGCCTAAAATTGGCCTCCGGTCATGGGAGCGAAGTAGAGTTACGGGGATTCCGTGATTTCGACGGAAGAAACCGTCAGGTTCGCGTTCAATTCCGCAGGGTTATTGCGAACCGATCCCAAGGTGAACCGCTCAATCCCGATGTAAGGCGCCCGTTGTGAAAGTTCTTCATAAAAAGACAACAAACTCGTCCATTCGACGCGATTGAGGGTCACCACGACGGTATTAAACGAAAACTGAGCGGTCTGTTCAGTGGGCTGGATTTCACTGCGAAGACTTTGGTCGATACCGGCATTCTTGGCGAGGGTGCTGAGTTCGGCCGATAAACGCAGGCTGTTGAAGGTGCGCGAGCCATCCAGATCCGCGACGGCGGCGGCGGCCTCGGCTTCGATCCGGCTTTTCGCTTCCAACCACTGGGCCTGAGTCTGCAAAACCGCCCGAGTCTCTCTGACCTCAGTCACGGTCAAGCGGCCCCGTTCCCACAAATCGGAGATCCATAAGACTGCCGCCGCGCCCGCAAATAGGAGCAAAAGCAACTTTTCCCGCGCAACTCTACTGATGAACCAAGGCTTCACGCCGACTCCTCCGATTCAGGCTCTATTTCCGCAGTGGTATCGAAAGCATCAAAACTAAACCGCACGAGCAAACGCATCGTCGAAAGGGAACCCCTCGTATCGAGATTCAGGATTTCGACCCCTTCAGTCGCCCCCAGATCATTGAGAGCCGAAACATACACATTCACGGCCTGGGCATCATCTGTTTCCGCTTCGATCTCCAAAGAATAGAGCCCCGTGGCGGCAGTCCGCAGGAAGATGATTGAGTCCGGTCTCGGGCCATCGACGATACTGATCATCTCGAAGGGACGCAGACGTTGGGTCCGCAGTTCTTCGATGCGACTGGCCAAACGATCCGCCGTTTCGATTTCCGCCACGATCGGAGACTGCACCTGCACCTGTTCGTTCAACGTCGTCTGATAAAAACTCGTGCCCCATAACGAGAGCTCGGCGATACCCGCGAGCAGGATTGCCACCATCGCGGCGACCAAACCTCGCCACAACCACGCATCGCGCACCCGCGCTCGGCGACGGCTGACCAGTTCGACATGGTCCCTCACATCGAGGGTTTGAGCATCGTCAACGGACACCTTGGCCTCTTCCCCACTCCGGCTAATAATCAACTCATCCGTTCCCGCGGCACCCGCTTTGACCGTGACCGCGGTCATGTCGCGCACGGATGTGCTGCCGCCGCATTCGCGGATGAGTTGCTCGCGCACTTTTCCGATCTCGGTTTCCGATGTTTCCGGCTCAATCGCGGCCGCTCGGACCACCGTCGGGACCCCGGAGTCATCGCCAAAATGGACCGCCGTCATGGAATCCTCTCCCGTCAGGATAAAAGTTGTCGCCGGCGCGGGCGCCGGTTCGACCAACAAGGTGCTCAGGGCGGGCGTCACCCATTCCGCGTCCGCCCAGTCCGCCATCTCTTCCGCCGTGAACCGCTTCTGGTAAGTCGCAAATACGAGGGCGCGGTCGCCACCCGGCTTGGTCCAATACCCCCACAGGGTTTGGCTGAGCGGAAATGGCGCCATCCCTTCCAAGGCGAGCTCCACCTGATCCGCCACGGGTCCCGCCTCAGCTTCATCCGTCAGTGCGACCGACCGCATGAAGAAACGATGATCCGGCAGAATCATCACTTCACGCGTGCGGGTCTGAAGCACCGGGAGCTTGAGGGGGAGTTTTGACATTATTGAACTTCGAACGCTTGGGCCAATCGGGCGATATGGTCTGCAGCATCAATCTCTTGGATCGAGAGCAGTGTAAAGGGATACTCGATGGAATCCGGAAGATCGTCTTCTCCCCCGGGACCGGCAATCGCCATGGCGGCAGCCGCTATCGTGGGTTCGCGAGTAGCGGACTCGGTTTCGGCCTGCCCATTGAGCGATTCCCGCTCCGGGATGGGGTCGGACGCATTGGCCGTCGCTCCCCCCGGCGGAGCCACCACCGCACTCAAAACATAAGAAGCGACGCCTTGCTTCACCTCCACCGTGATGCGCAATGCCTGAATTTCGGCCCCGAAACCCTGCGCCACCGCCTGATCGCCCAGCACAGTCGCGACTTCACCGGCATCCGTAAAATAACCCGGTCCTTGGCTACGATAGAGTCCCGCTCCGCCCAGATAGTCGCCCAACATCTCTTGTTGGTTTTCGTCATAACGACCGAGCGCCGCCAAGGCACCGGCGGATGCGGCATTGATGTTGGGCGTGCGGTAATTGAGCAAGGTCACCGCCTCCTGGATCCGCTCGTAATATTCATTGGGCCGGCCCGCCTCGTCGAAAAACTCATCCCGAATAAGGTCGATGGCCCGCAATTCTTCCCACGAATGAGGTGCTCGTCCCGGAGGCGCAAAACCCAACGGATCACGTTCGTAGTCCTCCAGCCGCGGGGCATCAAACGTCGACGCCACATAATCCTCCTGCGACCAGCCCATCAACGCGTCCGCCCATTTCTCCGCATCGAACTCGCGCACGCCCCACGATTCGAACAGGAGCACCCACATCTGAAAATCCAGTGAGCCAAATGGTATTCGGCCGCTCTCATCCACAAACGTTACCTTAACCTCACGGCCTTCCTGCGGTTCATAATCGCCCCACTCCAGCGGCTCGGACCAACCTTCGGCCGGACTGTGCAACGCCCCCAGAACCTCACGAAAATCCACCAAAACCGCCAACGTGGTTTCGAGCGCCGAGTAGGCTTCCTGCCGCAAACGGATCCGATCACTGTCCCGCACATGCACCATCAGGTCGGTGCTCGCTTTTTCGATAAACAGCAGCAGAGCCGTCGTCGCAAAAAGCAAGGTGACCAATACAATCACCAAGACCGTCGCCCGCTCACTGCGGGGACTAAATTGCGAGAACCTGGGGAGAGAGCACTTCATCTCAGAATGGCGGTAACCCTTCTCCAAATATGGTCAGCGGCACGATGGTCTGAATCTCTTCTTCTTTATAGTTAAAAATCAGGCGAATCCGTCCCGGGGTCTCGAGTTCGCCGTCATCGCCCGTGCGCAACCGTTCCTCCACTTCCCAACGCCCAAAATCGGCGTCGAAATATTCATAGCCCAAACTCGACACCAATGGGGAAAGCAGCAGTTCCCGCGGCGGATCCGTATTAAACTCCTCTTCCAACGCCGACTGCCAATACAGGACCAATCCCTCCCCAGGCTTGACCTCCAAAGCCGCCCACACATCCGGCAAGGGGCGCTCAGGCCATTGGAGAATTCGGCTGCCTTCGCGCAGGCCGAAAACCAACAAGTCTTCCCGCCGCCCAAAATCAACCTCCACTTCCCGCGCCTCAGCCGCGGCGACATCACGGACGACCCGCGGCGGCAACGCCGCACTCCGAAACTCGGACTCCAGAAAACGCGTCAACGACCGCGCGTGTTGATCAAACAAACGATAGTCCCGCCCCCGTCCCCATAATTCCGACATGGAGAAGACGAAGGTATTCAAGCCGATCATGACACCCGCGATCAACACCATCGCGACGATCAATTCGAGCATCGTGAACCCCCGCTGGGACTGTCGTCCGCGTAACGTCATCGGTTACCCCGCAGGCCTTCCAAATACTCCGTGATGTTGTCGCGCGATTCCTGGCGCAGCTTATCGCGATCGTCATCCTCCGACCACGTGGGTCGCAGCAAACGAAACCGTTCGGTGATCACTTCACCTTTGCCGGTGTTGCCATCGATCAACTCGACTTCGAATTCCACTTCAAACAGGTCGGCGACCAAGGTCGGTTCGACAATCGCCCTCCAAATCACACGACGACCATCCGCCGTTTCAAATTCGTCGCCGTCTTCAACTTCCTCCAGATCGGATTGGCGAAACAAAATTTCCCGGGCGAACCGCACATCCGCATCAATTTTCGTCGACCGCTCCGCATTGGCGTAACCCGTGAGCACATTGACATAAGCCGCGCCCATCACAATCGCCGCCATGGCAAAAATCGCCAACGCCGCCAACACTTCGAGAATCGTAAACGCCCGGACTCGCATATCAGAACCGCCTTTCCTCATCGCGCAAAATCGGCGCACACGTCCAGGGGTCGATCTCAAGAATCACGGGCTGTTCCCCTGCTTCTTCCAGCCGTGCCCGGAAGGGTGAACACGTGCCATCACGGAAAAATTTCACGGAAGTAAGCAGATTCACCTCGGTCAATCTTCCGCCGATCAGAACCGTCTGCTCGCCCTCGCTGACCCCGAGAAATTCAATCGTAAACGGCTCCGCCGAAGGCAACGGCACTTCCCGGGCACCCAAATCCGTGGACGCAATGAACACCTGCGCTTCATTGTCGAAAGAGAGCGTCAGATCGACCTCGTATTGCAGCGCAAATTTGCGCGCTTCATTCACCGCATACCAAAACTTGTCTTCCGGCGTCTCCTGCCGATCCGCCATCAGGCTGGAGGCCCCCACCGCGAGCACCGCGGCCAACGCGCCCATCAGCCCAATCACCACGATGATTTCGATCAAGGTGAACGCGGCTCCGCGGGAGCGGTGGTCCGATATTAATCCGAGACGGCGGCGAAAATTCATGAGACCGCCGGGGTTTGCTGCTTACCAATTTCCGATGTCGTCATCGGTGCCTACGGTTTGGTCGCGGCCCTTGGAAAACAGGTCAAAACTACTTTTGTTTTTTGTGCCGGGGAAACGGTATTCGTAGGGCTGTTGCCATGGATCCATCGGCAGTTTCTCCACGTAAGGACCGCGCCAGCCCCGAACTCCCTGGGGCTCGGTCACCAAGGCATCCAACCCCTGGGCCGTGGTCGGATAATTGCCGGTATCGATACGAAAACCCGTCAGGGGCGAAGTGAGCGTGGTCTTCACAAATAGACCGGCCGCCTGTTCCTGTCCGCGATCAAGATCGCCTCCGACATTGCGCACCAAGACCGCCACCAACAGGCCAAGGATGGCGAGCACGACCATGATTTCGAGCAAGGTGAAACCACGGTTGCGGGAACGGGAGGACGAGGAGGCAGGTAAAATCATAACAGTAGCGAATAATGCGCTCACCCGAGGAATGTCGAGAATGCGCTTAAGGATAGAACGTAAGACGCGGCAAAACCTTGGAAGTTTCATGCTAAAAATCCGTCCAATACTGCGCTCAACCCAGTTAATCACCCCACCCGGTCCCGTGGGACAACGATGACGGCGACATCATTTCGCACCCCAAACCTTCGCCCCTCCCCTCCCGTAAAAGAAGTTGGCCGGCCACCTACCCCTAAGTGACCGGCCATTTGTTTTCTTGGTTACCCAAAAATGTTCCTGCTGAGCGGGAACAGGCCTCAACCTGCTCAGCTTTTAGGCGCCGTCAAGCCCAGCATCATTACAGTTTCGAAAGGTGTTTGGAAGGGGTGCTGCGGCATAGGGAGTTCAGGCATGTGCGCCTGAACTCTTGTAAACACGCTGAGACCACCCCCTGTTTAAATCTGCTACCCTTCCGTCAGATTCCGCCTCCCCGAGACCTTAGTCTAATCTACGACTGACCTTCTTTTTGTAATTTCGGAGAAGTGAAAACATCCCCTTTTCATGCCCCGATTCTATTTCTCCCGCTCATCCCGTTGCTGGTTGGTCGGCGCCACGCTGCTCTCCCTATGCCACGTTCTCGGCGCTTCGACCCGCGAACGCGTCTCTCTTAACGACGGATGGCGTTTCTTTAAATATGCCTCTGCCGAAGAAGCCGACGATTTGATTTACGACGTCCGGCCCGAGGTGGCGAAAATGGAATTCGCCCGACCGGCCGATGCCGAACCCACCGCCGGGGTCGATGTCGAAGCCGACCGACTCGTGCTCAAACCGTGGATTCTGCCCACCGCCAATCCCTTTATCAAAGACCCGGCCGACCACCACTCCCGCCCACCCGGCAACCCCGGCGGCGACTTCCCCTTTGTGCAGGCTGATTTTGATGATGGAGATTGGGAATCGGTCCGCCTGCCGCACGACTGGGCCATCGCCGGTCCATTCTTTAAGGGGGATGAGCCGGAAGTTGGCGGCGGCATGGGTCGTCTGCCCAGCCCCGGCGTCGCTTGGTATCGCCGAACCGTGAACATCCCCGCCGAAGATGCGGGTAAACGCATCTTCCTGGATATCGACGGGGCGATGTCTTACGCCATGGTCTGGTGCAATGGTCAGTTGGTCGGCGGCTGGCCCTACGGCTACACGTCTTTCCGGCTCGACCTGTCCGACGTCCTGATTCCCGGCGAATCGAACCAGCTGGCCATCCGCCTCGACAACCCGCCGTTCTCCTCGCGCTGGTATCCCGGCGGAGGCCTCTACCGCGATGTTTCGTTGGTCAAAACCTCCCGCGTGCATGTCGCGCATTGGGGCACCTTCATCAAGACCAAGCGCGTTTCGACCGCCTCCGCCGATCTACATCTTCGGGTCACCATCGACAACGACGGCCTTCTCCCCGCCCATGTCAGCGCCACAACCCGTATCCATGAATTGGATGCCGAGGGCAATGTTGCCGGCGAGGTCGTGTTTACCTTCCCCTCTCAGTCGGACAAAATCCCGGCCAGCGAGTCCGGGGTTTTCTCGATCGGTGGCACCCTCGATCACCCCCGCCTCTGGGGGCCGCGCCCCCACCAGACACCGCACCTCTACCTCGCCGTGACCACGCTCGAACAGCAGGGCAAGGTCGTCGATGAATACCGCACCCCATTCGGCATCCGTTCCCTCGAGCTCGATCCCGATCGCGGGGTGCTCGTAAACGGCGAACACATCTATCTCCAGGGCGTAAACCAGCACCACGACCTTGGGGCGCTCGGTGCCGCCTTCAATGTGCGCGCCGCCGAACGCCAACTCGAAGTCCTCCGCGATATGGGCACCAACGCCATCCGTCTGGCGCACAATCCCTCCGCCGCCGAGCTACTGGACCTCACCGACCGCATGGGCTTCCTCGTGATCGCGGAGAGTTTTGATGTCTGGGAGCGCAAGAAAACCCCACTCGACCACCATCTCATTTACGAAGACTGGTCCGAAGCCGACATGCGCGCTCTGGTGCGACGCGACCGCAATCACCCTTCCGTTATCATGTGGAGCACCGGCAACGAAGTAGGTGAACAATACACCGGCGATGCCGGCGTGTTGGTGGCCCAACGCATCCACGAGATCACCAAGGATGAGGACCCCACCCGGCCCACCGCAGCTTCGTTCAACTTCGCCAAAGCCCATATGCCCCTTACCGGCGTGATGGATACCGTCACGCTCAACTACCAAGGGGAAGGTATCCGCAACGCCCCGGCCTACGCCCATCTCAAGGGCATCAATACGCCGCCGGTTTATCCCGATTTCCATGAAGCCCATCCCGATAAGGTCGTCATCAGCAGCGAAAATGCCGCCGCCGTCAGCACCCGGGGCGAATACCTGTTCCCGGTTACCGATGGCATCAGTGCGCCCGTGGAGGACGGCAAGGGAGGCGATCCGGTCAATGCGCACGTCAGCGCCTATGATCTTTACACAGCGCCTTTTGGCTCCTCCGCCGACAAGGTGTTGGGCTCTCTCGCGCGTCACCCCTTTGTCGCCGGCGGCTTCATCTGGAGCGGATGGGACTACCTCGGCGAACCCACCCCATATTACTCGGCTCGCAGCTCTTATTTTGGGGTAATCGATCTGGCCGGATTCCCCAAGGACCGCTTCTACATCTACCAAGCGGCTTGGCGACCCGACCATCCCATGGTGCACATCTTCCCACATTGGAACTGGCCGGAACGCATCGGCGAGGTCACGCCCGTGCACATTGCTACCACGGGTGACGAGGTGGAGCTGTTTCTCAACGGCACCTCCCTCGGCCGTCGGACCAAAGGTGCCTACGACTACCGCCTGCGGTGGGACGACGTGATCTACGAACCAGGCACGCTGCGGGCCGTGGCCTACAAAAGCGGCGAACCTTGGGCCGAACAAATCATCGCTACCACCGGAGCAGCCTCGTCCCTCCAAGCATCGGCCGACCGGACGGTCATCGCGGCTGACGGTGACGACCTGAGTTTCGTGACCGTCCGCGTAGCCGATGATCACGGCGTGACCGTGCCGCGCGCTCACCATCCCATCGCGTTTACCCTCAGCGGACCGGGTGAAATCGTCGCCACCGACAACGGAGACCCTCGCAGCTTCATTCCTTTCCCTTCCCACGAGCGGCCCGCTTTCAACGGCCTCGCCCTCGTCATTGTGAGGGGTCTGGCGGGCAAATCCGGGGAGCTCACGCTCACCGCCACCAGTCCTGACCTCAAGCCCTCCACTCTGGTCTTGGCGGCCGTGAAAAAGGCAGAATAACACGGGAAGCTCACCCCGCCCAAACGACGCCCCATCTTATTCCGCGCTATAGTTTTATCACAACAATACCTTAATTATGTGCCCTTTCCCGCCGAAAATTTGACCGAATCATCGCCCGCCCGTTTTATCCAATTTCTCAAAAACCTCATGAAACCGCAGATTCGCCGCACTATGATCATCGTTCTTCTTTCCTGTATCATCGGAGGCTCAGTCTTGAGGGCCGGGCCGGAGTTAATTCCCGATCCGGAAGATCGTGCCCGGATGGTGGTCCTCACGGATATGGGCGCTGATCCGGACGATGAACAGTCCCTTGTGCGCCTGCTGCTCTACGCCAATCAGATTGATATCGAAGGCATTGTCGCCACCACCTCCTGCTGGCATCAAAACAGCATTCGCCCCGACTTCATCCACAAGATCGTCGACGCCTACGGCGAGGTGCAGCCCAACTTGCTCCAGCACGAACCGGGCTTCCCCACCGCCGACGCGATTCGCGCCATCGTCAAGGAGGGCATGCCCAAATACGGCATGACCGGCGTGGGCGATGGCATGGACACCGAGGGGTCGGATTGGATCATTCAACTGCTCGACAACGACGATCCGCGCCCGCTTTGGATCTCCGTTTGGGGCGGCCCCAATACTTTGGCCCAGGCTCTCTACTCCTTGCGGGAGACGCGCCCCGCAGCTGAGGTCGAACGTTTGGTGGCAAAACTCCGGGTCTATACGATTTCCGATCAAGATGACAGCGGCTCGTGGATGCGACGGGAGTTTCCCGGATTGTTTTACATCGTCACTCCGGGGGACGACTACGGCCAGTCCACTTGGGTCGCGATCAACAACGTGCACGATGGGATCGACAACTCCTCCATCAGCAACCCATGGCTCGCCGAACATATTCAACAAAGCCACGGCCCCTTAGGTGCCGTTTACCCTGATGTGGCTTGGGGCGTGGAAGGCGACACGCCCGCCTATCTCGGCCTCATTCCCAACGGCCTGAACGTGCCCGACCGTCCGGACTTCGGTGGCTGGGGCGGACGCTACGAGCTGAGCACGCCCGATTTCGATTCCATTGGTGAAGGCGGCTCCGTGGTCGAAAAGCAGCCGGAGACCCGTCCCATTTGGACCAATGCCGACGACACCTACCGCCCTTTCCGGCCAAGTCTCCAGAAACGCGCCATTGAAAAATCCGACCAGGAGTTCACCGGCAATCAGGTTACCCTCTGGCGTTGGCGTGATGATTTCCAAAACGACTTCGCCGCCCGCATGGACTGGTGCACCCAAACCTACGAGGAGGCCAACCACGCGCCGGTCATCAAACTTAACCATCCCACCGAAATAACCGTCTCCTCCGGTGGGTCCATCAACTTCGATGCCTACGGCAGCTATGATCCCGACGGAGATTCAATCAGCTATTTGTGGTTCCATTACCCGGAAGCCGGCACTTACGACGGGGGCGTGCTGGCCACCGGCGGAGCAGAAAATTTCGACCGCTACCACGTCGGCGCGCCCAAAGTGGAGAAAGAGGTCACCGCTCACTTTATTCTGAAAATCACCGACAAAGGCACCCCCGCCCTGTCCAGTTACCAGCGGATTATCGTCACGATCACGCCCTGAGTGAGATTCGTTGGAAGAGTGTCGAGCTTCAGCCGACACTCTGAGGCGCCGGCAGAAGCAGACGTTACCTGATCTCAGACTTCGTCGAGCGAAAGTTGCTCGACGATTTCGAGGCCGTGTCCCTCCAGCCCCACCGGCTTGTAGGAGGAGGAAGACAACAAACGGATCTTACGCAATCCAATCGTATTAAGAATTTGGGCACCCAATCCGTATTCCCGGAACATGGGCTGAGAGGTGGGATCGAGCCGCTCCCCCTTCAACGTGGTGAGCAGGGAATCGCCGTTGGGATCCCGGGTCAGGATTAGCAGCACTCCGGACTCCGCCTGCGCGATTTTCTCCATAGCCTGATCAACCCTGACACTGCTCGCGGCCGATTCGGCCTGCAGCAGATCCGTCAGGATGTTTTCCCGGTGCACCCGCACGAGGGTGGGATCGGCACTGACCGTGCCTTTAACCAAGGCAATATGGTTCCGGCCATCAAAATCACTGCGAAACACGTGGGCTTGAAGCGGACCGAAACGGGTCTTGATCTCCTGTTGTCCCACCAGATGCACGTGCTGTTCCCGCGTGGTGCGATACTCGATCAGTTGCGCGATCGAGATCATCTTGAGGCCAAATTTTTGGCGAAACTCTTGTAATTGCGGCAGGCGTTGCACGGTGCCATCGTCGTTGACGAGTTCGCACAGCACCCCGGCTTGGGGCAGCCCCGCTAACGTCGCCAAATCGATGGCCGCTTCCGTGTGACCCGCCCGGTGCAATACTCCACCCGGCCGGGCTCGCAGGGGAAATACATGCCCGGGTTGCACCAGCTCATCCATCTTCGTTTCCGGATCAGCCAGAAGCTTGATGGTACGGGTGCGATCGGCGGCGCTGATCCCCGTCGAGATACCTTCGGTGGCATCCACCGTTACGGTGAAATCGGTGCGCTGCACTTCGCGATTCTGCGCCACCATCGAGCCCAGCCCCAATCGCCGCAGTTGAGGATCGAGCATGGGCACACAGACGATACCGCTGCCATAGCGAATCATCATGTTGACCGTCTCCGGCGTTGCTTTGGAGGCAGCCATAATCAGGTCCCCCTCGTTTTCGCGATTTTCGTCGTCGGTCACAATGACGAGCTTGCCCGCGGCAATATCCGCGACCGCTTCTTCCACCGTATCAAACAAGTGCTCTGGAGATTGATTCACCGGGCAAAGGTTGGTCGGGTCTTAGGCGGCGTCAACAGCAGTGAGAGCAGCCCCCATCCTCGGCGGGATTAGGCTTGCCCGCGGCCAAAACGCTTCCGCCGCCCCACGGGGTCGGCGTCGTTAAAAAGTTAATGCAGCGCAGCGGAATTAGCTTTTACCTACCCTCCCCCTTTTCGCGTCCGCCTACTCAAAACAACCGCAGCTCCCCACTCCTCCGCCCCGGGCTCACCCGCCTTCGCTTAAGCTTCGGCGCGACAGGCCGAGCCCGGCTACAACCACACCACCGCAACCAGCCGCAACCACCGTGGGACCATTCCCGCCGGGAATACCACGCATCTGAATCAGATGCGTGTCCGCCATAGCTCAACGAGCGACGGTGGACTCCATCATTTTCAACCACCCCACCCCATAAACCCGAGGGAATTGAACCCACCTCGGTTGGAAGTTTCCTCCCATCCCAGGGCAGCAGCAAGCCCCCGGGAGCATTCTGACAAAGTAACCCAATAGATTACTTTGTCAGAATGTCACACCCTGGGAACGCGACTAACGAAGAGTCGACTCTGAGGCCGGGCTCTTCACGGTGGCTTTTCTCATGCCCGCGAATTTCGAAGAGATTGATTATCAGGAAACACCCCTCGGACCCGTCAGCCTCCGGCGCCAGCGCCTCAAGATGCTCGACGATCGCGAGATCCATGAGGTGAAGCTAGGCAACGACTATTTGATGTCCTCCCTGTTCACCAAGGTGGAAGAGGAACTCGCCCGGTTGGGCCTCGCCGCCACCCCCGGCGATTCGCTCGATGTCGTCGTAGGCGGTCTTGGCCTCGGCTACACCGCTTGGACCGCGCTGGAGGACCCACGCATTGCGTCGCTGATCGTGGTCGACTACCTCCAACCCGTGATCGATTGGCACCAACGCGGGCTGGTTCCGCTCGGTCCGAAACTCACCGCCGACCCACGCTGCCGCTTCGTGCACGGCGATTATTTTGCGCTCGCCGCCGCCGAGGGGGCGGGCTTCGACCCGGATCAACCGCAACGGCAATTCGACGCGGTGCTGCTCGATATCGACCATTCTCCTGATCACCTGCTCCACCCGCGACACGCGGACTATTATTCGGCGGAAGGGCTCCGGTCGTTCAGTCGGTTGATCCGTCCGGGCGGCGTGTTCGGGCTGTGGTCGGATGATCCTCCGGAAGAACGTTTCCTGGCCAATCTCCAAGCCGTATTCGCCGAGGTGAAAACGGAGGTCGTGGCTTTCCCTAATCCCTTCCTCCACCGCGATTCGGAAAGCACGGTCTACGTGTGCCGGTTGGCGGGATAGTCCGCGATCCACCGCAGCTCAACTTCGAGCCAGCTCCGAACGTCGTTCGTGCTCCAACCACGCCTTGGACAGCACCACGAGCAGGGCGGAGGCACTCAACGGATGCGGTACGTAGGCATCCGCTCCCCCGTCGAGAAGTTGCTCAACCCCGGACGGGCTCTGATCATGGCTCACCGCAATAAGGTAAGGTTCAACCGTTCCCGCCAATCGCGTTCTGAATATCCGTCGTACCGCCTGGACTTGCATTGCCCCGGCATGAATCGCTAAAATCACGACGCCAATCGGCCGCGACTCCAACAAGGGCTTCAGGTCCTCCGCGCGACTCAACTCAATCGGCGATGCTCCCGCGGCATTTTCAAATAACCCCACCAGTCTGGCGCGGGCATCCGGTTCCCCATCCATCACCACCACGCGTTGAGCCAACTGCTGCAATTTGGTCCGCATGACCGACGACGAAGTTTCATGATCCTGGGCGAACTCGATCTGATCCCGAGTCGGCACAACGGGCACGGTCAGGACAACCTGGGCACACCACGGAGCCTCGGGACCATTACTCACTTTCACCTCCGCCTTGAGCATATCGGCAAAACGATCCGCGATCGCCAAACTGACGCTGGTGCCATCCACCGTGCGACCATCCGTGAGACTAATTCCTCCGAGATGGTGTAAGTCGTCCACCGGCAGAGCCGTGTCGGGGGTGTGGCCGCAGGCTTTGAGGAAAAAGGCCAACCGAAGCAGTTCATGGGGCACCGTGAACACAGGTTGCACCCGCGTACCAAACCCCAAGCGCTCCACCCCAACCATTCGACATGCAACCCGGGCCAGCTGCTGGAGTAATTGTCGCAGTCGCTCCGCATCCAGCCTCACACGCACACGATGTCGGGAAGCAGTTACTGCCTCCATCTCGAGTGCGCGGTCCTTCGCCGCATTCAGTAACCAACCCTGAAAGCTATTGTACCAGGAATCCAGATCCGTGACCTCCGGAACCGAATCGAGCGCTCCTGACTCCGCGGCGGAATAATCGAGCATACGATCCGTCGCATCCGAAAGTTCCTGCACGGAATCAGCAATCCGGCGCGTCGTGCGTTCCTGCGGCGACCCCTTGAGCGCCTCGATGAGTAACTCCGCATATCCCTGCACCACCGATAGCGGCGAGCGAACTTCATGTCCGATCGTGCCGAACAACGCCTTCTTCAAACGTCGGCGTTCCCGTTCATCACGAGCTTGATCATAATGTCCCTTCCGACTCTCGGTGCGTTCCACCAAACCTGCAATCAGTGGAGCGACCAAATTTAATCGCGCTTCTTCGACTGCGGTGAGTTTATCATCGTGAGTATAATCCATCGTCGCCAATACCCCGATGATCCGGCCGCCCGACCACAGCGGAACCCCCAGCCAAACCAAACTCGGCACCCCGTGGTTAACTAATTCGTCCGCTTCCAGTAATTGGTTGGCATCGGGACGTTTTAGAAGGAGCGACTTTTGCGTGTGATAAACCTGATCGGTGAGACCCTTGCCATCGATCGGCCGATCCACATGGCGATCGTGTTTATCCCGACAATAAACGAACCGAATCCGCGGAGGGTCCTCATCAATCAAACAGATGAAAATATTAGGAAGATAAGTGAACTCCTGTAAAATCTGATCAATTTCCGTTCCCAGCTCGTGCATCGATAATCGCACCGTCCCCAACAACGCGAGTTCACGCATGACCCGATCGTTCGAAAATCCTGCTCCGCCATCGGTCGGAGGTTGTTCAGCGCCGTGGGCGCTCGCTAGATCTGAACTGATATTAACGGTCACTGTTCTTAGCGAAAATTTTCGGGATTGGTTCCGCAATTAATTGTGAATCGGGTATTAACCCTAGACTTCTCCTAGTCGGGATGGGTTCCCTTGCCTTTTTGAACGCAAGACGCTTGCGTCTCCCCATGTCTTCGCCCCTCCGCATTACCCACGGATTCATGGCCACCCTTTTTGCGCTGTCGGCTCTGCTCCAGCTTAACGATGCGAATCCTTGGATTTGGATTCTATTCTACCTCGCCGCCGCCGCCGCACCGGGACTCGCCGCCGCCAACAATTTTAAATGCGCCCGCATCATCGCGGGAATCGTCCTCGCCATCAGCGTATTGTGGGAGATCAGTTACATAAAACAAGGCGCCTGGCAGGTCCCCTTCTGGGATCTCGCCGAGGAGTGGCAAATGAAGAACGAACAGATCATTCTCGGCCGCGAGTTCTACGCGCTGATTTGGATTGGCGGCTGGATGGCGCTAATCCTCTTCAACACCCGCCAGCACTCCCGAAGCTCGACCGCCTAGTCATTCCGCCGATCATCCTGTCCTCGACCCGATCTGCTATTGAGTATCCTGCTTCGATTTATCCTGACCCTATCGGGCTTGTTTGTGGTGGGCCTCCTGGCCGCAGATCGATTTCACCGCGCCAATGATAACGCGATTGCCGAGTTGATCGAGGGGCAGCGCGCCGAGCATCGCCGTGTTCTCGACACTGTGATTAACTTACAAGGCACCGAGCTCAGCACTTGGATGGCTAGTTTTTCATGGTGGGACGAGGCCGTCTCCTTCGTGGCCGAGCCCGACGCCGAGTGGGCCTCCGAAAATATTGATATCATGGTCGGAACGACTTCCGGCGGAGACACCGTATGGATAACAACCCCGGATCTGAAAGTCATCCACAGCGCGGATGCCGAATATCGCAGTCGTCCCCTGCCTTTTCAATCCTCCGCCGAACTCGATGCCCTTCTCGCCGACAACTACGAATTCTCCTTCTTCATCTTTTTTGATGGGGAGCTTTGGGAAATTCACGGTGCGGCGATCCAAGATCCCAACTTTTGGCGCAACGAAACGCCCGTGGTCGGCTACGCCTTCATGGGAAATCGATGGGATCGGGACCATCTCACCTCTCTCGGATCGCTGACCGAGACCCGATTAGAAATTCATCCTGCAGCGACAAACCATGATGCTTCATCGGACGAAAATCCGGTATTCTCCGAACTCTCGTTCGACCATCCCATTCCAGGAATAGACGGAAAAAAGTTGGCCGTGATTCGAAGCACGTTTTCCGCTCCTGCGATTGAAAAATTCGACAGCAAAATGCACGAAAATCTCCTGTGGTGGGCCATTATTTTTGTCATTATCCTGACGCTGGTCGGAGGCATTCTGGGATTTACCATCGTGCAACCCCTGGGCCGGATCATTCGCAGTTTGGACACCCGCGATCCGATCCACCTCAGTGACCTCCTCGTGGCCAAATCCGACTTCGGTGAGATTGCCCGACTGATTTCTTCCCAGTTCCGTCGCGGGCGCATGCTTCAGGACGAAATTAGACGCCGTAGCACAATCCCGGATACGTCGATCAGTGACCATCGCACCAACGAGGCGTTTCGCCTGCGGCTCGCCTCGAACCTGCACGACGGCCCCATGCAGTCCCTCTACGCCGCCCGGCTAAAGCTCGGCGCGATGCAACCCGCCATCACCAGGCACGGCGGAGCGTCGAAGGAAGAAATTGAGAGTATTCGCAACATGCTGGAGGAATGCTCCAAGGACCTGCGAAATCTGTTACTCGATATCGAACCGGAGGAACTGCGCGATCAAGGACTGGACTCCACGCTGCCCCGCTTCGAAAAACACCTGCAGACCTTGGCCAAGGAAGCGGCGACCTTCAAGGTCTCGCCCCGCTCGTTCGAGGGCTGTTCACGCGAAACCCAAATCCATCTGCTGTACTTGATTCGCGAACTGGTGAGCAATGTCGGGCGTCACGCCCACCCCCGCTACATCACGTTCGAGATCGAACGCCAGCCCGACGAACTCACCCTCATCGTCGAAAACGACGGCGTGAATACCTCCCGCCAACCCGCGCCCGGCAATGGCCTCATTAATGTCGGCCAACGCGTGGCGGGCCTCGGCGGTGATTGGACTCAGGAACTCACTTCGCGCAAAACCTGGTTCGTCCGGATCACCCTGCCCATCCCCACCAAATTGGACCAACCACTGGCCCTCGAAGACGCTTGATTGCGGAATCAACCCGCCCCAGCCTGCTCGCTTCCCGGTGGAACAATTTCACCCCCGTCGCCTCTTACCCCTCATGCCAGCTTTAACCTCCCAAATTCGTGCCTGCTGCTGGGCTTTGCTTTTGCCCGGACTTGCTTGGGCGGAGGAGGAGAGCACTCCCACCACCGCAGAGGCCGCCGTCGAGGGCTACTTCCTCTCCCGTATCGCTGAGATCGAATCACTCGCGACCGGCGTGCACGAACTTTCCCCACAGGAACAAGCCAATCTCGAGAATCTCATCGCCTACGAGGTGAATTCCGCCCGCGCCGGCGGCGTCAATGGATTCGCAGGAGGATTCAGCGAACGCCGTTCGGACGAAGAGCGGGTTGCCACCGGCATCAATCGCATGAGTGACGAACAACGCGTGCGCCTCGACCAACACATCGCCGGCTTCCTCGCCGACCAACCCGTTTCATACGTCTATCGCGGCAACGGTCGCGGATCCCGCACCACCCGACGCGGCGACGGGGAAGCATTTCGCGGCAAAGGTCCCCTCCTCCGGGTGAATGGTTCGGTCAGCCTCACCGTGGGCACCAGCAGTGCCGGTTCATTTTACGGCGGACGCGCCACCACGGTGATCAGCGACCCCAAGGGCCGCTTCAATGCCGTGATCTCCTACGGCACCATGAAGGGCAATCTGCCTTATTCCGATTACCCCTACCGCCGCGGCCCGTTCCGTCGCTGATCCCTAACCCGCCGCATGGAAGATTCGCCGGAGGCCACTCTCGAGCGACGCCGGGTCTCCGCTGCCCGCCAGGGCGACGAAGCCGCATTCGGCGAACTGATGCAGGCCAACTACGAGGCGGTATTCCGCACCGTGCTCGCCATCGTTCGCAACGAACACGATGCGCGCGACCTGTGTCAGGAGATTTGGGTCAAAGCGTGGCAACAGATCGGTAAATTCAGGGGCGAATCGAAGTTTACCACCTGGCTGCACCCCATCGCGGTGCGCCGCGCCGTCGACCACCTGCGCAAACGAAAACGCTGGTTCGATCGCTTCCTCCCCTTTTCCCGACCCGATAACGAGGCGGACGCCCCGCCCGCATTCGAACCGGCCGACGACCAGCCCACGGCCCCCGAACAGCTCGAATCTACCGAAAAACGGGCTCGTTTTGAATATTTGCTCGATTCTCTCCCTCCCAAACAAAGAGCGGTGCTCGCCTTGCGTGAAATCCAAGGCTTAACTTACGACGAAATTGCCCAATCTCTCGGCTGTCGTCGCGGCACCGTGATGTCTCGTCTCTATCACGCCCGCCGCCTGCTCGCCCAAAAACTCCGCGAAACGCCATGCGACTAATCAACCGAATCCTCCTCAACTGTGGCCTGCTGTTCGCTATCGCCGCTCCCTCCGTCTATGCTGCCGAAGCGGAAGTCACCGTGCGCGCGATTTTGGTCTCCGCCTCCAAACAGCCCGGCGAGACCGACCGTAGCCTCTCCCGCTACGAATCCACCCTCCGGCGCATCCTGCGCTTCGAAAGTTTTTCCCAACTCGGCAGCGGCAGCGGTCGCGCCGATATCCCGGGTCAAGGACGCGTTTCCCTCGGCCAGGGCCAAGTGCTCGAATTTACCACCGAATCCTCCAAGGATGACCGCATTCGCGTGCAACTCGACTGGCGAGGCGGATCGCGGACGTTCATGCGCACTGGACTGGTCCTGCGGCCCGGCGTCCCCGCCGTGCTGGGCGGACCGAAGCGCGGAGATGGCTCGGTTTACGCTCTGCTGGTGATCGCGGAATAAATCCGAAAAAACTGCATATTTTTTGAATACGGGCTCCGGGAGCCTCGTCCCAACGGATGAACTTCAACCCGGAGATCCCTATGAAAAATATCCTAATAACCGTCACCGCCATCGCCGCCATCACCTTTGCCCCCAACTCCGCGTCCGCTCTGGGCGACAAAGAAGCCGCCATTCTCGGTGGTCTTTTGGGCGGATTGGTCATCGGAGCCGTGGTTGACGATGCTCTCGATAACAACCGCCGCTACGACAACCGCTACAACGATCACTACCGCGGCAACAGCCACGGCTACACCCGCAAACACGGCTCAAGCTGTGGTTGCGATACCTGCCGCTCCTCCCGCAGCCGCCACCACAACTCCGGGGGCTACTGGACCTACCGGAGCGTCAAAGTCTGGGTCCCCGGTCACACCTCCTACTACCTGGATGAGTGCGGTCGCCGCATCCGCCACTACGAGCGCGGCTACTGGACTTATCGCAAAGAAAAAGTCTGGGTTTCCAGCCGCAGTCGGTGGTAACCTGACCTTGCGATCGACATGAACTGCCGCGATGCTGAAACCAAAATTCTCGCCTCCCGCGACGCCCCCCTCGGCGCCGCGGATGAGGCTATTTTGGCTCAACATCTGCAAGAGTGCCCCCAATGCCAGGTCCTCTCCGAGCAACTCGCGGCCGCGGTGGATTCATGGCGGGAAACCGACGCCCAAGTCGAAACCCCCAACCCCACCACCGAATGGCACACCGTGCGCCGGCGTATTCGTTCGGGCGAAACCCAAACCACGACCGACGGTGGACTGCCCAGCTGGAGCCGACTCCTGCGGGTCGCGTTACCGATGGCTGCGACCTTTGCCATCGCCATCAACTTCTGGCCTGTACCGACCTCACCGGACTCGCCTCTCGAAGGCCAGTTGCTCGCTCATAGCGAAGGCGGTTGGGATGAATTTCACGATCACTTCACCTACGAGGCACGCGCCGAATACGTTGAAACGGAGGATGAAGAAATCTCCCCGTTCGTCTTCGTCGATGAAGAATCCGGCTGGCTCATCGTCTGGGCCAGCGAAGATCCGGAAACCCCGTCTATCTGATTTATGCGACACCTCCTCACAACTTGTCTCATCCTGCTCTGTAGTAGCATCAGTCACGCCGAGGAATTTTCCACCCATCACTTTGCTCAGGTCGGTGAACACGAACTTAAACTTGATCTGTATCGACCATCCGGTGACGCCAAAGGCGTGATCGTCTGGGTGCACGGCGGCGCTTGGCGCGCCGGATCGCGGGCCAACTGCACCCTGAAAAAAATGACTACCCACGGCTGGGCAGTCGCCAGCGTCGACTACCGGCTCTCCGGCGTCGCTCCCTTCCCCGCGCAGTCCCACGACATCAAAGCCGCCATCCGCTACCTGCGGGCCCACGCCCAACACCTCGGTATTCCGGCCCACCCCATGGTCATCTCCGGAGCCTCCGCCGGCGGCCATCTCGCTGCCATCGTTGGCGTCACCAATCACTCAAAATTTCACGAGGGTTCAGTCGGCGATCACCTCGATCAAGATTCCTCGGTGCAGGCCATCGTCGATCTCTACGGTGCGTCCAACCTCACCACCATCCTGAAGCAATCGACCCCCCACGGCCTCAGCGTGCGCGAACCCGCCCTAGATCTCTTCATCGGCGGCCATCCCGACGATGTGCCCGAGCTCGCCCGCCTGACCAGCCCGGTTTTCCAGGTCGATGCCGAGGACCCGCCGCTCTATCTTTCCCACGGGGATCAGGACCCGCAAATGCCCATCAATCAGGCCCACGAACTCCACGGCGTGTATAAATCGAAAAACCTGCCCGTGCACTTCCAAGTCCACCACGGCAGCGCCCACGGCGGCCCCGCCTTCAGCGACGACGCCGAACTCGCCCGGATCGACGCCTTCCTAAACAAGCACCTGAGCAAGTAAGGCCTCTTGAGGCCAAAATTGGACCTACTTGATCGCCGAAAAATCGGTCGGCGCCATGAAGGTTTTTTCTACTTTCTTCACGATCTTGCCATCCTTCGTGCTGGCCGCGGCAGCGGCTTTCCACGCGGGATCATCGCGGAAGGTCGCCCAGAATTCTGTCGAGGCTTCGCGGCTCTTATGAGCAATGATGTAATGCAGCTTCGGCTCCTCGCCCTCGGCGGGTTCCATCTCCACCCAGTAACCGATGTTTTCAGCCCCCAGTCGCTCAAAAATCGCGCAAGTGTGATCCCGGAAGCGCGCTAACATGTTGGGCATCTTGCCGGGGTGGACCGTATAGACGCGGTATTCAAAGACCCGATCATGGCCGCCCTTGTGGTGGGCGGCAGAGAGCAACGGGGCGGAGAAACCAGCGAAAACGAGAAGGGTAAGGGTAACAAGCAATCGTTTCATCATAGGACCGCCACCCCACCGCACAGGCGGGGAAATTGCAACGCCCGAACCGTCTGACTCTCCGCCGCCCTCCGCCTCATACTCTTACTCGTTCTCGAAAGCGGTGAAGTGGTCCATACTCTTTATTCTTTCCTCTTTATCTTTCTCTTTCGTCAGGGGGCGGCGAGACGAGGGATTGTTTTTTAACCGGAGTCGTCCTGCCAGTCCGCCGTTTTCGAGAGCGAGCCCATCAAATCGGTGGCGGGGCGAGAAAAAATCCGTCGTAGCTCGCACGTTTTCAACGGCTTGCGATCACACCTAAATCGTAGGGTTGTCAGATTTCCCGAATAGTGTTCATTTGAACACATGTTAACCGATCGCCAACAAGCTGTGCTCGATTTCGTGCACGCGCATCGCGAGCAATACGAGGTCTTCCCCACGTTGCGCGAGATCCAGGCGCACTTCGGTTTCGCCAGCCCCTTCGCCGTCACCCGCCACCTGCAGGCCCTCGAGAAAAAAGGCGCGCTCTCCCGTCAACCCGGCAAAGCCCGCGCCTTCACGCTACCTCGCCATTGTCCCGCAAGGCGGGACGACGGCGGGCTACTGTCCATTCCCGTCTTCGGCGTGATCCCGGCCGGTCTGCCCGCCGCCAATGCGCAATACCTCGAGCCCGACGAAACCGTCGCGGTGGATGCCTCGTCGCTCGGTCTCCGTCGTAACAGTCGCATCTTCGGCCTGCGGGTGCGCGGAGACTCCATGATCGGAGCCAACATCCTCGAAGACGACATCGTCTTCCTCACCCCGCGCGAACCTTCGCCGGGGCAAATCGTCGCCGCCCTCATCGACGGCGAATCCACCCTCAAACGTTTTCTCCAAAAACACGGCCGTCCTTTTCTCCGCGCGGAGAATCCCCGCTATCCCGATCTCCTCCCCGCCGCCGAACTCATCATCCAAGGCGTCATGGTCGGGTTACTCAGAAAAGTCTGAGGTAAGAAGGATGAAGTAAAAAGTCTTCCGGCCTATTCACTCGACCCTTTCCACTTCACTTTTCGTCCCTGTCGATCCGGAGCGCAGCGTGCCACGGCCCGGCATCACCGTCTCACCACTTCTCACTTCATCCTTCTGCCTTCTCCCTTCCCTTGTCTGCCGCGCCCGAAAAAATGGCCGCGCTTCGGCACCTCATCGCCGAACGCTTTCCTACCGCCACCCGGCGGGAAGGCACGCAGCTGCCTACCGGCATAGCGGAGATCGACGCACCCACGGGTGGCGGACTCCCCACTGCCGCGCTCACCGAACTTACCTGCCCCACGGCTAGTGGCGGCAGCCATTTGATTCTCGGCCAACTTCTCACGGTCACCCGCCGCAATGCGCAGCGTGCTGCTCTCATCGATCCCGCTGACTGTTTCGACCCACAATCCTATCCCGCCGGCGACCTAGAACATCTCGTGTGGGCGCGCGGTGGCACCGTAACAACCGCCCTGAGCGTCACCGACCTCTTTGCCCGCGACGCCAACCTCGGCCTGGTGGTGCTCGACCTTCGCGACGCCTCCTCCCGTGAACTTCGCCGCGTTCCCGCCCCGCTTTGGTATCGCCTCCAACGCGCCGTCGAAGGCACCGAACTCACTCTCCTCGTCATTACGCCCCGCCCCCTCGTCCCCAGCGCCAATCTCCGCCTGCAACTCAATCATTCCCTCGCCCTCGCCACCCTCGAATCCGACCGCCCCACCATCTTCCCCCAGCTCAAAATTACCCTACCGCGTCACCGCAGCATCCCCCAACCCCTCTCCGCCTAACCTCACGAACTCTTTTCCCATGCTCTTCATCCCGCTCATTCTTCTGCTCATTTCCCTCCTCGTCATCATCTCCACCAGCACGCCCACTCCCGACCCCGAGATGACGCTAAAAGGTAAAGAGACCGACCTCTCCAACCAACTCCACCGCCTGCGCGGCCGGAAGTAAGAGAAACGATTTTTCAGCTCCTTCCTTTGTCTAAGTCCACCTCATGTTTCGCCGTCCTTCTTGTATCTGATTTTTCGTTACAGGCTCTCCTTCGTCTACGACCTGATCTCACGGGGAAGCCCGTTGCGCTGCTCGACGGCGACCGCCGCCGCGCCGTCATCACCGCGCTCACGCCTGCCTCCCGCACCGCCGGAGTGGTGACCGGATTGACCGCTCCTCAAGCGCTGTCCCGCTGTCCCGACCTTCATTTGGAGCAGACCCACGCCAACGCCGATGACGAAGCCAGTGCCAGTCTCTTGGCTGCCGCCTCTCGCCTTTCACCTCTCGTCGAAGATACCGCCCTCGGCATCGCCACCGCCGATGTCACCTCGCTACCCGCCACCCAGCGCGAACCTCGCCTGCAAGCCGCCCTCGACCAACTCACCGTCCTCGGCCTCACCGCCACCGCCGGCCTCGCCACCACCCCGCTCCTCGCGCTCTACGCGGCTCGCGCGGCGGCAGAAGCCGCCGCGAAGTGCCAAGTCGGCGGAGCGAAGATCCAAGTATCAAATAGCAAGTATCAAGAGGCTGAAGAGCAGCCGCTACTCGCGGCCGAGCCCCCGGGGTCAGGTCGTAGACAAAGTGAAACGCAGTCCCTACGGGACGCAGTTCACTTTTCACGACCTGACCCCTTCCCCCGCCCGAACAACAAGAACTCAGCGGAATCAGGCACCGGCTCTTCTCCCCCCTTAGCGGAAAATCGTAAATCCAAAGTCGTAAATCGTAATTGCCCCATCCTCGCCATCACCGACGCGCACGAGTTCCTCTCGCCGCTTCCTCTTAGCGCCGCCGATCCGGAACCCGACCACATCGATATCCTGCAGCTCTGGGGTATCACCACGCTCGGCCAGCTCACCGCGCTCACCAAAGCCGATGTCGCCCAACGGCTAGGTCCCGGCGGGCTCGCCTTATGGGAACGCGCTGCCGGCCAAAGCACGCGTCCCATTCAACCGCTGCCGCCGCCACAAAGTTTCGCCGCGGAGATGGAACTCGAGCACCTCATCGAATCCCTCGAGCCCCTCATGTTTCTACTGCGCCGGTTCATCGATCGACTCTGCCTCGACCTCCAAGGCGTGGCGCTCGCCGCCGCCGAAATCGATCTGTGCCTGAAACTCGACGACGACGGCACGCACCAACGATCGATCCGCTTACCCGAACCCACCGCGTCCCCCGATCTGCTCTTTCGCACCCTGCAATCCCACCTCGAAACGGTCTTCACCGATTCCGCCATTGTCGCCGTGCGCCTGGAGCTGTTTCCCACCCGTCCCCTGCACCGCCAACAAGGCCTGTTCGATACCGGCCTGCGCGATCCTCATGGTTTCGCAGAAACGTTGGCTCGCGCGGCCGCGCTGCTCGGCTCCGACCAGCTCGGTACCCCGCAACTCGCGGACACGCACCGACCGGACTCCGCCACTCTCGTTCCTCCCTCCACCGGAGAAAACATCTCCACCGCACCCACTCCCGCCTTACCGGCTCTGGGTATTCCCCTGCGGCGTTTTCGTCCGCCCCGACCGGTTCGGATCGAACTGCAATCCACCTCACCCATTCCCGCCTACCTTTGGAGTGAAACCCTCCGCGGCGAAATCCAACACCACCACGGTCCCTGGCGCGCCAACGGCGACTGGTGGCAATCCGACCAAGCATGGGCGCGTGAAGAATGGGACATCGCCCTCGGCCCACCCCACCCCGGCCTCTACCGCCTCAGCCAAACTACCACCGGATGGTATCTGGAAGGTGAATACGACTAGTGTGCAGTGCGCGGGCAAAGCCCGCGCACTGCGAAGTAACAAGTAACAAGTTCCAAGTAGCAAGAAACCCAAAGCCTAACTCCACCGCCCTCAGTCCCATCCTTCTCTCCTCTTACTCGTTCTCGTTCTCGACGGATGCCTCTCAGCGGAGGGTGAAACGCAGCAAGACGGCATGTCCGCCGAAGCCTTGGCGAAGGAGGAAGTTCATTTTTTCCGACCTGACCCCTTACCCGATCCGAACGATATCCCCCCTGACGAAAGAGAAAGATAAAGAAGAAAGACTAAAGAAACCCGCTACCTCCCCGTCCTTCATCCTTCTTCCTTCATACTTCTCACTTCTCCTCCCCTCCCTTGCCTCCCTCTCCTTACATCGAGTTCCACGCCAATAGCGCGTTTAGTTTTCTCCGGGGCGCTTCCATGCCGGGAGATCTCGCGGCGGCGGCGGCGCGTCTCGAACTCCCGGCGATGGCGGTTTGCGATCGCGACGGATTTTACGGGACCCCTCGCTTTTACCACGCCGCCAACGAAGCCGGGGTGCGGCCTTTGGTGGGGACCGAGATCACGTTGCGCGATGGCACCGTTCTACCCCTTCTCGCCGCCAGTCGCACCGGCTACCAAAACCTCTGCCAACTCATTTCCCACGCCAAACAGGAATCTCGCTCGGCCGCACCCAAATCCGAAATCCAGAATCCAAAATCCAAAATTGCGGCCGCCGATCTCCGCGAACGCAAACGTCCTTGCTACGCGACATGGGACGAGGTCGCCCAGTATTCCGAAGGCGTAATTGCCCTCACGGGTGATGCCGAAGGCCCGCTGCTCTCGGCCTGGCAGACCGGAGGCACGGATGCCGTCGCCGCGCCCCTCGATCAGCTCCAACGCATCTTCGGCTCCGATCGTCTTTACGTCGAAGTGCAACGTCACCGCGTGCGCGGCGAAGAACGCACGGTGCGGTTCCTCCGCGACCTCGCGGCCAATCAAAACCTTCCGCTGCTCGCCACCGGCGGCATCACGCACGCTGATCGCTCCGCCCGCACCATCACCGACATCTTCACCTGCCTGCGAAATCACACGACACTCGATGCGGCGGGCCGATTACTCGCGCCCAACGCCGAACGCCAAGTGCGCTCCGGTCGATTCATGACGGCGAAATTCGCCGACCTCCCCGACGCTATCACCAACACCGTCCGGCTGGCCGACCGGCTCGATTTCACCTTACGCGATTTGGGTTACGCGTTTCCCGACTACCCGGTCCCGCCTTGGGACAACATGCTGTCTCATCTGCGTCATCTCGTCTATGCGGGCATCCGCGACCTGATTCCGCGCATGACCCAAAAATATCGACGCCAAATCGATGCCGAACTTACGCTCATCGATCAGCTCGGGTTCTGCGGCTATTTTCTCATTGTCGCCGACATCTGCCGGTGGGCCCGATCCCATGGTATTCTCGTGCAAGGCCGCGGATCCGCCGCCAACAGCGTGGTCTGTTACGCCCTGCGCATCACCGCCATCGATCCGGTCAAAAACCACTTACTTTTCGAGCGCTTTCTCAGCGAAGGCCGCGTCGGTGCCGACGGCCGCCCCTCCTGGCCCGATATCGACCTCGATCTCCCCAGCGGCAAACTTCGCGAATCGGTCATCCAGGAAGTTTATCGACGCTACTCGCCCCACGGTGCGGCGATGACCGCCAACGTCATCACTTACCGGGGCCGTGGCGCCACCCGGGAACTCGGCAAAGTGCTCGGGCTTTCCGACGACATCATGGACCGATTTTCGAGACTGTTTCACGGTGGGGATTTTCCGCACACGCTCGAACTCGAGGAACAATTGGCCAAATCCGGACTGCCCCGAGCCCATCTGCGCGCCGCCACGTTGGCCCAGCTACATCAGCAACTCCACGGACTGCCCCGCCACCTCGGACAACATTCCGGCGGCATGATCATCTGCGGCGGACGGCTCAACCAAGTTGTCCCGCTCGAACCCGCGTCGATGCCCAACCGCGTCGTCGTGCAATGGGACAAGGATGACTGCGAAGACCTCGGCATCGTGAAGGTCGACCTCCTCGGCCTCGGCATGATGGCAACCTTACAGGACTGTTTCGAACTCTGCGCCGATCGGGGCGAAGAGCTTTCACTCTACAACCTGCCTGCCGACGATCCCAAAACGTATCGCATGATGCAGGAGGCCGATACCATCGGCGTCTTCCAGATCGAAAGCCGCGCACAGATGTCGAGTCTGCGTCGTTTCAAACCCGCCTGCTTCTACGACGTCGCCATGCAGGTCGCAATCGTGCGGCCGGGTCCCATTGTCGGGCAACTCGTGCATCCGATTATCGCCCGGCGTCACGGCGGCGAACCCATCGTGTGTCTCGATCCGGAAGTGCACGAACGTCTGTTGCCCATCCTGAAACGCACCTACGGGGTCGTGCTCTTTCAGGAACAGATGCTCGCCTGCGCGATGGAGTTGGCCAACTACAACGGAACCCAGGCCGAGGAGCTCCGTCGCGCCATGGGATTCAGCCGCGGCACCGAACGACTCGAACGCGGCCTCAACAATCTACGCACGGCGATGCGCGAGCACGGATGGTCCGACCGGATCATCGAAATGTTAATCGAATCCGCCTCCAACTTCGCGCTCTACGGATTTCCCGAATCGCACTCCATGAGTTTCGCGCTGCTCGCTTATGCCAGCACCTGGCTCAAAGCGCACCGACCCGCCGAGTTCGTCGCTAGTCTGCTCAACAACCAACCCATGGGTTTTTACGGACCGGCCACCCTCGTGCAGGACTCCCGCCGCCACGGCGTGCAGTTCCTCCCCGTCTGCGTGCAAAACTCCCACTGGGAGTGTGCGGTGGAGATGGCTTCGCCATCTCCACCGAAGGAACAAGTAGCAAACGACGGAGCGAAGTCCCAAGTATCAGGCATTCCTCCTTCGTCCCGCAAAGCGGGACTTCGGCGGACAAGCAAGTATCAAGAGGCGGAAGAGCAGCCGCTACTCGCGGCAGAAGTTGTAGCCGGGGTCGTTGACCCCGGTGCCCACGCCACCGCCCCGGGCTCACCGAGCCCGGCTACAGTTCCAGACGTCTCCACTGTAGAGAAGCCCACGGGGTCAGCGTCGTTAAAAAGTGTAACGCAGCAAGACGGCATGTCCGCCGAAGCCTTGGCGAAGGAGGAAGTTCACTTTTCCCGACCTGCCCCCTTCCCCCGCCCGAGCGACAAGAACTCTCCGACCGAAGATAAAGATAAAGAAGAAAGAGAAAGAAGCTCCTGCCACACCTCCGCATCCACCGATCCCTCGTCCCCGACGCCTGCCCGCCATAGCTCTGCCTCGCAGAGCGAAGGCCGGGTCAGACTGGGCCTCTGTTACCTCAAAGGCCTCTCCGAAAAAAACACCCGCGCCATGCTCGAAGCCCGGGCCGAGCGCCCCTTTGCCGATATCGATGATTGGCTCCGCCGCACCCACTTCTCCGCCGCCGACCGCCGCGTGTTGGCGGCCTCCGGCGCGCTCAACAGCTTCGCCGAACACCGCCGGGCCGCCCTCTGGCAAATCGAAGCCGCCTGGTCCGCCGATGAACCGTTGCTGCAGCGAGCCGCAAGCCCGCTGCAGAAGTGCCAAGTAACAAGTTCCAAGTATCAAGAGGCGGAAGAGCAGCCGCTACTCGCGGCAGAGGTTGAAACGCAGCAAGACGGCACGTCCGCCGAAGCTTCAGCGAAGGAGGAAGTCCCGCTTTGCGGGACGAAGGAGGAAGTTCACTTTGCTTCAAAGCTTCGCTTCTCAGATGTCGCTGCGCTCGAGACACGACCTGACCCCTTCCCCGGTCCGAATACCCCCAGCACCACCGAGGAGAAAGAGAACGATAAAGAGGAAAGAGAAAGATTCGATCCCTCCAACAAAACGCTCCCCGACCCCGCTAAATCCGAAATCGTAGATCGTAATTCCGAAACCCTTTCCCCCATGTCGCTGGGCGAGCGCGTGCAGGCTGACTTCACGCTCATGGGACTCACCGCGGGCGTGCACCCCATGGCGCATGTGCGCCACGCCTTGCCCGACGTCTGGCGGGCCAGTGATCTTCCGCTCGCCAAGAATGGTAGCATAATCACGGTCGCGGGCAGCGTCATCTGTCGGCAACGGCCCGGCACGGCCAAGGGGTTTGTCTTCATTTCACTCGAAGACGAAACCGGTGTGGCCAACTGCATCGTGACTCCGCCTAAGTTCGAAGCGTATCGCCTCGTCATCAATCTGGAGCCCGCGCTGCGTATCACCGGCCAACTCCAGATCCAACACGGCATCATCCATATCAAGGCGACCACCATCGCCGCCCTTCACCTCGCCGAGGTTCCCGCCCAAGCCTCCCATGATTTCCACTAAAATCGGAGGGTTTGGCTATTTTTTGATGTTTTGACATCAATTTTATGAGCATCATGATGACATCATGCGAACGACACTCACTATAGACGACGATATCGCCGCAATTCTGGAACGAGAAACCAAACGCAAGGGCGTGACCTTTAAGGCTCTGGTCAATGCCTCCCTTCGCCGTGGCCTGGCGGCTGAGCAAGTCCTGCCACCTCGCAAAGAAGTGAAAACCATCCCCCACGCCTACGGGTTTAATCCTGGTATTGATCTGGATAAACTCAACCAACTCGCCGACGAATTGGAGGTCGAAGCCGTGGCCGCAAAACTCCGGACTGAATCGGCATGATTTTGCCCGACATCAATGTGCTTATTCACGCCCACAATGTGGAGTCTCCCCTTCACGAACGGGCGCGGGAATGGTGGGACGCCACACTGGCGGGAACCGAAGGAGTAGGATTGGCGTGGGTCGTCACCTTGGGGTTTATCCGAATTTCAACTCATCGAAATATTCTCCAAAACCCCATGAGTCCCGCGGATGTATGCTCCCGTATTGATGACTGGTTGGCTCTCCCACATTTCCACATCGCCACCCCAGCGGAGGATCATTTCCAACAACTTCGCCAACAACTGGAGCAACTGGGCACCGCGGGAAATCTCACCACCGACGCTCACCTGGCCACCCTCGCAATCGAACGCGGCTATGTTCTGCACAGCACGGATAGTGACTTTCATCGCTTTCCCCAACTGCGTTGGAAAAACCCGCTGAAAGCCTGATTTATTCCACCGCAAGCGACGCCAACCAGGCCACGAGTTCCGCCGCGACCTCTGCAGAAGGCTCAGCAATTTTGCCAGTTCGCCCATGCTGGCGTTTGCCCTCCCGGAAATTCTCCAACTGTTTCCGTAAATACCAGTCGGGCTGAAAGAGAAGCGGTGGCGCCCGTTCCCGCTTTACCCCTTCCCCGTGATCCCCGTGGCAAGACGCACAATCGCTCAGATAGTGCGCCTTGGCGCGCGGGGTGATTTTCGCATCGAGCGTCACGCGGGTGGCGTTGGGCGACATCGATTCGATATACCGGCCCACAAACGCGAGGTCTCGTTCGCCCAGACCCTTCGCCTTGATCTGCATGAGTTGACCGGCCGCATCGTCATCGTGTCCTCAGCGCAGTTCGCGGCGAAACTCGCGCAACTGGTCCGTCACATACCACCGCGGCAATCCCGCGATCGAAGGCGCATTCATCTCCCGGATCCCCATCCCCGAAGCCAAATGACAGTCGCGGCAATTGTCGCGAAACACCACAAATCCTCGATCTTGGATCTCCGGAACAGGTTCTTCGCCCGCAACCATCATCACGCCAATCAGCAACAGGGTAGCGACTCGGTTAAACATCTCAACTCAAGCAACAACGGAAATACCAAAGGAGCGACGTAAAACTACCGAAGCCGCCCATGAGACCTGCTCCCGCTTAACGAGTCCTAACAATGGACCTAAAGGAGGATTGCGAGCACCGCCAGACGTGGTGCGATATCCCTTCGAGTGTGTTTCACTCTCCAACCTCATTCAGACCCATGAAACGTAATTTTATCCCGTTCTTCACTCTGCTTTGCCTCGGCGTGGCCTCCTTGGGAGCCAATCCCGTGCTGTTCTGGAATGATCAGGTGCTCAACGCGACCCGACTCTCGCGCAATCCACCTCCGATCGCCGCCCTTCACTTGGCGACGTATCACGCGGCGATTTTTGATGCGATCAACGGGTTCGACCGCGCATACGAACCGTGGCTGGTCGATGAAGCCGCTCCGACCGGCGCTGATCGCGACGCTGCCATCGCCGCCGCCGCCTACACTGTTCTGCAGGCTATCTGGGGCAACGAGGTCAATCCGCGCGTCTTGCGCAAAGCCTATGACGAAGCCCTCGCCGGAATCGCTGAGGGCGAAGCCAAATCAGCCGGCATCACCTGGGGCAAACACGTCGCCCAACGCCTCCTCGACAACCGCTCCGACAGTGGTCTCAACCAACCCTACGCCGGTGCGATCACCTCCGAAAAAGCGGGCAAATGGCGCGAAACTCCACCTGCCTTTCGTCCCCCCGTTTCTCCAGCTGTTGCGCACGTACGCCCCTTCGTGATGAAGAGCGCCGATCAATTTCGCGCGCCTCCCCCCCTCGATTTGGATTCCCCCGAATACGCCGAGCAACTCGCCTTCACCGCCAAAGTGGGCGCCCGTGACGACGCCGAACGCGATGAGTATCAAACCCTCTCCACTCCCTTTTGGGCCGACGATCTCGGCACGGCCACTCCTGCCGGACACTGGTGCGTGATCGCACAGGATGTCGCTCGCCGCCAGGAACTCACGCTCGAGCAAACCGCCAACCTTTTCGCCCTGATGACCCTGGCGACCGCCGACGCCGGCATTTCATCGTGGGAAGCAAAATTCCACTACCTGCACTGGCGCCCAGAAACTGCGTTGCGCGAAGCCACGACCGACCTCAATGCCCACCTCGAAGTAAAACCGGAGTTTATCCCCAACATGGCTTCTCCCGCCCATCCGACCTACACCTCCGCTCACTCAACCTTCACCGGGGCGGCCTCCCGTATGCTTGCCCTCTACATTGGCACCGATGACTTCAAGTTCACCTCCACCTCAGATGGACTGCCGGGAGTCGTGCGCTCTTACGAAAGCTTTTCCGAAGCCTGTATCGAGCTCAACATGAGTCGGGTCTGGGGCGGCATCCACACCATGATCGATGTCGTCGAGGGACGCCGGGCCGGGATCAAGATCGCCGACTACGTTTTCGAGCATTCGCTGCGTTCACGGAAGTAATTCCCGTCGTCTTGCAGCCCGAGGCACTCATTCTAAAGTGACATGAAATTTGGGGTTCACTTCCTGGTTGCACTCGCCCTCGCCACATCAGCAACGGCGGAGCTCACCGATCATCCTCTCGCTCAACCGCAGGCGGCCGCCAAAGGGGCGACGCCCTTCACGCAAATATCCGCCGAGCAAAGTGGATTGACGGTGCCGAATCTCTACAACGATCCGCGTATGTGGGGAGATCGCTTCCGCGAATACACCTTGGGCGCGCTCGAAACCGGACTCGCGGTGGCTGACTTTGATCGCGATGGCATGCCTGATATCTATGCCGTCTCCAAGAACGGTCCCAACGCCCTTTACCAGCAGACCATCGCCGGACGCTTCCATGACATTGCCGCCGTTTGCGGCGTCGACGTCGCGGACGATCCCGCCGGCCATACCGGCGTCGCTGCCGTCGATATCAATCAAGATGGCTGGATGGATATCTACCTTTCCCGGCTCGATGCGCCCAACCTTCTGTTCGTCAACAACGGCGACGGCACGTTCGCCGAGCACGGCGCCGCTTACGGACTCGATATTCACGATGCTTCGGTGCACGCCTCCTTCGCCGACTACGATGGCGATGGTGATCTCGATGCGTACATCGCCACGAACATTCTGGATTTTGCGCAGAGCCCCACGGGGCAGCCGGATTATCTGATGCGCAACAATGGCGACGGCACGTTTACCAATGTCGCCCTCGACGCGGGTATCTGGGGGAAATCCCAAGGCCACACCGCCATCTGGTTTGACGCCAATCGCGACGGATGGCCCGACATCTATGTCGCCAACGATTTCGAAACTCCAGATCGCTTCTACCTCAACAACGGTGATGGCACCTTCACTGATGTTGTCGATGAAAGGCTCCCGCACGTGACTTATTTCTCAATGGGCGCGGACGCCGGTGATCTAAACAACGACGGCGAAATTGATTTTCTGGTCGCCGACATGCGCGACCAAACCCGCGCCGGTTTCATGACCGGCATAGAAGAAATGGGCCGCGGTCTTTGGGAAAACGAACGAGTCGCGGATCTCATCCCGCAATACATGTGGAATGCGGTTTATCTCGGCACGGGCACCGATCGATTTGAAGAAGTTGCGCACCTCACCGGCATGAACGCCACGGGTTGGACATGGGCCGCGCGCATCGCTGATCTCGACAACGACGGACGCTCCGACGTCTTTTATACCAACGGCATGCTGCGTAACTTTATCGATGCCGATTTGGTCGACAAACAAAACGTCGCCCCGAATCTCGCCGCCCGCGCCCGGGTCTGGCGCAACGCCCCCAAACGTGAAGAGCCCAACCTCGCCTATCGTAACGACGGTGATTTGAAATTCAGCAACGTATCCCGCGAATGGGGACTCGACGAAATTGGCGTTTCCTTCGGCTGTGTCGTCGCCGATCTGGATAACGACGGGGACCTCGATCTCGTTTGGAGCAACCAGGACGGACCGCCCACCTTTATGCGGAACGACTTCGCGACCGGACACCGCATCGCTGTGCGCCTCGTAGGAAACGCGCCCAACCGCAATGCCATCGGCGCGGAGCTCACCCTCACCACCGCGAAGGGTAAACAGGTGCGCCAAGTATTCGGGGAACGTGGCGTGGTATCCTCCGAGCGCGGCACCATTATTTTCGGTCTGGGTGACGAGTCTGATATCCAATCACTCCACGTCCGCTGGCCTGACGGCACCGAATCCAGCCACGCCACCCCCCCCGCCGATCGGCTGCTTGTCATCAAGCAGACAGCAAACGAGCCCGAGCGAACCGCCGCTCAATACCACGCAGACCTTTCGAAGAGCCTCTATCACGAAACCTCCGCTGAACGGGGACTTGTTTACACCAGCAATGCCTACCCGATCGAAGAGCTCGCAGGTCAACGCCTGCTCCCGCGCCGACTCGGCGGCACAGCCCCGGCGCTCGCCACCGCCGATGTCAACCTAGACGGAATCTCCGACATTTTCGTAACCGGCGCCCGCGCCCAATCCGGCACCCTTTTTCTCGGCCAATCCGACGGCTCCTTCATTACCGCGGATTCGCAGCCGTGGAGCGAAGCCGCCGCCGCGGATGACGTCAGCGCCACCTTCTTTCACTACAACGGCGGCCAGAACCCCGACCTCTACATCAGCGCCGGTGGCGTAGAGGGAAACTTCGATAACCGTCTCTACCTTGGTGACGGTGAAGGCGGATTCGCGCGTCACGCACTCTCCCACGAACAACACGCTTCGACCGTAGTAGTCGCCGACGACTTCAACCGCGACGGTCACATCGATTTATTTGTCGGGGGAAGCTCAACTCCCGGCGAATGGCCAAAGACCCAAGGGAGTAAACTCCTACGTAACACGACCGACGGCTTCACGCTTCAACCTGACCAGACCACTGATACCACTCCGCTGAATGGACACATCACCGGGGCGAGTTGGTCCGATCTGGATGCAGACGGAGATCCCGACCTCGTCACGGCGACTGATTGGGGAACAATCAAAGTCGCGCTCAATAGAAATGGGAAATTAACCGACGCTTCAGAAAAGCTCGGCCTTGCCAGCCACACCGGCTGGTGGCGCGCGATCGAAGTCGCCGACGTCAATAACGATGGCCGCCTCGATATCATCGCGGGCAACGTGGGCCTGAACACCAAATACCGAGCCTCATCCGAACACCCTGCCGTGGTCTATGCGGGCGACCTCGATGGCTCCGGGAAGCATGAAATTCTCGAGGCCCAATACGACGAAGACGGTCGTCTCTATCCACTCCGTGGACGCAGCAAACTGTCCTACTCGTTCCGCAAACTTCGCCGCCAGTTTAGAAACTTCGCGTCCTTCGCCGAAGCTTCGGTCGAAGAAATCTTCGAAGGCGAATTACTCGACCAAGCAATGAAACTCGAAGCCACCGAACTACGCAGCGGCATTTTCCTGCAACAGCCCAATGGCACGTTCGAATTCGCCCCCCTCCCCAGCGAAGCTCAGATGGCGCCGATCCACGGCATCGTCTTCGCCGATCTGACCGGTGACGACCTGCCCGACCTTTTTGTGGCGGGCAATGATTTCAGTCCGGAACCCTCCACCGGTCGCTTCGACGGCAGCCTCGGTCGCCTCTTCCAAGGCGATGGACAAGGTAACTTCCAGGCGCTCCCGCCCGCCGCCAGCGGACTCATCGTCCCCGGCGATACCCGCTCCGTGATTATGCTGCCACCGCTGCAACCCGGAGGCCTCCCTCGAATCGTCACCGCCAACGCGAATGGCCCGGTGCGCCTTTTCGAACCCACTTCCCCCGCAACACCATGACCTCTCGAACTCAACGTTTAATCGTTTCCTTCTTCATTTTGATCCCGCTAACAGTCCGCGCGGACGTCGAATGGCATGCTTGGACTGACGATGTTGCCGCCCAGGCCCGACAGAGTGAACAGCCGATCTATCTCTTCGTCGCGGACCCCCTGAGTGAGTTGTCGACGTCGATGGATACCGACAGTTTTTCCAACGCCGAGGTCGCGGCGTTCCTCAACGACAACTTCATGTGCATCCGGGCCACGCGACACGACATTCCCACGATCGGAGCCTTTGGTCAGCAATGGTTGGCGGCCGAGCAAAAGATTCCCGGTTGGCCGCTCAATCTGTGGCTGACTCCTG
>CBFHXU010000010.1:0-26261 GCA_965659875.1 uncultured Opitutaceae bacterium
CCACTACATCAACCCATCCAGACTAACTGTTTAGGTGGTCCAGTTTGGGTAACCCGACCACTTTGTTTGTCGCAGTGATCATAGTGATCGTGGGTAAGGAGGATGACGTGGATATCCGGCAGATCCTGTAACGCGATGGCGGGGGGGTGGACCCGCCTGGGTCCTGCCCAGGATAAGGGGCTGACCCGTTCGCTGAAAACGGGATCGGTGATTATGTTGGCATGACGGGTTTGCAGCAGGACGGTGGCATGATTGATCCAGGTGGCGCTTAGGGTGCCATCCTGTGGAGCCTCTGGCAGGGGCGGAGGATCGATGTCGACTGCCTTGGGCCAGACGGCGAAGGTGGAGGAGCGTCGCCACTTCAGCACATCCCACCACGATCGGTTCACGTGGGTTCCGGGATTGAAGAAACGGGAACCATCACAGTGGTTGGAAATCGGGAATCTCGGTCGAAAGGACATTTGGTATTGCGCGAGGGCGGCGCCGGGAGGGCCGTCATTGAAAGCCAAGTTGCGTGGAAAACGACGAGGGGTGAAGCGTGGAAGATGTCGCCGGGAATCGAATTTCGTCGCTTAAGCAGCGTTTGACGGTTGCCAAGCGGTGTCGGTCGGTTTGTTTGCGGATATGCGAATCAGTGGTGGAAAAGCTCGGAGCATCCCGTTGCTCGTCCCCAAGGGGGATGCGGTGCGGCCGGCGACGGACGGTATGCGTGAAGCGGTGTTTTCCAGCCTCGGCACCCGGGTCGAAGACGCGCGGTTTCTCGATCTGTTTGCCGGCAGTGGAGCTTATGGGCTCGAAGCTCTGAGCCGAGGTGCGGCCGGAGGATTGTGGGTGGAAAAGCATCGCCGCACGTTTGAGGTCTTGCGCCGAAATATTGCTGCCGTCTGTCAAAGCATGCAGCGCGATGAGCAGAATTTGGCGGTGAGATGTGGAGATGCGTCCTCGGTGCCGTGGGATACCATGGAACTGCCGCCGAACCTGGTGTTTGTGGATCCCCCGTATCCCATGGTGGAGAAAGTAGCTTCCAGTGTATTTTCCGCTTTAAGAAAACTACTGCGACACCGTGACGATCCGCGGGTGGTATTTGAGATGCCGGGTGAAATTAATCTGACGCCCCGTGGTTTCGAATTGGTGAAGCGAATTGGCAAGGGCGAGCAGCAGCCCACGGTGGGGATATTCAGGCTCGAGCCGCCGCCGCGTGTAATATCCCCAAAGTAACCGCCACCGCGGTTTCGGTGCGAAGCACGCGAGGACCCAGGTGCAGCCGGGGAATTTGCCGGGAATCCAGTCGTACCCGGTCGTCGTTATCCCAGCCGCGCTCGGGGCCGATCAGGACGGCATCCGGAGGGGCAACCGAGCTTAAATTCAGATGATCGGTCAACCGTTCCGTGCAGTCGTAGAGATCGAGGGCCACGGGTCTGATGTTTTCGGCCGCCCACCGGTCGAGGGTTTCAACCAAGGATTCATCCCACTTCACCTGAGGAACAAAGGTATCGAAAGCTTGGGCGGCTCCGGTGATCGCCTGGCGCCGCCACTCTCCGTTGTGCCAAAGGGAGCTGGTGGCGTAGTTCGGATCGCTGCGCGCGGTGCTGACAAAACTCAGTTCGCTTACGCCGATGGATGTGGCGTCGCGAAGAATATCGCGGGCGGTTTGAGGCCGAGGAAATCCGATGGCCAATCGGGGAGCAATTCCCGGCTGGTGAGGCCGGTCCCAGTTTATTTGCAGATGAAGTCCCTCGCGGTCCGATTTGGTGATGAGCGCCTTTCCGCGGGGGCCGTTGATTTTGCCGACATCGAATGAATCTCCCACGTCGCGACGAAGCACTTTCTTGATGTGGCGATATCGATTGTCGCTGGGGGCGAGAGCGGGACCGATTTCAGACGGTTCAAACAGGACGATGTTCACAGCATTCGGTCCAGATTATCAGTATTTGAGTCCCGCTGGCGGGGGGAGTGTGCCAGCCGAAGTCCCGCTTCGCAGGATAAAAATTGGTGCGCCTGGACGGAATCGAACCGACGACATCTGTGTGGAAGACAGAGGTTTTACCACTAAACTACAGGCGCGAGGGAAGGCGAAGCATCGGCGTCCCCAGCGATCCGTCAAGCCTGCCTTGCGGTCGAATTGCGAGAAATTTATGCCGGGTTATACGGACCGGGTTTAACAAATTATTGAAAACGAGGCCTCTTAAATGAGGTTGCGAGGCGCCGCTGGACTGTTTTCTTAACGTCATGGCGCTTATCTCAGGTGGCTCCAAGTCAAAGTCAGGCAAGAAAAAATCAGGTGCAGGAAACTCGAAAAAAGTGGGTTTTTGGGCGTCGTAGGAGCTCGCCAAGCAGAAGGCTTACGAAAAGAAAGCGAAGAAGTATAAGCTGCCGCTCGAAGAGCTGGCGATTTTCACGCAGCAGCTTTCTTCACTACTCACGGCCGGACTGCCCCTCGTGCAATGTTTGGAAGCATTGCAGGATCAGACGGAGGATCAGGTTTTCCGTATCGTGATCCGTGACGTTCGGGCCGAGATTTCGTCGGGTAATTCATTTTCGGATTCGGTAAAAATTTTCCCCAAGTCCTTCAATACCCTGTTTGTTTCGATGGTGGAAGCGGGTGAGGCTTCAGGAGCGCTCTCCGAAATTTTGGCTAAGGTAGCCGATTACTTCGAATCCAGTGTGAAGCTCACCAAACAGGTTAAATCGGCCATGACGTATCCGATCGCCGTGATTGGATTGGCGGTGGGTTTGGTGAACGTGCTACTCATCTTTGTGATTCCGGTGTTCGCGGAAATGTTTGACGACTTTGGGGCAAAACTGCCGGCTCCGACTCAATTCCTGATCGACCTTTCAGATTTTCTGAAGGCTTACCTATTATACATCATCGGTCTGTTGGCCGTTGCCTTTTGGATTTTCAAAAAAATCATTGTGACCCCCAAAGGTCGGGTGATGAAGGACACATTTCTGGTCGGAGCCCCGATTTTCGGGAATCTCGTGCATAAGATCGCGCTTTCCCGTTTTTGCCGCACTTACGCCACGCTGGTCCGCTCGGGTGTGCCGATTTTAAGAACCTTGGATATTGTGGCGTCCGCTTCCGGTATGACGCAAATTGAGCGCGCCTGCGCCAATGTGGCCCAGCACGTGAGTCAAGGGGGGCAAGTTTCCGAGGTGTTCGCCACCAACAAGTTTTTCCCGCCCATGATGAAGCACATGGTCAAGGCGGGTGAATCGACCGGTAACGTCGATGGCATGATGAACAAGATTGCTGATTTTTACGATGCTGAGTCGGAGGCGACGGTTGCCGCGCTTACCTCCCTGATCGAACCCATGCTAATCGTGTTCTTGGGTGTGGTCGTCGGTGGCATCGTTATGGCGATGTTCCTGCCGATTTTCCAACTCGGTGCGGTTGCCGGCGGGGTGCAATAAATCCTGCCACATCCTGCTTGCAGAACCGCTCTTCATTGTGAGGGTGGGTGAAGTTTCTCTCCATGCCTTCTGTTCTTATAGTCGACGATCTGCTATCCATCCATGAGATGCTGGAAGCGGTTATTCAGCCGACCGGTTACGCGACCTCATTCGCGACCGATGGGCAGGCGGGGCTGGCGCGTTACAAAGAGGATAAATTCGACATCGTATTGGCCGATATCGATATGAAGCCCGTTGATGGCATCACCTTGCTCAAGCAACTTAAGGAATATGATGCGTCCGCGGTGGTGATCATCATGACGGCTTACGCTTCAACGGAGAGCGCTATTCAGGCGCTAAAATTCGGAGCTTTTGACTATTTGCAGAAACCGTTTCGAGTCGATGAACTGCTCGGCACCCTAAAGCGCGCCATCGAGTATCGGGAGTATCAGGATAAACGGGCCCAGTCTTCGGCCATCACGGTGGAAACGGCGGATTTGGAGTCGCGGTTGGTCGGGTCGAGCGAAGTCATGACCAAACTGAAGACTCAGGTCAAAAAACTCGCCGGCGCCCATACACCGGTGTTGCTGCAAGGCGAGCCGGGCACGGGGCGTTCGGCGGTGGCTGAAATACTTCATAAAAGCGCACCTGAAAGTGACGGAGAGCTGGTGCGCATCGATTGTTCGCTCAGTTCGGACGACAACTTTGCCGCGGGACTATTGGGTGAGAGTGGCACCGGCGGCGCCTGGGTGGAGCAAGCGGTTAATGGAACCTTGCTGCTCGAAAAGTTGGAGGCATTGCCGCAGGAGATGCAGTCGAAGCTGGTCAGCGTATTGCGAAACTCCGCCCATAAATTTCGTTTGGTTTGCACCACGAGTTCGGATCTTGAGGAGATGACTGACGATGGCCAATTCGATGATGAATTGTTTTATCGGGTCGCCTCGCTTCCGGTGACGTTACCTCGATTACAGACGTATCTTTCGGACCTGCCGGAAATTATCAAAAGCATCCTCTCGAAGTGCACGAATCCCCATTTTGACGCCAAACTCATTGAATTCACGCCCGACGCGTTCAAGGCGATGAACGAGTATATCTGGCCGGGTAACGTGTTGGAACTGCAGCAGATTGTTACTCAAATTGGGACGTCTTCGGAGTCTCGATTGGTGGGAGCAGAGCAATTGCCGGACAAACTTAAGTCGGTCGGTGATTGGGCGCCGCTGGAGGCTTACCTGTCCCAGATGCGCCGGAGCTATGTAGCCAAGGTCATGCGGGCTTGCCGCAACGATCGGTCGCAAGCGGCCAAAGTGCTCGGGATCACGGAATCCGAGCTCGATTGAATTAAACGCGACCGTTCGGTGGAGTTCGCGCTTGCGCCCTGCAGGGCGCAATCCAAGCGTCTCTTGAGCCTACGCCATGCCTAAGCGAGACGACCTTTCATCCATCCTTATCATCGGCGCCGGTCCCATTGTGATCGGCCAAGCCTGTGAATTCGACTATTCCGGCACTCAAGCCTGCAAAGCGCTGAAAGAAGAAGGTTACCGAGTTATCTTGGTGAACTCCAATCCAGCGACGATCATGACTGATCCGGAGTTTGCTGATGTTACTTATATCGAGCCACTTACGGTAGAGTATATCGAAAAAATAATCATCCGCGAAAAGCCTGATGCGTTGTTGCCCACCCTCGGTGGCCAGACCGCGTTGAATCTTTCGATGGAGCTCCATCAGCAGGGTATCTTGGAGAAATACGACGTCGAAATGATCGGGGCGAAACCCGAAGCCATCGACAAGGGCGAAGATCGCGAGCTCTTCAAGCAGGCGATGCTCAAGATCGGGCTCGATGTGGCGCATTCCCGCACCGTCAAATCCTTGGCCGAGGCTCAAGCCGCCGCGGAGCAGATCGGCTCGATGCCTCTGATTATCCGTCCCAGCTTCACGCTCGGAGGTTCTGGCGGCGGAATCGCCTATAATAAGGACGAATTTGAGAACATCGTCGCCAACGGTCTTGACCTTTCCCCGGTGCATGAGGTGCTGATTGAAGAGTGCCTGCTCGGTTGGAAGGAATACGAGATGGAAGTGATGCGGGACCGGAAGGACCAATGTGTGGTCATCTGTTCGATCGAGAATTTCGATCCCATGGGAGTGCATACGGGGGATTCGATCACCGTTGCTCCGGCCATGACGCTCTCGGACAAGGAATTCCAAGCGATGCGCGATGCGTCGTTCGCGGTCATCCGCGAGATTGGCGTCGAAACGGGCGGATCGAATATCCAGTTTTCCATCGACCCCGACACCGGACGGCAGGTGGTGATTGAAATGAATCCCCGCGTTTCCCGCTCGTCGGCCCTTGCGTCGAAAGCGACCGGATTCCCGATTGCCAAAATCGCGGCCAAATTGGCGGTGGGTTACACGCTCGACGAACTGCGCAATGATATCACGCGGCTCACGCCGGCCTCCTTTGAGCCGACCATCGATTACGTGGTCACGAAGATTCCGCGCTTCACGTTTGAGAAATTTCCCGGTTCCGATGATTCGCTCACTTCGGCGATGAAATCGGTGGGTGAGGCCATGGCCATTGGCCGGACGTTCAAAGAGTCCATGCAGAAGGCGCTGCGGTCACTCGAGGTCGGTGCCCGCGGATTTGGCGGCGGCGGCAAGTGGGGACAGGATGCACCGCCGGAGCACAGTGAATTAATCGCCAAGCTCGGTACGCCCAATGCGGCGCGGGTCCATTATCTGCGTTATGCTTTCCTCGCGGGCATGAGTATCGAAGAGGTGTTCGATCTCACCAAGATCGATCGCTGGTTCCTGCACCAGATGCATGAGATCTTCGAGATGGAGCAGGAGCTCAAACAGCACTCCCTCGACAATGTCGACACCCTCCAGCTTCGACGGGCCAAACGATTCGGCTTCAGCGATGCCCAACTCGCCCACATCCTCGGGAGTGATCTCGATGCCGTTCGCGCGGCCCGCAAGGCCCGTGGAATCAATACCACCTACCGTCTCGTCGATACCTGTGCCGCGGAGTTCGAAGCATTCACCCCCTACTATTACTCGAGTTATGGGGATGAGAATGAAGTGATGCCTTCGGACAAGAAGAAGATCATGATTCTGGGGGGCGGACCCAACCGGATCGGGCAAGGAATTGAATTCGACTACTGTTGTGTCCACGCGAGCTTCGCGCTCCGCGAAGCCGGTTATGAAACGGTGATGGTGAACTCCAATCCCGAGACGGTTTCGACCGACTACGATACTTCGGATCGCCTCTATTTTGAACCGCTCACGCTGGAAGATGTGTTGGAGGTTTATGAACAAGAACAGTGCGACGGCGTGATCGTACAGTTTGGCGGGCAAACTCCGTTGAACCTCGCTTCAGATCTTAAAGCCCGTGGGGTCAATATCATCGGCACTTCTCCGGAATCGATCGATGCGGCGGAAGACCGCAAACTCTTCGCGGCCATCCTCGATAAACTGGATCTGAAGCAGCCTGCGAATCGCACCGCGATGAATGAAACGGATGCCCTGGCGGCAGCCCACGAATTGGGTTTCCCGATTCTCTTGCGTCCCTCTTTCGTTTTGGGCGGCCGCGGGATGTTTATCGTCTACAGCGAGGCCGAGTTTAAGAACGTCGTGCGCCAGGCATTTGACGTCATGCCGGACAAACCGGTGTTGATCGACAAGTTCCTCGAGGACGCGATCGAACTCGATGTCGACTGTATTTCCGATGGTGAAACCTCGATCATCGGCGGGATGCTCGAGCACATCGAATACGCCGGCGTGCATTCCGGTGACGCGGGTATGGTCATGCCTCCGCATACGCTCTCCAAGAAAATGCTGCAGGTCGTGCGCGATGCGACTCACGCGCTGGCCAAAGAGCTCAAGGTCATCGGATTGATGAACGTGCAGTTCGCGATCAAAGAAGATGAACTGTTTCTAATCGAGGTGAACCCACGTGCCTCGCGCACGGTTCCATTTGTCGCCAAGGCGATGGGAATTCCCCTCGCCAAGCTCGCGGCGCGGGTCATGGCCGGATCAACACTTAAGGAACTTGGATTTACCGAGGAAATCGTGCCGAAGCACTGGTGCGTGAAGGAATCGGTGTTTCCGTTCGTTCGTTTCCCCGGAGCCACTATCACCCTTAGTCCCGAGATGCGTTCGACGGGTGAAGTCATGGGATTGGACAACGATTTGGGGGTGGCGTTTGCCAAGGCTCAGGCCGCGGCCAAGCCTAGTCTGCCCACGGAGGGGAATGTTTTTCTTTCGGTCAAAGATGATGACAAACCCCGCGCCGTGGATTTGGCCCGACGTCTCGCGAAATTGGGATTTAAGATCTTCTCCACCGGTGGCACGGCCAAAGTACTCGGTGAAAACGGGGTGGAAGTCACCCGGCTCCATAAGATCAACGAAGGTCGTCCGACGGCCGTGGATATGTTGAAGAACAATGACATCAACATGGTGATCAATACCCCGGGCGGCATGATCCCGCGGAAGGATGAAAACATCATTCGAGCGGCGGCCTACGCCCATAACGTATGTCTCATGACTACGGTGATGGGAGCATTCGCCGCGGTGAAGGGAATTGAAGCCCAAGCGGGGAAGAAGATAGAAGTGCATCCCATTCAGGAGTATGTGAAAAACGTGCGGCCCGTATAGCTCGTTGGCCGACATCGGCAGATCGAGCGCGGGTCAGGAATCGTGGTGCACAGGTGAAATCCTGCCTTTACGGGGGCGGGGCGTTGTGTTTCGGTGGCCGTTTTCGCACTCATGTCCAAGTCAAACGAAACCCCTTCCACACCTACTGGAGACGACCGGAATCTGGTCGCCAACACTGAATCGGCTGCGGCTCCCGAACTCGAAGAGGTCGTCCGTCAGTTTTGGGAAAAGAATCGCTCCCTGCTCATGGGCTTGGTCGTTGCCATCCTGTTAGCCATCCTGGGGCGCAATGGGTTGGATGCCTATCAAGCCGGCCAAGTTGAATCTGCCCGCAAAGAATTTGCCGCCGCCGACTCAGATGACCAGTTGAAGGCCTTTGCCGCCGACCGGGCGGGAACTGCTTTGGCGGGCGTGGCTCTTTTGGAAGTCGCTGACAAGGCGTTTACTGAAGGGAATTTCGATGCGGCCTTGAACGGATACGATGCGGCCGCCGCCGAGTTGGCTGATTCGGTTTTCGCCGATCGCGTGCAACTGGGTCGGGCGATGTCACAGCTCTTGGGCGGAGACGAGGCCGCCGACCAGTCTGCCCTACGTGATTTGGCCAATGATACCGACGTGGCCGCGGCCGTGCGGAGCGAAGCGATTTACCATTTGGCGGCATTGGCCTTGTCGGAGAAAAATGTCGATGAACTCGACGCACTCGGCACCCAAATTGATGCGGTCAATCCGGGATCAGGTTGGGCTCAACGCATCTTTCTCATGCGCTCAACGCTGCCCACGGATGCCACGGAGGCCGCCGCTGAGGGCGAGATTGCCTTTGAAACCCCTTAAAGATTGGGCGCCTTGGGATCGGCGCCCTCGCTTCAGATATCGATAAACTTCCGAAGTGGCAGTTGACAGGTCAGTGGGGAACAGCTGGCTTGTCGGTCCTTCAAGTTACGGGACGTAGCTTAGCCTGGTAGAGCGCCTGCTTTGGGAGCAGGAGGTCGAGAGTTCGAATCTCTCCGTCCCGACCATCTCGAAATTGAGGGTTTCGAAGTCGCCGGAGGTGATCGAGTTTCTCCGTCTTGTGCATTTACCGGCTTGCTTAGAGGGGAAGACAGGACGTAGATCGTAGTTTTGCTAAATCGCCATGGATACCATTTCTTCGGACAATAACGACTCCTTCAGCTACCTCCCGATCCTCGCTCTGATTGTTGGCTTAATCGCCGGCGTGCTGGGTGGCGTGGCGTTGGCCAAGGTTTCAAACATCAACCAATCCCTTTCCGAGCAGTCCGCCGTGGCTGATCGGGTCGACGCCCTCGAGACGGAATTACGCAAGACCTCGACGTCGGCGGAACAAGCCACCGCTCGTATCAACAAGGTGGCCAGCGAAACCAATGCGGCATTCAAGCAATTCAGCGACGCGTTTGGTGAACTCCGCACTTCGGTTGAGGAAATGCATGCCTCGCCCACCGCGGTGCAAACCGCGAGCACGTCGTCCAGCGAGGGTAGTTCCGCCGGTGGTGCTTCCTCTGCTCCGGCCGTTGTCGCCGGCCAATACACCGTCAAGGGTGGCGATACCGGTTCAAAGATCGCGCGCGAGGCGGGCATCTCTCTTAACGCTCTGCTCAACGCCAATCCGGGTGTGAACTGGAATCGTCTAAGCGTGGGTCAGGTTCTTAATATCCCGGGTAACTAACCCCCGTTCGCCCCTCCACTCTTTTGTCGCCTCCCTCCTTCACGGGCCGGGAGGCGATTTTGTATTCAGACCACATGAACTCCCCAACTCCTTCCGAATGGGTCCGCCTTCAAAGCCGGGAACTGCTGCACACACGGGTGTTTGATGTTCGCGCCAGTGAGTTTCGCCATCCTTCGCGGGAAGAGGGAAAGGAGTTTCTGGTGATCGACGCTCCGGATTGGGCCGTGGTCGCTCCGGTGACCGCTGCGGGGGAACTGGTTCTCGTCCGTCAGTTTCGGTTCGGGGCCCAACAGTTGTCGCTGGAATTGCCCGGGGGCGTGATCGAACGGGGTGAAGATCCCGCTCGAGCGGCGGTGCGGGAGTTGGTCGAAGAGACCGGCTATCGTGGGGGGGAGGCCGAAGTCCTCGGTTGGGTGCATCCGAATCCGGCCATCCAAAGCAATCGCGCCCACCTGATTGTCGTGCCGGATGTGCAACTCGCAGATTCCACCGACTGGGATGCCGACGAGGAGCTTTCGCTGACGCTGGCGCCGATCGATGATGTCCTGGCCATGGGTCGGTCGGGGCAGATTACCCACGCTCTGATGCTCAATATGTTGTTCCTTTTGGAGCCGTGGTGGCGACAAAGAGCTCGTGAACGGGGCACTATTTGACTTGGGCTCGGAAGCAGCTTACCTGACCTTTTTGTTATGTCCGTGCCGCAATTCGCCAATGATCCCGCCACCTTGGGGATCGCCCAGCCCGACCACGTTCCCGCTCCGCTGGAACTGGAGATCCGGCGCATATATGAGCGCAGCCCTATCTACGGAAAGCGGTTCCCACTCCATCACGAGCCCTTACGCTGGAGTTGTTACACGGAGATTCCCCGGCTGACGAAGCGCGACATCGTCGAACATGGCCACGAGTCGTTCTTTGAAGACTACCAGGAAATCGAACGAGGTCTGGAAGAAGAGCGTTTCGAGTATGAAAGCACCTCCGGCACCACGTCTGGTCCGATGACCGTGATCATGGAAGAAGGTTGGTGGGATGCTCAGACCGCCCGGGCTTATGAAACGTCACCGGTGCTCCGTCCCTTCGTGGGGAAGGCTCATCGCAAGTGCATCCTGGCCCCCGTGAGCTGTTCCAGTAATCTGTGCCCCTACGAAGATCATCCGTTTCCCCACCGCTATCTCGACGGCACGGTGTATCTCAATCTTACCAGTGATCCCTTCGTCTTTCAGGAATCGGAATGGGACCGAATCGTGACCGAAGTGCAGGCGGTCAAACCGGATATTATCGAAGGTGAACCGATTTACCTTTCGCTCCTGGCCCGAGCGCTCTCCCGACGCAATGTCGAGGTTCCGAGTGTCAAGGCCGTCATTCTCACTTACGGCAAAGCCAGTCTGCAGCACAGCCGTCGAATCGCCGAGGTGATCAACGCTCCCCAGGTCGATCTCTATGGATCGACCGAGGCAGGATACCTTTTTGTCGGAGACGCGTTCGCTGACAATTCTCAACCCATCGATTCCAATGCGTTCATCGAGTTGGAGCCATTCCGTGAGCTGCCGGATACCTTTCAGATAATTGTAACCACCCGCGATCGCGAGGCGATGCCGTTGCTGCGTTACCACACCGGCGATATCGTGCAAAAATTCCCCGATGGGTTTCGGGTGTTGGGCCGGGAAGGTGGACTGTATTTCCGGGCCGATGGATCGTTGGTGTCGCCGACGCAAGTGGATGAGGCCATGCCCGCGGATTTCACCTGCTGGCACTATTCGCTGATCCAATCGAAGCCGGATCGCTGGGATTTCCATTATGTGGCGGATCACACCGCACCCGCGGGTCTTACGGATGCCATAGCGGAAGTTCTGGGCGAAGGGGCCCGCGTGGTTGCATTTCGTCGTCGGCATATCCCGCCGGCCGCGAGTGGTAAATTTGCCCTCTTGAAGCCGCTCGTCAGCTGATAACCCGACAGGGGAGGGATAGAGAAACGCTCGGCATCTCGGGACGATCTACTCCGCCGTGACAGCGTGCCTAATAGGCGGTGGATGGAAGGGTTGAGTCATTTACATCCGAAACGTGATTATTCACATTGGTGTTTCGCTGGTCGGTCTCACATGATCTGCCTTCACCCTTCGTTTCTTCCCTTTTGCGATGAACCTGTTTCGCAACCTTTTCTCCTCTTCCATCGGCCGCAAATTTCTGATGGCTATCACCGGCTTGGTTTTGGTGGGTTTTGTCACCGGCCATTTGGTCGGAAATCTCCAGATTTTTGGTCATCCCGACCGGATTAATGGTTACGCTCATTTTCTGCAGGGCCTCGGACCCGCTCTCTGGGGCATCCGATTGTTCCTGCTCGCCTGTGTAGCGATTCATGTTTGGGCGGCGGTTGTCCTCACGATGGAAAGTAAAGCAGCACGAGGTCCTGCTACCTACGGGGTTAAAAAATGGCTCCGTGCGTCCGTCGCTTCTCGCTACATGCGGATGAGTGGATTCGTCGTGTTGGCGTTCCTGATTTATCACCTGGCCCACTTCACGGTCGGAATCCCGGGAGACGCGGATTACAAAGGGGCGCTCGACGAAGTGACTTTGTCTCACGATGTGCGCGAGTTTGGTATTCCGTTGGCCACGGCCGGCACCGAAGTTCACGACGTTTATTCGATGGTGTTTCTCGGTTTTGCCAATCCGCTGGTCTCGCTGTTCTACATCATCGCAGTGGGCTTACTCAGCCTTCACCTTTGGCATGGCACGGAGTCGCTCTTCCAGACGTTCGGCTGGCGCAATGGCAAGTGGGAGACCGGTCTGCGCCGGGTCGTCGCCCTCTATTGTATTCTCTATTTTCTCGGCAATCTGGCCATTCCCGGAGCGATCCTTTCGGGCGTAGTCGAACCCGCCGCCGGCACCGCCGCTGCCGCCGAACTTATCGCGCAACGCTAACGCTTTCCTGACATGGCCACTCTAAATTCGAATATCCCTCCAGGAGACCTCCCGGAGAAGTGGAGCACCTACAAAGCCAACATGAAGTTGGTCAACCCCGCTAATAAGCGGAAATACAAAATCATCGTGGTGGGGGCGGGACTCGCCGGTGGCTCGGCTGCCGCGACCATGGCGGAACTGGGCTATCAGGTGGATTGTTTCGTTTTCCACGACAGCCCACGTCGCGCCCACTCGATCGCCGCGCAGGGTGGAATCAATGCCGCCAAGAATTACCAAAACGACGGCGACAGCGTTTATCGGCTGTTTTATGATACGGTCAAAGGTGGCGATTACCGTTCCCGCGAGGCCAACGTGCACCGGTTGGCCGAGGTCTCGACGAATATCATCGACCAATGTGTCGCCCAAGGCGTGCCCTTCGCCCGCGAATACGGCGGACTGTTGGCCAATCGCTCCTTCGGTGGCGCTCAGGTCTCCCGCACGTTCTACGCCCGGGGCCAGACCGGCCAACAGCTTTTGCTCGGCGCCTATTCCGCGCTTTCCAAAATGATTGGATCCGGCGGGGTGAAGCTGCACGCGAACTCCGAGATGCTCGAACTCGTCCTCGTCGACGGACAGGCCAAGGGCATCGTGGTGCGCGATCTGATTTCCGGCGAAGTCACCACGCACGCGGCCGACTGTGTGGTCATGGCTACCGGGGGCTACGGCAACGTATTCAATCTCTCCACCTACGCTCGTAATTCCAACGCCACGGCGGCGTGGCGGGCTTACAAGAAGGGCGCCTGTTTCGCCAATCCATGTTACACGCAGATTCATCCGACCTGCATTCCGGTTTCCGGTGATTATCAGTCCAAGCTTACCCTCATGTCCGAGTCGTTGCGTAATGACGGTCGGATTTGGGTGCCGAAGAAAGCCGAAGATTGCGAAAAGGATCCGAACGACATTCCCGAGGAAGATCGCGACTACTATCTGGAGCGCATTTATCCCAGCTTCGGCAACTTGGCTCCCCGTGATGTTTCCTCCCGGGCGGCGAAACGTATGTGTGATGAAGGTCGCGGAGTGGGCCCAACCAAGCTCGGGGTATATCTCGACTTCAGCGACGCGATCAATCGCCTCGGGGCCGATACGGTCAAGGCACGCTACGGTAATCTTTTTGATATCTACAAGGAGATCACCGATGAGTCGGCCTACGAGACACCGATGCGCATCTTTCCAGCCGTGCACTATACCATGGGTGGGCTCTGGGTAGATTATAACCTGATGTCCAACATCCCGGGGCTCTTCGTGCTGGGTGAAGCCAACTTCTCCGATCACGGGGCCAATCGACTCGGCGCATCCGCGCTCATGCAGGGCCTCGCTGACGGCTATTTTGTCGCTCCTTACACGGTGGGCAACTACCTCGCGGGGGTGAAACCGGGATCCACGCCCTCGACGGATGACCCCGCCTTTAAGGAGGCAGCCGACAAGGTGAACGAACTCACCCAGCGTCTCCTCAATACGAAGGGCAAAGAAACGGTCGCCCACTTCCACAAACGCCTCGGCAAGATCATGTGGGACCACTGTGGCATGGCCCGCACGAAGGAAGGACTCGAAGAAGCCCTTAAACTCATTCCCGCTTTGCGCGAGGAGTTTTGGGCCAACGTTAATGTTCCCGGATCCGACAAGTCGCTCAATCAGGCTCTCGAAAAAGCCGGACGTTTGGCCGACTTCTTCGAACTGGGAGAACTCATGTGCCGCGATGCGCTCACCCGCGAGGAAAGCTGCGGTGGTCACTTCCGCGAAGAATATCAACACCCGGATGGCGAATGTCTCCGCGACGATGAAAACTTTGCCCATGTTGCCGCGTGGGAATACACCGGTGACGGCAACGTCCCGAACCGCCTTACCGAGGATCTCAATTACGAGACCGTCAAGATGAGCACCCGCAGCTACAAATAATCCCCAGTAACCAATAACTCATTCATCCCATGGTCGCTGATACTTCTTCTTCCAAAAATATTTCTGTCACGCTTCGGGTATGGCGGCAGGCCGGCCCGCAAGACAAGGGGAAGTTCGTTGATTACCAAGCAACGGACCTGAACCCGAACATGTCGTTCCTCGAACTGCTCGATGTCGTCAATGATGACCTCGAGCGCCGTAGTGAGGAGCCGATCGCGTTCGCCCACGATTGCCGCGAAGGCATCTGCGGCACTTGTTCCTTGGTCATCGATGGCAAGCCGCATGGTCCGCATGACGGCATTGCTTCCTGCCAGACCTATGTGCGCAGCTTCAAGGATGGCGACGTCATCGTGGTTGAACCCTACCGGGCTGAGCCGTTTCCGGTGCAGAAGGATTTGGTCACCGACCGCTCCTCGTTCGATGCGATTCAACAGGCCGGTGGATTTATCAGTGTGCGCACCGGTTCGGCGTGTGACGCCAATGCCAATCCGATTCCCAAGGAGCATGCTGACCTCGCCATGGACGCAGCCGCTTGTATCGGTTGCGGTGCATGTGTCGCGGCCTGTAAAAACTCGTCCGCGATGTTGTTCGTCGGCGCGAAGGTTTCTCAATTTGCGCTACTGCCCCAAGGACAACCGGAACGTGATTCCCGCGTACTCAACATGGTCGCGAAGATGGACGAGCTCGGATTTGGCAACTGTTCAAACCAATACGAATGTTCCGCGGCTTGTCCCAAACTGATTAGCCACGATTTTATCGCTAAGATGAACAAAGAATATCTGGGGGCCACCATCCGTTCGGCCTTCAAACCCAAAAGTTCGGTCTGATCGATTTGTCTTAATCCACTTTCAGCGAAGATTACCCACACGATGAATCGCGTGGGTTTTCTTTTGGTCGGAATGATGGGGCTGTCGCTGGGAGCGGCGGATACCGTGGAGCCGGCTGAGATTAACCTCATTGGGGAGTCGGCGGTGGAGTTTGGTGAGCGATGGCGAGAGCAGGGTTTTCCTTTCATTCGGGCCACTGAATATGAAGCGGTCGAGGTTGACGGCCAGATGGTCGTAACGGGTCAGAGTAACGATGCGAATCGTGCGATGTTGCGCGAGATCAAGGTCCAGGGGCCGCGAGTCGCCAATTTACGCTGGCGTTGGCGCGTGAGAGGGGAGTTGCCGGCAGCGATCGATGAACGCTCCAAAACCGGCGACGACTTTGCTGCCCGGGTTTTTGTGGTTTTTGAAACGTCGATCATTCCGACGCGGACCCGGGCGATAAATTATGTGTGGTCGGTGAACGAAGCGCCGGGAGAGGTTTTTCCCAGTCCCTACACGCGACATGTTGCGCATATCGTATTACGCGGCGGATCTAATAAGGAGGAGTCGGCTGTCTGGCAGGCGGAACAGCGGGATGTTTTGGCCGATTACGAAAATTTTTTTGGCGAATCGCCCCGGGAGATTTCGGGGGTCGCAATCATGGTGGATTCGGATAACGCCGATTCGCGGGCCGAGGCGGATTTCTCCGAGCTCTCTCTGGAAATAAGTCCGACTCCCGAAGTCTCTATTCCCTGATGTCTGCGAACCCGTTAACGGTGGTGATACCCACCCTGAATGAATCCGTGATTATTGCGGATTCGGTTTCGGCGGTTCGGGCCGGTTGGCCGGAAGCGGGAGTCGTCGTGGCGGATGGGAACAGTTCCGATGATACGGTGGCATTGGCGGAGACCGCGGGAGCGACCACGATTTCTGTTTCGACCCGCTCTCGAGGGACTCAGCTGAACGAGGGGGCCCGGACCTGTGACAGTGATTGGATCCTCTTCCTGCACGCCGACACGCGATTGACACCCGAAGCCATTCGCGCGGCTGATTCCTACATGAAACGCGATGACGGTGGATTGGCGATGTTTCGAATTCAGTTTAAGGACCCGACCTGGATGCTCCGATTTTCTGCGTGGTGGACGCGTTTCGATTCGGTCTTCACCCGCTTTGGAGATCAGGGGATCTTGATCCGACGATCGTTCTTTCTCGAGTTAGGTGGGTTCAATACGTGGCTCCTGTTCGAAGACGTCGATTTGGTACGCCGCGCCCGCGCGCGCCATCGCATTGATGTGCTGCCCGCTTCAGTCGTGACCTCATCTCGTCGGTTTCGCCGGTATGGTCCTCTCCGGCAGCAACTGCGCAACGGCCGTCTTTTGATTCAGTTTTTGGGCGGGGCTGACCCTCACCGGCTTGCACGCTCCTATCCAGTAATGAAAGACTGATTATGAATCCTCTAAAACAGATTCAAGGCATGGGCCTCGTAGTCTTGCTTCTCGTCGGGGGACGCTTCGCCCAGGGAGAAGGTGCGGATCATCAGCTTTTTTCCACGGTGTTGTCGGAGTTCGTGGCGGATGGTCTGGTGGACTACGCTGCGAAATGAAAAACGACTCGACCATTACCTGCAACAATTGGACCAGACCGATCCCACCCGTTTCGCGACGGAAGTCGAACGGCTCACCTTGTGGATAAACGCTTACAATGCCTATACGCTGAAGTTGGTCGCCGATAACTACCCGATCAATAGTGTCCATGAACTGGGTACGGGAGGACGAATTATCGGCTGGCTGCTCAATCGCTCTCCGTGGGATATCCGTTTCGCTAAGGTGGGAGGGAAGGCGTATACGCTTAATGAAATCGAGCACGAAATCCTGCGCGTCAGATTCGATGAACCCCGGCTCCATTTCGTGATCGTTTGTGCGGCGGTTTCGTGTCCGCCCTTGCGATCAGAGGCATATTTTCCGGATCGTTTGGAAGTGCAGCTTGATGAGCAGGCAAAAATATTCCTTAACGACTCACGGAACAACCGATTCGATTCAGTTGAGAAAAAAGCCGAGCTCTCGTCCATTTTTTCATGGTTTAAAAAGGATTTTGGCGGAAGCGACGAATCGACGCTCAAATTCATCGTTCCGTTCCTGCCCGAAAAAACCGCCGACGCTATGCGGCGGGACGGTTTTGATTGGGATGTGAGCTCCACCCATTATGACTGGTCGCTCAACGACCGGCCTTAGTATCACTGCGGTATCGACTAGAGCGCTTCGTCGTCGCTTTCGCCGGTGCGAATGCGGACGGCGGCTTCAACGGGTGATACGAATACCTTCCCGTCGCCGATCTTACCGGTCTTAGCGCTCGCCACGATGGCCTCGATAGCTTGCGGCACGAGGTCATCGCTGACCACGATCTCGATGGACGTTTTAGGGAGGAAATCCACCGTGTATTCATTGCCGCGATAGATTTCGGTATGCCCTTTTTGGCGGCCGAAACCTTTCACTTCGCTGACGGTCATGCCGGATACGCCCAGTTCGCTCAGTGCCTCCCGGACTTCTTCGAGTTTGTAGGGTTTGATGATGGCTTTGATGAGTTTCATAGGGGTCAGTCGAGGTGATATGCTTTTTCGCCGTGTTCGGCTTGGTCGAGTCCGGCTTGTTCCGCGTCTTGATCAACTCGCAGTCCGGTGGTGGCTTTTACGATCGCGATGATGATCAACGTTCCGATGGCGGACCAGATTACGGTGAAGCCAATACTCTTGATTTGAATGATGAGCTGGGCGGCCATGTCGTCCACGCCGGTGCCGCCGAAGGCAGCGGTGCCGAATACGGCGACGAGCAAGGAACCCATAATACCGCCGACGCCGTGAACCGCGAACACGTCGAGGGCGTCATCGATGCCCCATTTGTTTTTGACCAGGCTGCAGCAGAAGTAGCAGACCGACCCGGCGAGGAGGCCGATGATGATCGCACCCAGCGGTCCGACGTTACCCGAGGCGGGCGTAATGGTGGCGAGTCCCGCGACCATACCGGTAACGATACCGACCAGACCGGGCTTTCCGGCTTTTTTCCACTCGATGAACATCCAAGTGAGTGAGGCCACGGCGGCTGAAATATGAGTGACCAACATGGTCATACCGGCGGCACCATTGGCGGCGACTTGACTACCAGCGTTAAAACCAAACCAACCGACCCACAGCATGGACGCGCCGATCATGACAATGGCGGGGTTGTGCGGGGGACTGACTCTATGGGGGAAGTTGGGTCGTGGGCCGACCGCTTTGGCGAGGATGAGCGCGGAAATACCTGCGGTCGCATGCACGACTATGCCGCCCGCCAAATCGAGCGTGCCGGCCTGCATCATCCATCCACCGCCCCAGACCCAGTGGGCTACCGGCGTGTAAACGACGATGAGCCAGAGGGCGGAAAAGAGCATCATGGCGCTAAACTTGAGGCGTTCGACGAACGCGCCGACAATCAGGCCGGGCGTGATGATCGCGAACGTCATCTGAAACATGACGAAGACGGTTTCGGGGAAAGTGCCGCCGTTGAGCTCATCGATGGTGATACCTTTGAGGAACAGGTGCTGCAGATCGCCGATCCACGCGTTGCCATCGGAGAAAGCCAGGCTGTAGAGGCCAGCGACCCAAAGGACCGACGCCAAGCAGGCTAGCGTGAAGCAGTGCATGAGCACGGAGAGGTAGTTCTTTACTCGAACGAGACCGCCGTAAAACAGCGCCAGACCGGGCAAGGTCATGAAAAGCACGAGCACCGTGGCGGTGAGCATCCAAGCGGTGTCGCCGGAATCGAGAGTGGCGCCCGCATCTTGGGCGGAGAGAAGGGCCGGACTACCCAAAAGCAGGGCGAGAAAGGCCAGAGGACGAAGGAGGGGTTTAAGCATGGAATCTAGAAGGGGTTCAGATGAATTACACTCAATGTATGAGCAAATTTCATACCAAATGCCCCCCAGCCTCCATATTGGACGAAATTGATCAGATCCGAGCTACCATCACCTATCCATGACGAATCAGAGAGCAAAAATACACTCCACGGCGATCACCTACCTCTAATGACGGGGACCGCCTGGAAGTCGAAACCAGTGACTCCCGACTCCGATTGAAGGGGGGGGCGTCGCCGATTACCGGCGAAGGTTGGTGACGCTGATGTTGCCGCTGGAGCTCGACTTGCTGTGCAGGAGTTGGCCGCCGGACATGATCATGAGCTGGGTCTTGATATCGTAGTTCACCGATTCGCGGTCGAAGCTGGCGGCTAAACGTTGGGCGACGGCAGCGTCTTTCAGCGTAAATGTAACCGCCGCAGTATTGGTGCTCAGAGCTTGCGTTGCGATCGGCTTGGCGGAGATGCCTCGGCCGACATTGATGCCGTCGATCGTGAGGTTTAAGCGGACTTCCCGGATTCCGATTGGACGGACCGTTTCATTGCGGCACCGCACGGTCACTACGAGTTCGCCGCCATCGCTGGTTTCAGTGAAGGAGCGCACGTCGACAATATCGACTTCGAGTCCGGCGAGGTCTTTAGGGATGTTTTCGCAGCCCATAAAAAGGGGCACGATGGCAAGAGTGAATGCGAGCAGGGAGCGGTTAAAGAGTCGGGTCATGGGTGCTGTGGTGTGAGGTCAGTGAACCACCATTGGGGTGGGGAGCAAGGCAGAGCTGACTTGGGCTTTAGCTGTTCAAATAGAGGGGCGCGTTGGGGCCGAGCGGCAACCCGGTCATGATCCAAATCGCCAGCATCACCGTCCAGGCGATGAGCAACGCGAAGGAATAAGGGAGCATGGTTGCGATGATTGTACCCATGCCGGTGCTCGAATCGTATTTACGCGCGAAGGTGATGATGAGCGGGAAATAGGCCATCAGCGGCGTGACGATATTGGTCACACTGTCGCCGACGCGGTAGGCGGCTTGAACCAACTCCGGTGAGAACCCGAGCAACATGAACATCGGCACGAAAATCGGGGCGATCAGCGCCCATTTGGCGGATGCACTGCCAACGAGCAGATTGATAATCGCGGCGAGGATGACCAATCCGATCATCATGGGGATGGGCCAATCATCGAGTCCGAGTGCTTGCAGGGCACTGGCGCCGTTGACGGCGAAAATGAGCCCGAGGTTGGTCCAGTTGAAGAAGGCGATGAACTGCGCGGCGAAGAACGCCAGCACCAGATAGGCGCCCAGCGTGCCCATCGCGTCGTTCATGGCGCCGACGATATCGCGATCGGATTTGATCGTGCGGGCGCCGATACCGTAGGCAAATCCGCTGCCAAATCCCAGGGCGAACAGGAAAGGCACCAAATAGCTGAAGGGAAGCGCCCGCATCATGAGGTCGGGGTAAGCCGGGTTGCGCAAAAATCCATTGGTGGGAACGACTCCGGCGACGAGCACCACCGCACTGATCACCGTGAATATCACGGCAAACCAGAGACCCCGTTTCTCGGAGGCTTCGAGGGGTTTGAGCGGTTCCGGTTCCACCGAGCCTTGGTAGGCCCCCAAACGAGGTTCGACGATACGGTGCGTGACCCACGTCCCGATGAGGACCACCACGAAGGTGGAAACGAAGATGAAGTAGTAGTTGGCCAGTCCGGTGACTTCGTAGGACGGATCAATTAAATTGGCGGCCTCTTGGGAAAGCCCCGCCAGAATGACATCGATCGCACTGATGAGGAGATTTGCACTGAATCCGCCCGAAACACCGGCGAACCCCGCTGCCAGTCCGGCGAAGGGATGGCGTCCGACGGCGTGAAAAATGGTCGCCGCCAACGGGATCAACAGCACGTAGCCGACGTCGGCCCCGATATTGGAGAGCACGCCGGCCAAAACAACGATGGGGGTCACCCAAGTCCGGGGAGTGGAGAGCACGAGGGCACGGACCGCCGCCCCGATCAGTCCGGTCCTCTCCGCCACTGCGATGCCCAGCAGGCACACGATCACCACTCCCAGGGGATGGAAGTTCACGAAAACGTGCACCATCTCGCTCACGATTTTCTGGAATCCCGCCAGATTGAGCAGACTCACCGCCGGGATAATTTCTCCCGTGGCCGGGTGCTCCACGGACATTCCCATGGTTTCGGCGAGCCCGGAGATCAGGAGGGTGCCGAGGGCCAGTAAGGCGAATAAGGTGGCGGGCTCGGGCAGGGAGTTACCCACACGTTCGACGGTGCCAAGCACGCGGGAAAGCAGCCGCGGAGGGGTAGGAGCGGATTCAGACATGGCTCGAATGAACGCGAAAAGCGCGCGGGGGCGAGCGAATCCGGCGGCGGAATCAGAAAGTCGAGAGGGCTTGAGCGCTCTCGATCACAAACCACGTGCACAGGACGGTAATCGTCACAATCGTGGCGGTCTTGAACAACTTCTGCCGACGCAAACGGTTGTCGAAATGATCGGCACTGCGGTGGACTCGACAGTCTGTTTCACTGAAAAAACTCACGAATTGGGCATTCCGAATCGGCGAAGGCCGTGTCGCTGATTCATCGATGAATCCCATGCGGATTCTTGGTCGGTTAAAAATGCGGCGAAGGAGTTTCATGGCTACCTCTTTACAACAGTTTTTTTGAGTCGTTATCTCAAGGGGAAACTCGCAGCTTGAGCGGGTTTGACGCGTTTTTAGCGAATCTACTTTTCTTCTCGTGCATCATTTTTCCTATCACGGATCTGCTCTCCATTGCGAAGACGTCGATCTCGCGGCGGTCGCGCGTCTCTATGGCACGCCGACTTACATCTACAGTGCCACGACCATTAACGAAAATGTTACTCGCTTGCAGGAAAGTTTGGCCGGTTTGGATTTGAAGATCTGTTACGCCATGAAAGCGAACAGCTCCTTGGCCTTGCTGCGTTTGGTGGCGAATTTGGACGCGGGATTCGATTTGGTCAGTGGCGGCGAAATTCGGCGGGTTTTGGCGGCGGGATCAGATGTGAAATCCAGTGTGTTTGCCGGCGTGGGCAAAACGGAGGAGGAAATCGAATTTGCCCTCCAGAACGAAGTGTTTGCGTTTCACGTGGAGAGCGAACCCGAGCTCGCCCGCATCAACCATGTGGCGGGCCGCTTGGGGGTGACGGCACCGATCGCGATTCGGATCAATCCTGACGTCGATGCTCAGACTCACGCCAAGATCACCACCGGGAAGAGCGGCAATAAATTTGGCATTCCGATCTCAGTGGCCGCTGCCGCTTACGAAGCCGCCGCGAAATTGCCCCACGTGAAAGTAGCCGGAGTGCAAATGCATATTGGGTCACAGCTCACCACGGTCGGTCCGTTTCGGGAGGCGGTGGATAAAGTGGTGCCGTTTGTCGAGGAGCTGGTGCGGCACCATGAATTGGAGTATTTTTCTATCGGGGGAGGTATCGGGATCGTTTACGAAGATGCCCTGGCCAGTGGGTCGAAGGAATGGTGGGATGCGTTTGCCGACGATGAGCGACCGTTGACGCCGGAGTCCTACGGCGCGGTGTTGAGGCCGCTGCTCCAACCGCTCGGATTGAAGATTCTATTGGAGCCCGGTCGTTTCCTTGTGGGCAATGCCGGGGTGTTGGTATCGCGGGTGGAATATTTGAAGCGTGGAGCGAACAAAAACTTTCTGGTCATTGATTCCGCCATGAATGATCTGGTGCGCCCAGCCATGTATGAGGGGTATCATGAGATCGTGCCCTTGGAGCGTGATACGTCACGGGCCGCGATGGTAGCCGATATCGTGGGCCCCATTTGCGAGACCGGAGACTGTTTTGCCCAGGACCGCAAGCTGCAGACGGTGGGCGAAGGTGAAATGGTCGCTTTCATGTCGGCAGGGGCCTATGCCTTCAGCATGGCGAGTCGCTATAATTCCCGAGGCCGCCCGGCCGAAGTTTTGGTGCGGGGCAGCACGTTTGAACTCATCACGCGACGGGAAACATTCGAGGATCAGATTACGGGAGAGCAAATCCCGACCTTTTTAACTTAGCTGCAATCCACCATGGCGACGGATCGACCCAAACTCACCCCGCACACCTTGCGCCAGCGCAAAGGTGGCCCACCCATTGTCGCGATCACCGCGTATGACGCGATCATGGCGCACTACGCCGATGAGGCCGGCGTGGATATTATATTAGTGGGCGATTCGGTGGGGAACACGGCTCTGGGGTTGGATAGTACGGTGCCGGTTACGCTCGACATGATTGTGCATCACACCGCGTCGGTTGCGCGCACCGCGCCTTCCGCCTTGGTCGTGGCGGACGTGCCTTTTGCGGAAGCCCATTTTGATTTTGGTGACGTGCTGCGGACCTGCCAGCGGTTGATGCAGGAAGCCGGGGCTGATGCCGTTAAAATTGAAGGAGGGGAATCACTCGCCCCAACCATTGCCCGGTTGGTCGATGCGGGGGTGCCTGTCTGGGGCCATACGGGTTTGATGCCGCAGCAGGTTAAGCAGCTCGGTCGTTATAAAAAATTTGGGCTGAATCCGAAGGAGACTGCGCAGTTGGTGGCCGACGCCAAATCGCTCGAAGCGGCGGGGTGTTTCGCGTTGTTACTCGAGATGGTCAAACCCGATGCAGCCAAAGTAGTGAGCGAGGCCGTGGATGTTCCGGTGGTGGGAATCGGTGCGGGTGGAGATTGCGATGGCCAGATCCTGGTGATCACGGATGCGCTTGGTCTTACGCCCGGATATGTCCCGGGGTTTGTGGAGAAATTTGCCGATGCCGGTGTTGTTTTCCGAGAAGGTCTGGCGGCCTACACGAAAGCTGTCAGAGATCACCAATACCCCTGATTATAGACAGTTAGATGAGGAATGGCGGAATTGCAGCCACCTAAGACCTAGTTGGGATGGGTCCGAATGGATGGGGTTCGGAAACGTAGCTTTTTCGGTCGATCTTATGGGGTAAATCCCTCAAGTTGACCGGTCCGTCATTTCGTTTGATGCTCAGCTTGTTCCGAATCTTGTCCTCAATTCTTTTCCTCGTTTTTGCGAACGTGGGTATCTCGGCGTTGGACAATCGTCTGAAATTGACCGAGGAGGAGTGTGCGTGGTTGCTCGAAAACCCGGTGATTCGAGTCGGAGTGGAACACGGTTACCCCCCGGCGAATTTCTGGGACGAGAATGGCCGGGTGAGAGGAATTGATGCTGATTTTCTCAGTGCGATTTCGGAACTGACGGGGGCTACCTTCGAATTTGTCAAAATGGATTCATGGGTGGAGACCGTTGCAGCGGTTAAAAACCGAGAGTTGGACCTGTTAACGTGCCTCACGAGCACTCCGGAGCGCGAAGAATTTTTAGCCTTCACTCAAGTATACTACGATTTCCCCATCGCGATCATCACCCCCAGCGATGCCGAGTTTTATTCCACTCCATCGGCGATGCGGGGCAAAGTGGTCGCGGTTCCGGAGGGTTTTGTGACGCATGAAGTGATGCGTCGGATAGGATGGGATGTAGAGGTGATGTTTGTCCCGACGATCACGGATGCCTACTTGGCGGTGGCGACAGGCCAGTGTGACGCGACGGTAGGGAACTTGGGAAATGCGAGCTACCTCATTCCGCGACTCGGCATTACGAACCTAAAAATCTCGGGAGTTATGCCGGAATTCACCCGTTCCCGATTCGCGGTGCGGAAAGACTGGGCGATTTTGGCAGGGATCATTGACAAATACTTTGCGTCGCTTTCGGAGGTTGAGCGGAACGCCATGATTGAGAAGTGGGTGCGCTTGGATGTGCCGGAACAATTTGACTGGGGACCCTTGCTTCGGATCGCCCTAGGCATGGCGCTGATAGGATTTGTGGTTTTGGGGTTTATGCTTTGGCGGAATCGCGATCTTCGCCACCAGCTCGAAGAACGTCAGCGCCATCAGGCCGCGATGGAAGCGGCCCACACTCGCGTCTCCCGACTCAGTGAAGAGAGGTCGGATCTTTTGCATATGGTTGCGCATGATCTGCGCGGTCCGCTCATGGCGTTCCAAACGGGAGTGGGACTGGTGAATGAGCGCACGAAGATTTCGAAGGACAGCGATCTGACGGGAGTGTTGACCCGCATGGATCGTCAGACTGAGGCGATGCAAGGATTGATCGATGGACTGTTGGACGTGGAGGCGATTGAAAACGGGAGTCGCCGACTTGGTCGTAATCCGGTAAATTTTCGGGCCTGTGTGGAAGTGGTGATCGAACGGTTCCAACCAAGGGCCCAGAGCAAAGGGATCGAAATTGAATGGTCCGCTCCCGTGGGGGACCTGAAGGTCAAAGGTGATATGGTAGCGATTCGCCAGGTGGTGGAAAATTTGGTCAGTAATGCGGTGAAGTATTCTCCCATTGGCGGTCGGGTCGCGATGCGCATGGTGGAGGAAGACAACGAAATTCGGTTTGAAGTTCGGGATAACGGACCGGGCATTGCTCAGGACGAGTTTTCTCGCCTTTTCAAGAAGTTCTCTCGCCTCAGTGCCAAACCTACGGACGGGGAGAGTTCGCATGGGATGGGACTCTTTATTGTCAAATCGTTGGTGGATTCGATGAAGGGTAAAGTCTGGTGTGAAAGCCAATTGGGTCGCGGGGCGACTTTTCTGGTATCGTTTACGCAGGCGGGATGATCGTAGCGATTTGTCCTTGCCCCTTGGCGAAGGGGATGGGCTCACTGGGGTATGAATTTCGCGGTCATCGGTGCCGGTGCTTGGGGCACGGCAATGGCAGTCCACCTATCAAGGTTGGGCCATACCGTAACGCTCGTTCCGCGACGGTTTGATCAGGCACTGCAAATGTCGTCGGCCCGGGATAACCCGGACTACCTGCCCGGCATTCCGCTACCGCCGAGTTTGCAGATTGGACACGAGCTCGTGCCGGTCTTGATGGAGGCGGAGATTGTACTTTTGGCCTGTCCTGCGCAGGCGATGCGCGAGACCGCTACTCGCGTGAAGGAAAGCCTCGGTCTA
>CBFHXU010000010.1:26271-41929 GCA_965659875.1 uncultured Opitutaceae bacterium
CTCGGTCTATCGACTCAGCTTAAACTAATCCTAAGTCTCGCCAAAGGTTTGGAGTTAGGCACTCACGATCGCCCCACTCAGGTGATTCAAGCTGTTCTACCTGACGTGTCCGTCGGTTCACTCACTGGACCCACCAATGCGGCGGAAGTCGCGCAAGGTCTACCGGCGGCGATGGTGCTGGCCGCGAGAGTTGACGACGAATTATTGGCCCGCGTGCAGGCCCAAATCAGCGGACCCACGCTGAGAGTATATGCGAGTAACGATGTCATCGGGGTAGAAATCGGCGGCTGTCTGAAAAACATTTATGCGATCGCGACCGGGATTTGTGATGGTCTCAAGCTGGGCGACAATACCAAGGCGGCCTTGTTGACGCGAGCTTTGGCGGAAATGGTTCGGGTGGGAGCGGGACTTGGTGCGCAGGCGGAGACGTTTTACGGATTGGGTGGATTCGGCGACTTGGTCGCGACCTGTCATGGCGGCTGGAGCCGCAATCGGCAGTTCGGGGAAAAGCTTGGGCAGGGTGCTTCGATTGCCAGCCTCATGGACGGCCGCAAGACCGTAGTCGAAGGCTACAAGACGACCGAATCATTCTACGAGCTTTGCCGTAGTAAGAAGATTGAGGCGCCGATTTTGAACGAAGTGTATTACGCGCTATTCGCGGATAAGTCTCCGGCCTTGGCTTTGCAGGATCTTATGCTCCGCGAACTGAAGCGCGAGTGAATGAGCGTAGCTCTCGGGGCCAGGCCTACTGGCTTTGACGCGAGGCTTCTTTGGTCACGAGAACGTAGGCCAAACCCGTGGCGACCACGACCAGCACGATGCCGAACAGCAGCTCGCCGTAGATCAAGCGACCGATGCCGAAGAGGAATCCGTAAACGGTTGCGATTCCCATAATCAAGCTGGTGAGTTGAGGACCCAAAGCATCGCTTGCCGGGAGTGTTTCCGGGATCTGACTGCGCACGCGCTTCCAGCCCGGTCCGCCCGGCCTCACCTTGCGGAAGAACGACTCGAGCACGCTTTGATCGGTGTTCGGCGAGAAGAGCGTCACAGTCACCCAAACCAGAGTGGTGAGGCCAACGCCCGTCAGGAGCTCTTGCCACCATGCCAGGTCGGTATCGAGGACCTTAAAAGTCACCGCGATCGCAAATGAGGAAATCATGGCGGAAATTTCGCTGTAGGCGTTGATGCGCCACCAATACCAACGCAGCAGAAAGATAAGCCCGGTGCCGGCACCGACTTGCAGCAAGATCTGAAACGTATCCAACGCCGACCGCAGTTGCAGGGCGAGCCACCCCGCGACCACCATCATCAATATGGTGGAGATCCGCCCGGCCCGCACGAGTTGCTTTTCGGAAGCCCCGGGATTTACGAATCGTTTGTAGAAATCGTTCACGATGTAGAACGAACCGCCGTTGGTTTGGGTCGAGATGGTCGACATATAAGCGGCGATCAAGGAAGCGATCACGAGGCCGAGCCAACCCGATGGCAGGAACGTGAGCATGGCAGGGTAGGCCAAATCATGACCCAGCATGTCCGGGTCGATGTGGGGAAATGCCGCGTGAATACTTTCCAGCGTCGGGAAAACGATCAGCGAGGCGAGCGCTACCAAAATCCAGGGCCAAGGCCGTAGGCCGTAGTGGGCGAAATTGAAGAACAACACGGCGCCGGTGGCATGCTTCTCGTTCTTGGCGGCCAGCATGCGTTGGGCAACGTAACCGCCGCCGCCGGGCTCCGCTCCCGGATACCACACACTCCACCACTGCACGAGCAGTGGAATGACCATCAGCGTCACCCAGGCATTCAGACTTTGTTCCGTAAGCGCACCGTCCGCGGTGCGTTCGATTGCGGGCACGAAGCTCAGCTTGCCCTCCAGATTGGGATGCTCGAGTAAGGCGCCCAGCGAACCAATCATTTCGTGGTTGATCGCAAAGTAGGCGGCTGCGACCGCTCCGATCATCGCCATCCCGAATAGAATGAAATCGGTAAAGATGACGCTGCGGAATCCGCCGATGGAGGCGAATATGCCGGTTGCGATCATGGCCCAGAGAATCGACTGCAACGGACTGAGGCCGAGGATGACGCCGCCGATCTTAATCGCCGCCAGGGATACAGCGGCCATGACCATCACGTTGAAAAGCAATCCCAAATAGAGAGCCCGGAATCCCCGCAAAAACGCGGCTCCTTTGCCGCTGTAACGCATCTCATAGAACTCGATGTCGGTCATGACCTCCGAGCGGCGCCATAGTTTGGCATACCAGAAAACGGTGACCATGCCGCCGATAAGGAATGCCCACCATGCCCAGTTTCCGGCCACACCGTTTTGGCGCACGATATCGGTGACAAGATTAGGTGTATCGGTGGAGAACGTCGTCGCTACCATCGAAAATCCGAGCAACCACCACGGCATATTTCGTCCGCCCAGAAAGAACTGATTCGTGTCTTTGCCAGAGACGCGTCCGACCGCGATCCCGATCGCAATTACGATCACGAAATACGCGCCGATGATGATCCAATCCAGAGTTTCAAGCTGCATAAAAGGGTAGGGGTTCGGGAAGATGGGGTGACCCTATGACTCATTAGGCCATCGAAGTGCCGTTGAACAGTTCATGACGCTGGGGCGTAGTCGGGGTTCTCGAACGGTAAAGTGCGTTTGGGCGGAAGCCACTCCTATTTCCGTAATTGCTCGATCCGAGATAGGATGTCGGTGCCGAGGTATTCGTTGCCGGGGATCTTATACCAGTTTCGTTTTTGGGGAATCCGTAGCGTTCCGACGACGATTTCGCCCTCTAGGGTGATGATCTCGCCGGCGGCTTGGGTGGTATCTTTGTAAAATTCGTATTGGCGCATGCGTCCGCTTTCGCGGTCGAGATGGAAATACCAAGTGTCTTTCTCGTAAATCACGCGTAGCACATCGCACGCGAAACCGTTGATCTCTGATGACCCGACGATGGGGTCGAATTCAGTGCCCGGATCGAGTAGCTTCATCGGCAGACCCCACAGATAGAGAAAGTAGTTCCGGATCATCAGACCCCGCTGCTCGTCTTTGTCGCCGCTGAGTATCACACAGGCTTCGCCGGTGATCTCGTAGGACTCTTTACCCCCCATATCCACTCGCATGAAGGAACGCGCATTGTCCAATTCCATGGTGGATTGGGTGGCCCTGCCGTCGGGACGAGATTCGTCGAAGTGAAACGTCGCGTGCAGTGTGGGCCACCCACCGTCGGGATCATGATAGGTGATCGCTCGTTTCAATACCGTCTCGGCCGCAGGCGATGCGGCGTAAAGAGCCGGGCAGACAAAAGTGAATAAAAGGGCGGGGCGAAGTATGCTAATCATTGAGTCCTTCAATTTTAAAGTGTCGCTCTACGCTTTTGGCGTAGGTGCTCCAGGGTGACGCGGTCACCCGTTCCTGATGGTATCTGAATGCGGCCTCGTCTGCGAATTCTTCGTAGACTTCGAATCGATTAAATTTGGTGGGGCATTCGGTCACCGTGAAGACCAAACAGCCCGATTCAGCCCGAGTGAGGCGAATATGTTCTGGCAGCGCTGCTTTGACCGGAAGGAGGTCTGACTCGGGAACCGAGATGTAACCCGACAGGACTACCTTACTCATTTGCGCTCACGGTTTAGTGAGTGATTTGTCGCGGCACGCGGATTTGTTCGACCTCCTGTTGCACCTCGAGCGGCGTCTCGGGAGTGAAGCGAGCCACGATTTGCGCCACGAAGAAATTCAGGAGCATGCCGATGGTGCCGATACCTTCGGGAGAAATTCCGAATAGCCAATGATCAGGATTGTTGTGTTCCGGAGTCACGAACTTGAAGTAGATGATGTAGGCCAGTGTGAAAACGATGCCGACGATCATGCCGGAAACAGCACCTTCCCGGTTCATCTTTTTCTGGAAAATTCCCATCAGGATGGCGGGGAAGAACGAGGCTGCGGCCAGGCCGAAGGCAAACGCGACCACGGCCGCCACATAATCGGGCGGATTGATGCCAAAATAGGCGGCGACGACTACAGCGCCACCGGCGGCAACCCGGGCGTAAATCAGCTCACCTTTTTCGCTGATGTCCGGTTTGAGACAGCGTTTGACCAAATCGTGGGCGAAGGCGGTTGAGATCACGAGCAGCAGACCTGCGGCGGTTGACAGGGCGGCCGCCAGACAGCCGGCCGCCACCAATCCAATGACCCAATTGGGCAGCTGCGCGATCTCGGGATTGGCGAGCACAATGATGTCACGATCGATCGTGAGCTCATTGCCCTCCCAGCCCTTGGCGGTGGCCATGGCCTGGAAGTCAGCGTCGGTGTTCTGGTCGTTGTAATACTGAATTCGACCGTCGCCGTTCTTGTCTTCGAAACTGATTAAGCCGGTTTCTTCCCACTTGCTGAACCAGTCGGGCACCTGGGAATAGGTCGTGTTGTCCACGGTATTGAGGAGGTTGGCCCGGGCGAATGCAGCGACGGCGGGGGCCGTGGTGTAGAGAATGGCAATGAAGAGCAGGGCCCAGAAGGCTGACAATCGGGCTCCGGCTACGCTGGGAACGGTATAGAATCGGACAATGACATGCGGCAGTCCGGCGGTGCCCACCATAAGCGCGCAGGTGATCGCGGCCACGTCCCAGACGGGTCTGACGCCCGTGGTATAAGCGTGAAAACCGAGGTCGGTGCTCAGGTTGTCGAGGAAGTCGAGCATGTAGGCGCCACCTTCCTTGACCTCGGATCCGAGACCAATTTGGGGCACCGGGTTCCCGGTCAGCATGATCGAGATGAAGATGGCCGGCACCATGTAGGCGAAGATGAGCACGCAGTATTGGGCGACCTGGGTGTAGGTGATCCCTTTCATTCCCCCGAGCACGGCGTAGATGAACACCACGCCGGTGCCAATCATTACCCCGGTGGTGACGTCCACTTCGAGGAAGCGGGAAAACACGATACCTACGCCCCGCATTTGGCCGGCGACGTAAGTGAACGAAACGATGATTGCACACAAGACGGCGACCATACGGGCGGTTTGGGAGTAGTAGCGGTCACCGACGAAATCGGGAACTGTGAACTTACCGAACTTCCGCAGGTAGGGGGCGAGGAGCAACGCGAGTAAAACATATCCTCCCGTCCAGCCCATGAGGTAGACACCGCCGTCGCGGCCTTGAAACGAGATGATACCGGCCATACCCATGAAGGACGCGGCGCTCATCCAGTCGGCTGCGGTGGCCATGCCATTGTGAATGGGCTTCACGCCGCCGCCGGAGACATAAAAATCTTTAGTCGATCCGGCGCGAGAGCGGTAGGCTATATAGAGATACAGCGTGAACGAAAGTGCGACGATGAGGTAGGTCCAAACTTGAGCGGACATAAGCAGAAAGCGAGGGAGAGGGAGATTCGAAAAGAAGCGAAGCGAGAACGGAGGGAATTCAGTCCTCGTGCACGTCGTATTGGCGATCGAGCTTGTTCATGCGCCACACGTAGTAGGCGATGATGCCGACGAACACGTAGATAGAGCCTTGTTGCCCCATCCAGAAACCGAGTTTGAAGCCGCCGAAACGAATTTGGTCGAGGGTGTCGGCCAAGAAGATCGAACATCCGAATGATACAAATGCCCAGATGACGAGTAAGGTTGCTAAGATACGCAGATTGGCGCGCCAATGCGCTCGCCGATTTTCAGGGGTAGCCATGCAGTAGACGGATGAGGCGCGAGTCCCGTGCGGTCAATCGTCGAGTCCCGTCGCGTGTTGAACGTTGGCAAGCCCGTCCAGATCTGTCGGGCTTCATCCTGCATGGATCCACGAATGCTTGAACGCGCCCGCCGGCTGCTTTGCCAACTCCAAGAGGTCATCCGCGACCGACTGATGGTGGCGCGTCAGCGTCAGGCCCGTTCATTTGCGCGGGTGGCCGCCGAAACCGCCGCCGATACGATCTATCAAATCGATAAGCTCTCCGAGGATGTGCTCGTCGCCTGGCTGGGGAAGCACTGGCCGAAATCATGGCCGGTCGAACTGATCATGGAGGGGCTCGAAACCGAACTTACCTTTCCCCTCGGCACGCCCGTGGCGCGGACCCAATGGAAACTCATCATCGACCCCATCGATGGCACCCGGGGAATCATGCACGACAAACGCAGTGCGTGGGCCATGGCGGGGCTCGCTCCCCAGCGCGGCAACCGCAATCACTTGGGCGATCTCGTCGTGTGTGCCATGACCGAACTGCCGATCAGCAAGCAGTGGCGTTCCGACCAGTTTAGTGTGGTGAAGGGCGCGGGAAAACTCGTGGCGACTTCGACCAATGTGCTCACTGGACGTCGCTCCCGTCTGGCGGTGCGACCGTCTGCGTCGCGTTCGTTTCACCACGGATTCTCCACCGTCTCAAAATTCTTCCTCCCGGGTAAAACGTGGCTGGCGAAATTCGAAGAGGATCTTTGGCGCGGGCTCGGTGAAATGGCTGCCGGAGCCGAACCACCGCCAATCTTTGAAGATCAATACATCTCCTGCGGCGGCCAGATTGCCGAGATTCTACTCGGTCACGATTTGATGGTCATTGACGTGCGTCCCGAGGCGTTTCGGGCCCTTGGCCTGGAGGACAGTGCATTGACCAGTCATCCTTACGATCTGTGTAGCGAACTCCTGGTGAGGGAGGCGGGCGCGATTATCGAACGCCCCACCGGTGGACGGCTGCGTGACCCATTGGACACGACCTCGGCCGTCAGCTTTGTGGCCTACGCCAATGCCTCGTTGGCCCGAAAGGTACGACCCGTGATCAAACGGTTGCTTGCTGTGCGGTAGGTGGCCGGGAGGGACGACCTCCGTGTCGTCCGCATCCACTCCAACCACGGACCGGACAGAGCCGGTCCCTCCGGGGATCAACCTCTACTCAGTCTTCCCAGCAACGACCGGAGGGTCTCCGGCCCAACGCACGCTGGTCACGAGTCCGTTGCGCAGGATGACCTGCATGCCTTTGACCTTCGTATTTTGATACACCTTCTGGCGATTGGGGACCTGATAGTGAATCCGTTGGCCGGTCGCGATATCATATTCTGAGTGGTCTTCATAGCCGACGGTTTCTTCGGTCATGAACTGCTGTTTGAGCTCGGGATAATTCCAGATCGAGAGCGTGCTGCCGTCCTCGCGCGGGATCTCTTCGGTGTTTTTCGGACTGCCGAGCACGATGTAAACCATGTCGGTATTGTCCCCAACTTTCAGCTCGCCGGTGCGAATCCGTTCCTGCGTGGTGGGACTCCAATCTTCGAACGCTGCTGACCGCTCTTTAATCCGCGTAGTGATCGATTCACAGCCTACACTCAAACTCAGCATGAATATCAGACCTAGTGAAACTGGAGATTTCATTCTTCTGAGAGGTGAGGCGACTGAAGAAGTTCCCGTGGATTGAGATCGCGTGAAGAATTTATTGAGAGGCTAACTTCGCCAGTAATTGAATTTCAGCTTCGGGGTTTCTGACCTGCACCACCCGATCATCCAAAAAGGTCACTTTTCGGCGAATCTTCTCCAGCACCCGATAAATATCTTCGACGGCGACTTGGCGGCGGCCCTCGGGTGATGAAGCGAGTCGACTGCCCTCCTTGATAAGTTGTTTTTTCGTGTAGGTCCAAACTGTGCGTGTCCTTCCGGAAGAAGTGGTTATCGAGTCTTCATGAATGGGTTTACCCCAAGCCAAGAATACCATCTCAGAAGAGTCTCCCAATTCCACCTCGCCTTCCAACACTCGGGCTTGAGCCGTCGGGTTCATCGCCATGAACGCAGCCTCGTGTTTTTTGATTCTCGTTTGCGTGGATTCGCAGCCGATCGATCCACCAAGCATCGCGATCGCAAGGAAGATCATGGGGTAGTCTGTAACCTTCATGAAACCTATCCGTAACATTATCGTGACGTGACGAAAGCCTATAGATGAGAGAACCCGGTAATGTTACATACGTTACGACGGCAATTAATGTAGTTTAAAAATGAATACGAATATAGTCCGATTGCAATTGTTTCGCCGGTCGATCTCGATGTTCAGTTGAAATTGCGATGTGTGCGACACGATCAACCCCCTTGGAAGTTTTTATTGTTTTTCTCCGTCTCGGCTGTGTGAGCTTCGGCGGACCGGTGGCGCATTTGGGATATTTTAGAGAGGCCTTTGTGACGCGTCTGAAATGGCTGTCTGATGAGGAGTATGCCGATCTGGTGGCGCTGTGTCAGTTTCTGCCGGGGCCGGCGAGTAGTCAGGTAGGTTACGCGCTCGGACTCAGGAGGGCGGGGTTCATGGGCGGGTTGGCGGCGTGGTTGGGATTCACCCTGCCATCGGCGGCGCTCATGATTGGCTTCGCGCTCGGACTGGGTTCATTGGGAGCGTTGGATTCCGCGGGTTGGGTCGTGGGGTTGAAACTGGTAGCCGTGGCTGTGGTGGCTCACGCGCTGTGGGGCATGGCGGTGAAACTCTGTCCCGATTGGCAGCGTCAGCTGTTGGGGGGAATTACCTGTGGGGTGCTCCTCACTTCCACGGGGGTGGGAGGACAGGTGGTGATGATTTTATTCGGAGCGATCGTGGGGCGCATTTGGCTGAGCGATGCGTCCACGGATTCCGTTGCGATTGAAGCGTCCGGATCGAACAAGTCGGGCGTCGGGTGGTTAGTGATGTTTTTTGCCGGCCTATTGTTGTTACCGGTGATCGCCTTGCAGGGCGGTGAAACGCTGCAGGTTATCGACGGATTTTATCGCGCCGGTTCGTTGGTATTTGGGGGCGGTCATGTCGTCTTGCCCCTGCTTGATGCCTTCACGGTGGGACGCGGATGGGTCGATGAGGATACCTTCTTGGCAGGTTATGGGGCGGCGCAGGCGCTACCCGGACCGCTTTTCGCGTTTACCGCATTTCTGGGATCCTCAATCTCGGTGGGGCCGGGCGGAATCGGCGGTGGCGTGATTGCCCTGATCGCGACCTATGTGCCGTCGTTGCTGTTGATCCTCGGGGTGATGCCTTACTGGAATCGGCTCCGAAAGCTACCGTCGGCGCAAGGTATGCTCCGCGGAGCCAATGCGGTTGTGGTGGGTCTGTTGGCGGCAGCGCTGGTGAATCCGATTGGACTCCACGCGTTGACCGACCTTTGGCGTTGGGTTTTCGCTGCCGTCGCCTTCGTGCTCCTCAAATTCACCAAGTTTCCCGTCTGGGCCTTGGTCGGGGTAGGCGCGCTGGCCGGGGCGGTTTTGTTCTAGTTCTCCTCGTTTAGTTTTCGCCGGCGGAGCCAGAGGAAGATTACCGGGGTAACGATCAGGATGTGCAGCAAGCTGGATATCATGCCGCCAACGACGGGAGCGGCGATGGGGCGCATGACTTCCACCCCACTGCGGTCGAGCCAGAATAGCGGGGTCAATGAGGCCACCGTGGTGACAACCGTCATGACCTTCGGGCGCAGTCGCAGTTTGGCTCCGTCGACCACGGCCTCGGTGAGTTCCGTGGAGGTGAGCTCTCGGTTTATTTTATTCCGCGCCTGATCCACCGCTTCGTTGAGGTAAGTCACCATCACCACTCCCGTTTGAATCGCGGTGCCAAATAGGGCGATGTATCCGACCCAAACGGCGACACTGAAATTGTAACCCAGTATCCACTGCAGGAAGACACCCCCGGTGAGCGCGAACGGCACGACCAGAATAACGTGGGCCGCCTCGACCACACTATGGAACGTCATGAACAACAGCAAAAAGATGACGACGAGCACGATCGGAACGACCCATTGCAGGGTTTGGCGGGCGCGGATCTGATTCTCGAATTGACCGGAAAAAGCGAGCGTCATGCCCGGATCCGGTTCGAATCGCTGCGCGACTTGTTCCTTCAACTCTTCTACGAATCCACCCAGATCCCGGCCCACTACATTGGCCTGCACAAAGACCCGCAGGCGGCCGTTTTCGGAAGCAATTTCGGTGGGTCCCAACGTGCGCACGATCTCCGCTACTTGCGTCAACCGTACCATGGCGCCGCTCGGCGTTTCGAGGGTGAGATCGCCGAGACGCTCAATGTCGGCTCGGTCAGTGCTATCGAGTCGCACCTGAATCGGACGACGTTCGCGACCGAGAATGGACGTACCTGTCGTGGAACCTCCCATCCCGGATTCGACCAGCATGAGCACCTGCCGGGCACTGAGTCCGTAGCGCGCCATCTCCGGTCGATTGAGCCTGATTTCGAGGTAAGGCTTTCCTTGCACACGGGATGGAGCCACGCCGACGGCGCCGGGAATGGAAGCTACGATTTTCTCGAGTTCAAACGCCTTGGTTTGCAGGATGCCGAGGTCATCGCCAAAAAGTTTTACGCCGACCTGCGCGCGAATTCCTGTGCTGGTCATCAGGATGCGATTCTCAATTGGCATGAGAAAACCAGGCACATAGCCCGGGACCTGTTTGAGCTGCTCCGTGAGTTCCTCGATAATCTGACTCTTGGTGACCCCCGGCCTCCATTCTTCGACCGGTCGCAGCATGATGGTGGTTTCGATCATCTCAACGGGCGCCGGATCCGTGGCGGTGTCGGCGCGGCCCAATTTTCCGGCGACCCGCACCACCTCCGGGTGCTGGCTCATCACGGTGTCCTGCCATGCCATGATACGTTTTACTTCACTGAGTGAAGTAGCGGGCAACAGGACAGGCATGAACAAGAGGTCGCCTTCCTCCAGCGGAGGCATGAATTCAGTGCCCATGCCACGACTCACTTTGGCGAGAGGAGAAGAGGAATCGATGGCGTCCTGCCAAGAACGTGGCAGACCCCAGGCCAATACTATGGCGCTGAGGAGCAATACGCCGGCCGAAACCAATACTATACCTGGTTGCCGCAGAGCCCAACGAAGAATCGGCTCGTAGATTCCCAGTAGGACCCGAATCACAAGATTGCCTTTTTCCTGTTTGAATCGGCCGCGCACCAGGAGGGAACACGCGACCGGGACAATCGTGAGGGCCAGCACGGTCGCGCCGATCAGTGCGAATGTTTTGGTGAAGGCGAGGGGGTGGAACAGTTTACCTTCTTGTCCGCCCAGCAAGAACACCGGCACGAAGGCCAGGATGATGATCGCCATCGAGAACGTGATCGGTCGCGCGACTTGGCGGGCGGCCTCCCGGGTGAGTTGGAGAATGCGCGGGCCGGTCAGTCGCTCGCCATTTTTGGCCGCGGCCTGTTCGCAATGCCGGATGACATTTTCGGTCATCACGATGCCGGCATCAACCAGCACGCCGATGGAGATGGCGATACCGGTCAACGACATGATGTGTGACGGGATCCCGAAGCGGTCCATGAGAATGAACGAAATCAGAATCGAGGCCGGCAACGGCAGCGTCACTATCAGGATGCTGCGGAAGTGAAAAAGAAACAGAATGTGCGCCAGCGTCACCAGTATGATCTCCTCGGTGAGGGCCGACTTGAGGGTGTCGATGGCCCGGTCGATCAAGGTGCTGCGATCATAGAACGGTTTGATGGTGAGACCGTCTGGCAGGGCGGAGGAGATTTGCGCGATCCGTGACTTTATCTCGCGGATGACTTCGTAGGCGTTGGCACCGTAGCGCATGACCACGATGCCGCCCACCACTTCGCGACCATTCACATCGAGCGTGCCGCGCCGGAAGTCGCCGCCGATGCGCACTTCGGCGAGTTGACTTAACAGGAGTGGATTGCCCGCGCGGGCTTGCACGACCACGGATTCCAAATCGGCTTCGGATTCGATTAACCCGATGCCGCGCACCACGAATTCGCTGCCGTTTTCCTCGATCGTTTTGCCGCCGACGTTGAGGTTGGCCGCCGAAACTGCGTCGATGACTTGAGCCAGAGTGGCTTGATACTGGCGAAGTTTGAGCGAGGAAACCTCCACTTGAAACTGGCGTACGAAACCGCCGATCGACGCGACTTCCGCTACCCCTGAAACCGATGACAACTCGCGCCGGATGAAGTCATCTTGCAGCGTGCGCAACTCACCCAGGTCGAGTTCCCCGGACTGATCTTCGAGGTAGTATTGATAGATCCAGCCCAGCCCGGTTGCATCCGGCCCCAGCCGGGCACTGATGCCATCAGGCAGTTCGTCCTGCAGGGTGTTGAGACGTTCGAGAACGCGGGTTCGGGCGAAATAATTGTCGGTCTCGTCGTCGAATACGACCGTGAGAAATGAGAACCCGAACATGGAATTGGCCCGAACGGTGCGCACTCCGGCCAAGGCCTGGAGGTTAACCGAAAGGGGATAGGTGATCTGATCTTCGACCTCCTGGGGGGAGCGACCCGGCCAGTCCGCGTAGACGATCACCTGGTTCTCGGAGAGATCGGGAATCGCGTCGATCGGCACCCGCTGTAAGGCCACGACGCCCCACCCGCAGAGAGCGAGGAATCCGCAGATCACCAGAAAACGGTTATCCAGCGACCAGTTAACGAGGCGGTCGATCATGGTGGTAATGTGGGAACTATTTGATCGGCGAGCCGCAACTCAGCATGCCGGAGCCGAAGAATGGATTGCGGAGCTGGTCGCCGATTTGAACCCACCGGCCTTTGCCGAGGACGGGCGACATGGGACATTGGAAAATGTGGACCGCGCCGGATTCGTGCAGGCCGGCCTGTTTGGTGAGGTCGGCCACCGCGGTACTGAAGGGTTCGAACGCGTCGCGGGCATCCTTGATTGTGGGTCCGTCGGTGAGTTGGTTGACGAGTTCGTCGAGCGGCCCGTCGGGGGCGTCCGGAGTTTGCTCGACGTAGTCGCCCCACGCTTCATGTAACGCCGGCAGCGATTCGATGTAGGCGTTCAGATCATCGGCAGCCAGCGCTTCGGCGGCATGGGCGGTTGCGATCACGAAGGGGCTCAACTTGGCAATGTCGGTTGTGATGTCGTGGCTCATGGCCATGCCGTGGGAATCGCTGTCCATCGATTTGGGGGGAGCCATGAGTTGCGCTTGCCCCTCGATCATCAATGCCGCCCGACTGACCACCCGTTCTCCTGCCTGCAGTCCGTCGACCACGGCGTAGGCATGGTCACCCGCGACGCCCAGCGTGAGCGAACGCGGTTGGTAGGTTTGAGCGGCCACTTCGACAAATACGAGAGGTTCATCCCGAGTGAAGAGAACCGCACTACGCGGTACGGTGAGGTGTTCGCCGAGTGACAGTTGCACCTCCGCACTCGCGGTCTGCATGTGCCGCCATTGATGGTCCGCATTGGGGATGACGACCCGGGCCCGCGCGGTCTGAGTCATCGGATTCAGGTTCGGATCAATGAATGCGATTGGAGCAACCGTGGCGGCGTGATGGGAGCCCGGGGACGCGATGGTCACCGACTGACCGATCGCGAGATGGGTCAGATCGGTTTCATAGGCATTAAAAACGAACCACAATGACGCGAGGTCTCCGATCTCGAACAACGTATCCGACTCCTCCACATATTGTCCGATATAGGCGCGGTCTCCCCGGCTGGTGACGGTGCCGGCGAACGGTGCGCGCAGGGTGACGGTCGCGTCGGGTTGACGCGTTTCGTCGAGCCGATCCAGATCGGCTGCTGTTGCCCCCAGATCAAGTAAACGTTCGCGTGCTTCGGCGACTTGCGATGCGGAAAAGGCTCCTGGGCCCGCGACGCGTCGTTCCACGTAGATGCGCTGTGCGGTCAGCATGGATGGGCTGTAGAGTGTGACCAACGGTTCGTCAGCGTCGACGTGGATGCCGACTTGGTCGACGAATAGTTCTTCGATGCGTCCGGGCACTCGGGCGGAAAGAACGCGATGGCGCGTATGGTCGATTTCTAAAATCCCGTTCACCCGGAGGCGCCTTTGAAGCTCACGTTTTTGCACCGGAGCCGTGGCGACGCCAATTACCGAGGCGGACGATTCCGAGAGTTGGACGGTCTCGCCCATTGCTGCTCCCGATTCACCGACGTAGACGGCAACCAATTCCATCCCGCAGATGGTGCAGCGGCCCGGCTCGTCCGAAACGATCCAAGGATGCATCGGACTTTGATAGTAGTCTACTACCCGTTCGCCCTGAGTTGCAGTAGTTTGGTGATGGGGAGACGCGGCAGGTTTACCCAGCCAATATCCGCCCCCGGCTGCGGCGAGCGCGACCACTGCCATCAGCGTAAAGTTGCGGGGATTCATGACCGGGGGGTCGAAACTATTCAGTCACTTTTGGCGCACTCCGCGCACGTGCCGTCACTGCAACAAGGTTTCTCACATGTGCCATTGGCGCAGTCCGCACACACGTCTCCGTCGCAGCAGGTTTTTTCGGTGCAGCAGGCTGCTGATCCGGCGGTGGCGGCATCGAGTTTCGCGAGGTATTTCGCGGGATCCGCTTCGAATCGACCTTCGCAGTTACTGCAGCAGAACCGGACTTCGCGATCGGGTTTGCCGTCTTGTTTATACCAGTAGGAGACCGGATCACCCATGGATCCGAGGTCTTCTCCCGAAACGACGCAGACGGAAAGCGGATAGCTGTCCTCGTGTGTTTCGTGGTGCTTGGCTACCAGTGAAAGAGTGAAGAGGGCGGAAATAATCAGCGCGAAGAGCGGTTTCATGTGGGGTATTACGCCGCGGGCCGCGTTCCCCCCTCATTATTTATCGGCGGGATTAGAAATCTCCGGCCGTCAGCTCTCGTTTAAATCGCACGCGTTGTCGTCCGCACAGCCACAGGAACAGTTGTCCAGTGGTAAATGCATCCCCGCTGGCGGTATGACGCCCCATGACGGGCAGTCCGGCGTGTTGGCAGACTTCATCCAGGCTCGGTGGGCGCTGATTAGCATAGCCGGTGCGGTGAAATGCGTCGATGTGGCGCATCGACATCAATGCGGTATCCACGAGCCGATTGCGCAGACTGACTCCCCAATGACGTTTTAACGCTGCTCCGATTACCCCGACATCGAAACCGATATGGTGTCCCACGATGATTTTCCCCGCAATAACGCCGAGCAATTCCGCCAAAACCGTGTTCTCCGGAATTCCCTGTGCTGATTCTGCCGGTGCGATTCCGTGAATTTTAACGGCTTCGTTGTTGGGTGAGGCCGTCTGTTGCACGAGCCAGGTGCGCCGTCCCTCGATATCGAGTTTGCCGGCGATGATCGGCACCACCGCGATGCTGAGCAGGCGATCCGTGTCGACGTCAAAGCCGGTGGTTTCCGCATCGAGGGCGATGAATTGGAGCTCGGTGGCCGGAGTCTTCCGGTTGATCTTGCGCGGCGTGTTTTCCCGATAGCGCCGCGCAAATTCCGGTTCATCGGCCTTCTTGAACCAATTCCACATGACCGCGACTCCAAGTTGAATGCCAACCGCACGTCGAACAACCCATTGTAGTGGGAATCTTAGCGATCGTTCGGAGATGTATTTTTTACCGGATCCGGGACCGGGGTATAACGTAGTCCTTCGAACGAGCCGCCGCTGAAATGGGGGTTTCGGCCAAGAATCTCCTTCTCGCGCATGAATCGCCACAGGCCAAGCCCCACAGGGTCGCGGGCGAAGATCACATCGGCTCCAATGAACGCGCAGGCGTAGTCCAGTATTTGGTCCATTGAGTGACTGAAGGTCAGAATGTCACCATAGCGATACGGTGCTTTGACGGGTCGAAAATTTTCCTCAAACCATTGCTCCATGGTGCCCGGTCCTTTCATCCGATGGGACGGAGAAGCGAGATTGGCTGAGATCAAATAACTCGCCCGCTGAATGTCGTGTGATACTTCTCCGGGCT
>CBFHXU010000011.1:0-37695 GCA_965659875.1 uncultured Opitutaceae bacterium
CCATACTACCGAGCCGTAGTCCTGCCACACCGCCTGGTTGTCCAGCGCGACGGTGGTGATAGCACTCGCCGCCACCAGAACATGAACAAACGTCCACCCTTTCAGAGCCCGAGGTGTGATTTGAGAATCATATCTTTTGGCCACCAGAGGTTGGAGTGCGATGGCGAGAATCAAAACCGCCACCCCGGCGAGCGAAAGCAGCGCGGCATCCCCCGACATCCAATTTCCACCGAAGAGAGATAGTAGCCCAATCCACCCGATCAAACTGGACGCGAAGTAGGCAGCCCGCACCCGGCAAAGGTAAGCGATCACGCTGAAGATTGCTCCGATTGCCGTGAGTGAAATCGCCAAGACCAGCGCGGACACCTCTCCGATCGCGCTGAACACGAGGGGCACGCCCACCAGTGCGACCAACGCATGACCACGGCGCATGGGCTCTGGGTTCTCATGTCGGTTGCCGATGATCCATAGCACCGGCACGGCGAGTGCCATCAACTTCATGCTTATCGTTCCAGCGACATCGTCGACCGCGAAAGGCGCATGCACCAACAGCAAGAAACTGCCCGTGGCCAGACTCACCATACCACCTAGGGCAAAGGACGGGGAGGGCAGACGCGTTCCCCCGGACGTTAGTCCCACCGCTAAAACCGCGGTGCCGATCAAAGCCTGCTCGATGGACAGGAGTTGCAGGAATGCCCCCGTCAACTCGGCGGCACCGAGCACTACGAGTCCGGTGCCCAAGAGATGGGTGCGGGTCTCATTGATGGTCGCACTCAATTGCCGGCGCTTCGCAGTCCAGGCGCCCGCCGCGAGCGTTCCGATACCGAGCGGAATCGCCCCCGCCCAAAGCCAGCTACTCTCAAACATGCGTTCGTTGAAAAACTGGATCGAGAGATGTGCGGTTACGAACGCGACCAATACCCCGGGCATAACCGTGCGAGACTTTCTCAGCACGGCGAGTCCGCCCAGCCCCAGCGTGAACGCGGTCGCGCCGAGCGGGGCCCAACTTTGCTCGAAACTATCCGAGCAAAGCAGCCACAGGGGCACCGCCGCCAATGCTCCCAAGAACCAATCGATCGTGGAGGGAGCATCTGGTGCCGCCCGCCATTGCCGGGTCAGAAAATCAAAAGCCACGACACTTGCCAAAACGTAGATCAAGGCCGCGAGTCCGTCGGGCGAAATGATGTCACGATGCAGGCCGATTGCATCCTGGGCAAAGAATCCCAGTGAGACCAACCAGACCCCGAGCGCCGTGAAACGGAGCGCGTTGCGACCCGATCGATGCGCGGCTGCCACCAAGACGACCGTTTCCACCAGCAGGGCGATCCATAGCGTGCGCGCGTCCCAATGCGTCATCGCCGCGAGCGCAAACAGGGATGCCGTTTTCACGGCCAGGGTGTCCTCGAAGCGGTCGCCCGGGATCTTGAGGGCGACCCAAACGGGGAGGCCGAGTAAAATGATCCCGGCTCCCGCGAAGTATCCCGCTACCGAAACGTAATCCGTTACGAACCCGGTGGCGACCAATCCTGCCAAGAGACTCAGGGAGATGTTGACGGTCTGGAAACGACGCCAGCGTTTTGACAATTCGCCGTCCCGTTGAATCGAGAAATATGCCAGCGAGAAATGCAGCACGAATCCTGCGAGAACCAAACCGTAGAGGTGAAACGGATCCAGATTGTTCCGTTCCGCGATGATCCGCGCCATGGTCAGGACGGGCGTGAGGACTACACTGAAATAGACCGGCACGCGCCAGTCACGCTGTCGGCACAGGACCACGGCGGTGGTCGCCAGCAACAATCCCGCAATCGCCGCCATGTTGTGAAAATCGTCCACCACCGCAAAGAACGCGGACACGTATCCCAGCAGCACGCCCATCGTGACGGTCGTGGGTGAATTGCGCCGCCAACCCGACCACCCGATGTAGGCGACCGCGCCGGCTTGCAGCAGGGCGGCGAGCCAAGAGGAGTCGACGACTTTGACCGGGTCGACCGCGTAGCCCGCGAAGGCGGTGAAGAAGAGCAATGCATGACCGGCCCCGGTGATTACCGGGCCGACCCGCAGCAATTTGCGTTCAAGCCAACCGCCCGCTGCAGTGACACCCAAGGCAATGACGGCCAGTTCTACCCAACGCACCCAAGGCGCCGTATGGGCTGAAACGTAAACGCCAAAAAACACGACCCCAATAACGGCCAGCAACGCGCCGATGCGCGTGGCCCACCACCCGCCGATTTGAGCTTCGCCACTTTCACCCACCCGGGGCGGTTTTAAGTTGGCAGCTTCCAAGAGCTCACTCCAGCGAGACGTCTTGGGCAAGGGCGGCGGGGTTGCCGGTATGGCAGGCGGGATCGACGGCGGCGGAGCGATCACAGCGGGGATCGGTGGCGGAGCGGGTGAAATTGCCTCGGGCGATTTCTCAGCAGAGGTGGACTCAGCGACATGATCGTCTTTCGGGGCCTCGCCGACATGCGCTTCCAACCATGCTACTCGCTTGCGGAGCGTAGCGAGTTCGGTTTCGAGCCCGCTAACGCGTGAGGAGAGATCGGGAGGAGAGGACATAGCGGGGTGGGGTTAATAATGGGGGCGGCGGATTTACTCGGCGGCCGCCAACTCCAGTTCCAGCGCCCGGGCGCTGCGTTCCAAAACCGGAAGGGCGGTGGACACGGCTCTCATCTGGGCCGGGGTTAAATTCACGGTCACCCGGGCGATCGCCTGAACATAAGCGGTGTAGGCCTGGCGCCAAAGTCGGCGTCCTTCCGGCGTGAGCGCGACGCGGTAGGCGCGGCGGTCACCCGGCACCGATTGACGTTTCACCCACTCGGCTTTCTCCATCCGATCGATCAGACCGGTAATGTTGGACCGATCGACGATCAGAATGTCGCTCAGCTCGCGTTGCGAAAGCTGATCATCGTTATCCTGCAATACTTGCAGGACATCAAACTGAGCCTCGGAGAGTCCAAACGGACGGAACACTTTGCGGCTGGCGCGAAGCAAGGCGTTGCTTGCGCTCACGGTGTTTACCACGAGTTCAATGGCAGATTCAGAAACCATGTATTTTGATGACTAACCAATTGATGATATGTCAACAGTTAAGTTGACACGGCAAAAAATGGCTTAAAAATGGGTAATTTGGGAGGTAAATGCGGGAAGTCCTTGCGGCTATCGTTAGGAGTGCTTCGCTGCCAGGCCCTCTTTCTGAGAATCTCGACTTTTCCGTTATGAAAAAAACTTCCGCTCCCACCATCCGCCCGGTCGCCAAATTGATGGCCGCCAATCGATCTGAAATCGCCGTTCGCATTTTCCGGGCGGGAAATGAGCTGGGGTTGCGCACGGTCGGCGTATTCGCGCAGGAAGACCGCTTCTGCATTCACCGCTTCAAAGCCGACGAAGCTTACCAAGTCGGCGTGGGCAGGAGACCGGTTGCCGCTTATCTTGATATTGAAAGCGTGATTGGTATCGCCACCGAAAATGGCGTAGATGCGATTCACCCGGGTTACGGATTTCTTTCCGAAAACCCCGACTTCGCCCGGGCGTGTGAAGACGCCGGCATTGTGTGGGTCGGCCCCCGTCCCGACCTGCTCGACAACATGGGCGACAAAACCGCCGCTCGCGCCATGGCTCAAAAAGTGGGCGTGCCGGTTTTGCCCGGCACCGAGGATCCGGTCAGTGATCGCAAAGAGGCCAAGAAAATCGCGAAGCAGATCGGGTTCCCGCTGATCATCAAGGCTGCGTTTGGCGGCGGCGGTCGGGGCATGCGTATTGTCAAAACGGCCGCCGAACTCGAGCCGCTCCTGGACGAAGCTCAAGGCGAAGCGGAACGCGCGTTTGGTAACTCCGCGGTCTTCCTCGAGAAATATATTCAGAACGCCAAACACATCGAGGTGCAGATTCTCGGTGATAAGCACGGCAATGTCATTCACCTACACGAGCGTGATTGTTCGGTGCAACGTCGTCACCAGAAGGTTATCGAGGTGGCGCCGAGTTACGGCCTGCCGGAGAACGTGGTGACGGAGCTCTGCGAAGCCGCCGCCGATCTCGCCCGTTCCATCAAATACGACAACGCGGGCACGGTAGAGTTTCTCTACGATTTGGATCGCCACGAGTGGTTCTTCATCGAAATGAACCCGCGTATTCAAGTTGAACATACAGTGACAGAAGTCGTGACCGGTCTCGATCTGGTGCGCGCCCAGTTACTCATCGCTCAAGGCCATTCCCTGCATTCCCCGGAGGTTGGTATGCCGCAACAAGCGGATATTCCGCGTAATGGCTACGCCCTCCAGTCCCGGGTCACTACGGAAGACCCGGAAAACAAATTCATGCCCGACTACGGGCGCCTCATGGCCTACCGCTCCCCCGGAGGTCTTGGCATCCGTATTGATGGCGGCATGGGATTCTCCGGGGCGGTGATCACCCCGTTTTACGATTCGATGTTGGCGAAGTTGGTCGCCTACGGACCGACCTACGAAATCGCCATGGCCCGCATGCACCGCGCGCTCGCGGAGTATCGTATTCGCGGCGTCAAAACGAACATCCCTTTTCTCGAGAATGTGGTCGACCATCCGACCTTCCGCACCGGCCAGGCTACCACGACGTTGATCGATACGACCCCGGAACTCTTCCGCTTCAAACGTCGCCGCGACCGGGCGACCCGCATGCTCAACTTCATCGGCGAAGTGGTCGTCAACGGCAACCCGCACGCCAAGGGCTACAAGCCCGCCGCATCGTTCCCGACGCCGGTGGCGCCGCCTTACAATCGCCGCAAGGAGCCTCCCGCCGGAACCCGCCAGAAACTGTTGGAGCTGGGTCCTGAAAAATTTGCGGAGTGGACCCGCAAACAGAAGCGCCTGCTCGTGACCGACACCACGTTCCGTGATGCCCATCAATCGTTGATGGCGACCCGGGTGCGCACATTCGACATGTTGGCCAGTGCCTCGGCTTTGGCCCACGATGTCCCCGGCCTCTATTCACTCGAGATGTGGGGTGGTGCGACCTTCGACACCGCCATGCGTTTCCTCAATGAGGACCCGTGGGACCGACTCCGTCAGCTTCGCGCCAAAGTGCCCAACATCTGTTTCCAAATGCTCCTGCGCGGCGCGAACGCCGTGGGCTATACGAACTACCCGGATCACGTGGTGGCAGGCTTCGTCAAACACGCCGCCGCCAGCGGCATGGATATTTTCCGTATCTTCGATTCCCTAAATTATCTGCCGAGCTTGCGGGTGGCGATGGAGGCCGCGCGCGATACCCATGCGATTTGCGAAGGCACGCTCTGTTACACCGGGGACATTCTCGATCCGAAGCGCGATAAGTATGATCTGAAATATTACGTCCGCCTCGCCAAAGAACTTGAGAAAATGGGCGCTCATATGATCGCCATCAAGGACATGGCGGGTCTTTGCCGTCCCTATGCCGCGCAGAAACTGGTGAAGACGCTGCGCAACGAAATCGGTTTGCCGATTCATTTTCACACGCACGACACCAGCGGCATCAACGCCGGTTCCATTTTGCGCGCTTCCGATGCCGGTGTGGACGTGGTCGATCTGGCGTTGGCCTCCATGAGTGGCAGCACCTCGCAACCCAACCTCAATTCGATTGTCGCCGCCCTCCAGGGCACCCCGCGTGATACCAAACTCGATCGCGATCAACTCGATCGTTTCTCCGATTATTGGGAGCAAGTGCGGCCCATCTACACGCCGTTTGATACGGCTCCGAAGAGCGGTTCGGCCGATGTCTACTTGCACGAAATGCCGGGTGGTCAATTCACCAACCTCAAGGAGCAAGCCAACTCCATGGGGGTCGGGCATCGCTGGTCCGAAATCGCCCGCACCTACGCGGAGGTCAACGAACTCTTCGGCGACATCGTGAAGGTGACTCCGTCCTCCAAGGTGGTCGGCGACATGGCGCTCTTCCTGTTCTCCCGCGGGGTGAAGGCGGCGGATGTCGTGAATCTCGAGCCCGGCAGCATGCCGTATCCGGAAAGCGTGATCGATATGCTCACCGGCGGCCTCGGTTGGCCTGATGGCGGTTGGCCCATCGCGCTCTCCAAGGCGGTGCTTGGTCCGGAAAAACACAAGCTGGCCCGCACCCGTTACGCCGCTGCGCTGCGCAACGCCAAGAAGAAGGACAAACGCTCCAAAGCGGCTCGCGAAAAAGCGATCGCCCGCGGCATGGCCGAACTACGCCGCGATTTGGCGGCCAAGCTCAAGACCGAGCCGACCGACGACGAACTCTTCTCCCACCTCATGTATCCGCAGGTGCATGAAACCTACCGGAAGCACCGCCGTCAGTATGGCGACGTGAGTGTTTTGCCGAGCTCGACGTTCTTCTACGGCCTCCAGCCGGGCGAAGAAATTTCCGTCGAGATCGAACAAGGCAAAACGTTGATCATCCAGCTCATCAGTATCGGCGAGGCCGATAAGGACGGAAAGTGTATCGTCAGCTACGAGCTCAACGGTATTGCCCGCGACGTGGTGATCACCGACAAGAGTGTTACCGCCTCGACCAAGTCCCGCGCCAAGGCCGATACGGCTGACAGCAGTCAGGTCGGCGCCCCGATTCCCGGCCTCATCGCATCGCTCGCCGCAACCGTGGGTGGCAAGGTCAAGAAGGGTGAAAAGATCCTCCTGATGGAAGCGATGAAGATGCAGACCACGGTTTACGCGCCATGCGACGGTGTGGTCAGCGAGGTCACGGTCGAAGTCGGCGATACGGTCGAAAGCAAGGACCTCCTCGTTCGCATCAAGCCGTCGAAATAACCGCCAGGGTCAGTGTCGTTAAAACGTGTAATGCCAATTCACTTTTTCCGACCTGACCCTTTCGCATCGTCGATCGCATGAATCCGGATACCGAAAACGAAGCCGCGCGCGCGGAACAGGTGTGTTCCGGGCAGCGTTTTGCCGTTTGGGCGATTCTGTTGAATCTTATCACGGTGCCGCTGTTGTTGGTCCCGCAAGCAGCCTCGATTCGAGCGGTGCTCATTCTGGTGGCAATCGTGCTGGCGGTATTCGGCATCGTGCGCATGTCGCGCGGCCTGGACATCAGCCTGGTGCTGATCGTGCTGATGGCCATGGGCATGGTGATCCCATTTTTGAATCTGGTGATCCTGCTCATCATCATCGCTCGTGCGACACGCTTCCTCCGCGATCATGGCTACACCGTCGGCCTCATGGGCGCGAAAAAAGGGCACGGCGGGAGCATTGGCTGAGTGGCTTCGAAACAATACGGACCCTCTTACCGACGAACAGATTGCCTACTTGGATCGTGCGCAGGAGGAAGACCTGCCTGAGCCTAGCAAATGGGAATCGTGATCTTTCCCGATTCCACCTCTCCGATCGATCGGAAAGTATCTGAAAGCTATGGGAGATTGAGTAAAATCCTGAGACAAACAGGACGACCAATAGGCCCCAACGATACTTGGATTGCGGCCGCGGCCTTAGCCCACGAAATGCCATTGCTGACCCGCAATGTGGCCCACTTTACCCGGGTGCCGGGATTAAGAGTGATCAACTACGCTTAGTCGCCAAATCACGGCTTCCACCGCACCAGCGGTTGATCGGCGCGCACGTAGAGGGGGTGGCGCGGATGGCCGTCTTTGGTTTGGCCCACGCACCATAGATCATAGTCGGCGAGTAGCTTGATGGTGTGATTCGCACGGTCGAGGAATTCGCCGTGCACGCCCCAAGCTGCGACCACCTTTTCGCATTTTGCCGCCGCTTCGAGGAGGGCGGCGTCATTCTCGGGACCAGCCGGGTCGGGGGCGGCCTTCATCACCTTCGGGTCGGTCGCTCGCATGCCGAACAGGTTGCCCATCCAAAATCCATCCATGCCCTCACGTTCAGAAAACCGGGCGATGCGGGTGAGAGTAGGGTCGAGTTTTTGTTCGTCGGCCGTGCTCGGGTTGAGCCCGATCCATAACATCAGACGGTTCCCGCCCATGAGCGGGTTAAACCGATGAATCAGTGAGTAGCGGTGCACCCGATCCGGCGAAAAATGACATTCGTTTTCCAAGCGGAGAAATTAACCACGGATCTATCCGGATAGACACGGATAATTTCAAGCGGGCCCTCGGAGAATTTGGATTGGTCGGAGATGCTTTGCAGAGGATGACATAAAATATGTAAAGCACACTTTACATATGACAAGTTTCCTTTACATGTCATTTCATGCAAATTGAAAACGAATCTTGTCTGGAGCCTCGCGAAACGCGGGCTGCAAATTTTAAGCGAGCGGTAAAAACAACGGCTGGTTGTTCATCACCACGGTGACTTATTTGATCACCCTGTATCTCGTGCGAGAGAATCAGGCGTGGGATCCCAAAATGCGGGTGGCCGTGACTCTGCTGCCCCTGCTTCCGGGTCTGGTTTATCTCCGGGTACTGTGGGGCACCTTCAAATCGCTCGATGAGCTGCAGCGCCGGATTCAACTCGAAGCGTGGGCGGTCGCTTTGGGGGGCACCGTGATCGTGAGCACGGCAATGAATGTGCTGAATGCCAATGGCATCGGCTTTGAGAACTACCCACATGGTCTGGAACTGGGAGGGGCCTACATGGCGGTCTTCCTCTTCTGGTGTGTCGGTGTAGCCGAAGCCACGGCCCGTTATCGATGAAAAATCAACTGCGAGAATTGCGCACCCAACGTTCCTGGTCACAGGGAGCCTTGGCACTACAATTGGGTGTTTCCCGGCAAACGATCAACGCCATCGAGACGGGTAAATATGATCCGAGTCTGCCATTGGCGTTCAAGATCGCCGAGGTTTTTGCCAAACCGATTGAAGAGCTCTTCACCCCGGAGGAATAGAGGTGGTAATTCGGACGCGGGATTGCGTGATGATCATCAGGGAATAGATTGGGCGTTTCACCCCTTTCACCTTCCCCGTGTATTTACTCCCACTCTCCTCGCTTACTCGTCTGTTAGTACCGTTGGTCCTGCTGGGCACGATGGGTCACGCGCAGCTCGCTCCGCCGAGTGCCGGTTCAATTCTGGAAGAGCTGCAACGCCTGCGCGAAACCGGACGAGTGCTGTATATGGCGGCGCATCCCGACGATGAAAATACGCGCCTCATCTCCTATCTGGCCAACGGGCGCCACTACGCGACCGGTTATCTCTCGCTCACCCGTGGTGATGGCGGCCAAAATCTCATCGGTCCGGAATTGCGCGACGCGCTGGGTGTAATTCGCACGCAGGAATTATTGGCGGCGCGCCGGATTGACGGTGGGCGGCAGTTCTTTTCCCGCGCCAATGACTTTGGATATTCCAAAAGCGCGGAAGAGGCGCTGACGGTCTGGTATCGCGAAGAGGTGTTGTCCGATGTGGTGCGCGTGATTCGGCAATTTCGGCCCGACGTGATTGTGACGCGATTTTCACCCAACCGCGGGGGCACGCACGGTCACCATACCGGGTCCGCGGTATTGGCAATCCAGGCATTTCCTTTGGCGGGTGATCCGAACGCGTTTGCGGATGAGTTGGGCCATCTTGAGCCATGGCAACCTCAGCGGGTCGTTTGGAACGCGTGGAGCAGGGTGGGGAGCAGTTGGCCCGATGCCTTGTCGATCGATGTCGGGGGCTACAATGCCGTGCGCGGCGAGTCCTTTGGTGAGATCGCCGCCCGCTCCCGATCAGAGCATCGCAGCCAAGGTTTTGGGGCCGTGGGCACCCGCGGCAGCGCGCAAGAGCAATTCGTTCATTTGAAAGGGGAACCGGCATCGACGGACTTGATGGATGGAATTCCTGATCGCTGGGCGGAGCTCAAAGGCGGACAAAAAATTGCCGATCAATTGGATGCAATCATTGCAGCGTATAATCCGCTTCGTCCCGGTGATTCGGTCCCCGCTTTACTGAACGTGCGCACGGCCATGGCCGACCTGCCAGCCGGTGATGTAGTCGTGGCGGAGAAAAAGTCTCAGTTGGACCGAATTCTGATCGCAAGCCTCGGGTTGTATGCCGAAGCCATGGTTTCGGATGCCCAAATCGCACCCGGGGAAGAGCTCGAAATTTCCCACCGGGTTGTGCAGCGTGAAGTTGCTGCGGTGGAGGTGGTTTGGCAGGGGATCCACTATTTGGCTGATAATGAACGTCAGGCGGTGGGCCGTGCGCTCGGGGTGAACCAAAACGAATCAGTTTCAGCCACGCGTAGTCTCCCGTTGGATACCGCGCTTACCCATCCCTATTGGTTGGAACTCCCCAGCACGGCGGGTATGGCTCAGGTGGCCGATAAATCTCTGATTGGCTCTCCGGAAAACCAGGCCGCTTATCCGTTGCGATATGACTTCATGGTCGGGGGACAGGACCTTTCGGTAACGGTGGCGCCTGAGGAGGTCATCCGGGATCGCGTGCGCGGAGAGCTGCGTGATACGTTGCGGGTGATCCCGCCCGTGGCCGTAAGTTTTGTCCGGGAACTGGAACACTTTGTGCCTGGCGAAACGCGCTCCGTCACCGTCCGGGCGACCGCGACCCGACCAGACCTAAAAGGAGAGTTCAGCCTGCAAGCGTCCGAAGGTTGGAAGGTATCGCCGTCCCAACAGTCATTTTCTTTGGGCGGAGCCGGAGATAAGGCGGAAGCTACGTTTTCCGTGACGGCGCCCGATCGCGTCGAGTCCGTCAAACTGGGTGTCAGCGCGACGGTGGCGGGGAGGCGGTATAACCGCACGCCGCAGGTGGTCGCTTATGACCACATCCCAGTGCAGATGCTGCAGCCGCCGGCCACCCTGACGGCGATGAGCTTCGATTTGAAAATTAGGGGCGAGCAGGTCGGGTTTTTGGCCGGAGCCGGGGATACCACGGTGGAAGCACTTACCCTGATGGGGTATCAAGTGCGCCTATTGACCAAAGCCGACCTCACCGCTGAGGGTTTGGCGGATCTTGACGCCGTGGTTCTCGGTATTCGTTCCTTCAATACGCAGCCCGATCTGATGGGTTATCGGGAAATCCTCTGGGACTTCGTTCGCGGTGGCGGCAACGTGGTGGTGCAATACAATACGACCAGTGGATTGCCGCAGGGTGACCTGGGTCCTTATCCCTTCCGGGTGAGTCGTGACCGCGTCACGGATGAAACGGCGGCGGTAACGTTGCTCGACCGGGAGCATCCGGCGATGATTGGACCCAATCCCATCACATCGGAAGACTTTTCCGGTTGGGTGCAGGAACGGGGACTCTATTTTCCCAACCAATGGGATTCCGCCTACACCCCCCTCTTGGGCATGGCGGATCCGGGTGAAGAACAGACCCAAGGCAGTCTTCTCGTGGCCCCTCTCGGGGAAGGTTACTTCGTCTACACCGGCCTGTCGTTTTTTCGGGAACTCCCCGCGGGCGTGCCGGGCGCCTACCGTTTGCTCGCCAATCTCATTTCACTGTAAGTCGGGAAGCCGTTGGGAAATCAGGTTCAAATCGAAAACGCGGCTGGACGGGGCGGGCCAGAGGGTTCCCCGTGTAACCGATGATTCGACATGGTGGACAAGGCTTGCGCGCGCAGGCGGCGAAAGCAGAAGGCGGGACGGCCGCTCAACCGGCGCTGAATCCGTTCAAGCGGGTCGCTGCGTATCTGTTTCGTTACAAGGGGCTGTTCGCGCTCACGCTCGCTCTCGCGATCGGCAGCACGCTGTTCCTTGTTTCAATTCCGCAGGTCATCAAATGGATCGTCGATGATGTGATTGGGCAGGGGCGCAAGGATTTGCTCCTGTGGGGCGTTGCCGCCCTGACGGGCTGTTATTTTCTGCGCGATGTTTTCAACTCCCTGCGTATTCGGGTGAACAACAATCTTGAGCAGAAGGTGCTCATCGATCTGCGCGGCGACCTGCATTCCCGGCTACTCGACCTGCCCGTCGGATATTATGACAAACGCCAGACGGGTGAGATTGCCTCCCGCGTCATCGAAGACGTGCAAAACGTCGAGCGGGCGCTGCTTGATGGCACGGAGCAGGGCACCGTGAGTCTGATGACGTTGATCGGCATCAGCGCGATCCTTTTTGTGCAGCAGCCGCTGTTGGCCGCGATGGTTCTGGCTCCGCTACCGCTGGTGATTTATCTCGGGCGCTTACATTTTAAGGCCAGTCGCCGCTTGTGGCGCGATGCACGCAATGCCGCGGGGGCACTCAATGGTCTGTTGATGGAAAATATTTCCGGCCATCGTTTGATCAGTTCCTTTGCGTTGGGTGATCGGGAACGCGGGCGTTTCGGGGATGCGGCGCGCAAGGTGCAGGACACGACCCTGCGCGCAATGTATCGCTGGTCGCTGCACGGTCCGGGCACAAATTTTCTGAGCAGCCTGGGCGCGGTGGCGGTGGTGGGCGTAGGCGGCGCCCTTTTGATGGAGAGCCAAGCCACGGGAGGGGCGTTTTCCTTTGGTGATTTTGTAAGCTTTTTCGCCTACGCGGCATTGGTTTACGAACCGGTCAGTCGGCTCAACCAACTCAACCAAATGCTCGCGGCCGCCAAGGCGTCCAGCGATCGGGTATTTGAGATCTTGGACCATCCGCTTGAGATCGAACCGCCGGAGAACCCGCAATCATTTCCCGAGGGTGTTCCCGCCGTGCGATTCGAAAACGTCAGTTACGGCTACCCGGATCGCCCGGCGATTATGGAGGGCTTCGACCTCGAATTGCCGGCGGGAAAAGTCACGGCCCTAGTCGGCCACACCGGCGCAGGCAAGACCACCTTGGCCAACCTGATGTTGCGCTACTACGACGTCACGTCGGGTCGGGTGAGCATTGGCGGCGTGAATGTGCGCGAGCTCGGCCTGACGGATCTCCGCCAACAAGTCGGACTCGTCGCCCAGGAACCTTTTCTCTTCAATGGTACCGTCGCTGATAACCTGCGGTTGGCACGTCCCGGAGCGGCGGACCCTGAAATTGAATCCGCGCTCAAAGCCGCCGCGGCCTGGGAGTTTGTGCACAACCTACCGGAAGGGATTGAAACGCAGATTGGCGAACGCGGCGTGCGTCTTTCCCAGGGCGAAAAACAGCGCCTCACCATCGCCCGCGTGATTCTACGCAATCCACCGTTGGTAATCCTGGACGAAGCGACCGCCAGCGTGGACACGATCACTGAAGCGGCCATCCAGCAGGCGCTCGGGTCACTCGTGCAGGAGCGCACGACCCTGGTGATCGCGCACCGTCTTTCGACTGTGCGCCGAGCCGACCAAATCGTGGTGCTAGCCCACGGCCGCATCCTCGAGAAAGGAACGCACGACGAATTGCTCGAGTCCGACGGCGCCTACGCGAAACTCTGGCGCGCCCAAGCTCAGGCCGACCAGCAGGCTTTTGAGGCGCTGGGCGATCTATAACCTCAAAATAGGGTTAAATACCCAGCCCACATGTATGAATAATAGGCCTAAATGGATTTATATCTTTTCCAAGAGCTACTTATAAGATTATATTGTTGCATAAGATTGCGAATTTATGAGCCTAAGCTCCGCCTGATTTAGGTATCACACCCTAGCCGTTCCCATTTGTGGATGGACTGGCGACCACTCAACTCCCCGTTCAACCATGAAAAACCTAATCCCTGCGCTCTTGCTGAGCGTGATAACACCCTTGTTGTCTATTGCTTCCGATACCGTGGAGCTCATTCCCGGAAAAATTACCGGAAGTATCTCGCTCTCTTCGGAGGTGCTTAGGCAAGGCTACATCAATGCCTACGCGACTGACGGTTCTGGTTCTGCCAGTGCTTCATTCAGCGGTTCGACTTATTCGCTAACGGTGCCGGCGGGAAAAACCTGGAAACTCAATTTCACGCTTTATCCTGAAGTGCCTGCCTCCAGTGGCACCTACGCTTATATCCCGGTAAATTTGCCCACCCAAATTTCAGTGGGTTCGGCTGAGGAGGTTACCAACAACATTTCACTGAGCTCCACTCGCGTGCTCGCGGATGTGCAAGTCACCAACGGCACTTTGGACGTGGTTTCAATTCTGCGGGCCAACGCAAGTTCCAGTGGTTCCGATTGGAGCAACTTCAATTCCTACTCATAAAACCTCGGATACGCAGTGGCCTTACCCGCCTCCAATGTGTCGGTTTACGGTAGCGCCACCGTCACCAACACCGAAGGAAACTCCTCCGCGCAAACGTTGGCACGGCAGACCGTAAATGTTCCCGCCTCCGGAGCGACTGCCACCTGGGAACTCGACGCGGCGTTTTCCGCCGGCGCGATTCAAGGGGATATCAATTTCACCGGCGCCGCCACGCCATCCCGTGGAAGCCTTCAGCTCTATAATTCCTCCTATACGAACGTCGGATCCCAAAGCTACCAAGGCAACGGTTCCTACGAATTTACCAATCTCCTGCCCGGTAACTACCGTCTCTATAACTACGCCTACTTCCCCGGTTCCCAGCTTTACTTCAATCGCAACAATACGGTGGCAGAGGAAGGTGTGATCACTCAGGTCGATTATGTTGAGAATCTCAGCATGGCGTTGTTTGACCTCAATCCAACGGGATTCCTCAGTCTCGATAACATCAGTAGTGGATACGTGCAAGGTCGCTGGACTGCCCCGAACCCAAATACATATAGCGAATCACGTAGTCTCTACGGTCAGCTTGATCAATCCACCAAGCAGTTGTCGGCCGTAGTCACGAGCGGTGAATGGAAATTCGACCGGATCAATATCAATGGGTATGACAACTCAACGCCCGGTGTTTACCTCAGCTACGCGATGGGTATCTACGAATACCAACCCTACACCCGCACATTTGATGGTGGCGAAACCGTAACGGTGGGGAGTTATGATTTTGATACGACCCAAACCGAACTCACCTTCGACGTGATCGAGCCGGCCGGCGCCACGGAAGAAATTCTGATCTCCAGTGCCAACATCAACGGCTCGGTCACCACTTACGAGAATGGCGCACCTAATCGTCAACTCAGTATCAGTGCGTCTGTTTCGGGTGGCGCCAAGCCACGCCAACGCGTGCGGATTGTCGGTGTCCCGGGAACTTATAACCTGTCAACCTACGGCTACGTCGACGGCTCCCGCGTGAGCTTCGGTAACTTCTCTCTCGAACTGAAGGAGCCTCTGCCTACTCCGGTCGGCACCGACGTGACCGTTGAGGCGGGCACGGGTATTGAACTCGTTTTTGATAACGTGACCGAAGCTGGAGTCTCCACCGCTTCTCAACTTCCGGTGGGTCCCGCTCTGCCGGCAGGCTTCAGCCCGATCGTGAACAACGATGTGAATGCTTATTACAGCATCAGCACCACCGCCACTTTTGACGGTTATGTCGACATCACCATCGACTACACGGAAGACGCCGTTGCAGCTGAAGATGAAGCCAATCTGAAGTTGTTCTACTTCGACGAAGCCAGCGAGACCTGGATCGACGTTACCATCGAGGTGGACGAAGTGAACAATACCATCACCGGCACTGCTCCGGAACTGGCCTTGTTCGCCATCGGCATCTCCAGTCCTCCCACGGTCGGCGACTTACAGCTTCCCGCCGAAATCGTCGTCGGTGAAGAGTTCACCGTCACGGCCCAAATCACCGACGTCAATTCGGGCGACCAACACACTGCGATCTTTGATTGGGGTGATGGCACGACCTCAGAAGGCGTGGTTGATCCGGCCACCGGCTTGGTTACCGGCACGCACACTTACACCACCGGCGGCGATTTTGACGTCAGCCTCACGGTAGTGGATGCAGCGGGTAACGAAGTGACGGAGTCATTCGAAACCACCGCCACCGGAGGTTTGGACTCAACTCCTCCGGTTATATCCATCGAAACGCTGGCGCCCGTCGAAGCTACCAGCCCGGACGGTGCCGTAGTCGACTTCTCGATTTCCGCTTCTGATGAAACCGACGGTTCAGTCACCGTTGAGACATCGATTCCATCCGGCTCCGTCTTCCCGGTTGGCACCACGGTCGTGACCGCGACTGCTACCGATGCCGCCGGTAATGAAGCTTCCATTGAGTTTGACGTGGTCGTCCAAGACACCACCGCTCCTGAAGTTACGGCGACCACCCCGTCGGTTGGCACCCTCTGGCCCGCCAACCATAAGATGGTTGCGCTCTCGTTCACGGTTGATGCCACCGACGCCGGGGGTGAGGTCACCAGCAAGATTGTTTCCATCACCAGCAGTGAGCCCGACAATGGTTCAAGCGATGGCAACACGGTCCAGGACATCGTTATCACGGGTGACTTGACCGCCAATCTGCGCGCTGAGCGTTCGGGCCAAGGCTCGGGCCGGGTCTACACCGTCACCATTGAAACGACGGATGCCGCCGGCAATGTTACCTCCAGCACCACGACGGTCAGTGTGCCGAAAAGCCAAGGTAATGAGTCGCCGAAGTCGGAGAAGAGCAAAAAGAAGGGTAAAGGTAAGTAAGCTGGATACCGGAACGATTTAACTCTTCCTAAAATTCACGAGCCCGCCTTCACCGGCGGGCTTTTTTTATCTCCTGAACGGATTACTGACAATGCGTTCAGGCCTCTCGCAACCGGTCAGGCAAACAGCCCGGCCAACCGTTTGGGTTTGGTGCATTCCTCGTGGGTCGAGCCCTACCTTATCCCAATCGAAAATGCATCAAAAGGTAGGGCGGTTTCGCCCAAACCGCCGTTTCATTCACCGTCCGAAGTGGCGGTCGGCGAAGTTGAGGTATTGGGTCCAATCGTAGGGGGTCACGTTGTGTTTGCCGGTGCGGAGGTGGTAGCCGATGAAGTCGCCGACGGGGTGGTCGGGAGCAGGTTGGTCGTTTACTCCGAGCCCGGCTTTGCCGAAGAGTGCATAGACCTGCTCAGCATGTTTGCCGGAGAGAAATTCACCGCGCGGATCGGCCCAAAGATCTTCGGTGGCACTGGCGATGTAAACGGGGCGTGGCGCTATGAGGGCGATCAACATGTGTTGGTCGACGGGGAGGGAGGCTTCATTTTCGTTATACTGCTGGTGGGCGTCGTTGAACCAATGTGGGAAGCTGGTATTGATCCGTTGCACGGTTTCGCCGAAGCGACGACGGGCGAGGGCGGCGCCGCCACACCCGGAGTTGTTGGAGATCACGATGGCGAAGCGTTCGTCCGACGCGCCGGCCCAAAGTGACGACTTGCCCAAGCGCGAATGCCCCAATACGGCGACCTGATCATGGGCGATGTCCGCATCGGTTTCGAAGTAATCCATCGCGCGGCTCAGGCCCCAAACCCAGGCTCCGATCGTGCCCCATTCCTGGGTGGCCGGTTGGGTTTGTCCGTCCCGATAAAACAGCGGATGAATCCCGTTCTGGAACCCGTCGTCGAAATCCGGATCGAGGTCGCCGCAATAGATCGTCGCGACGCCGTAGCCGCGGGCGATTGCGTCTTCGAATGGCCAGCGGCTGGCTGAGGTGCCGCGTTGTTCTTCGTTCGAACGATGGTTTTCTCCGCGACGCATCCAGTTCTGGTTTACCGGCACGTCGGGGTCGTGGGTGGTGGTATGATTGCCGTTAAAGTTGAGTCCGACAAAAAGCGGCACCGGACCCTTGGCCTGGTTCGGCAGATAGATCAGCACATCCGCGGCGACGTTTTGACCACGGCCAGTGAAATGCATACGCACCTGTTTGCGGGTGGCGCGGCCGTTGTAGGCACCGTCATCACTTTCAGTCAGTTCGAATCGCACGCCGACGTCTGCTGATGGCGTGCGACCAAACACATGGTCTTCGAAGAGGCGTAGCACCTCGGGCCGGCGGTGGTTTTGCCAAGCGGCTGCATCGGCTACGGGTTTGCCGGCGAGGTCCACCAGTGGATCGGGCAGGGTGTAAGCGGGCACCCGGGCTTCGTCGTTATTAAAGCCCTGCGGTTGGGCCTCGGCGGATGGTGGGATCGTCATCAGAGCGAGCGCGGTGGTTGAAAACAAAAAACGAGCGGAAGATTTGGGGTAAAACATGAGGGTAGTTGGAGCCACCTTGATCGATATAGGTTCACAATAGAAGCCCCGACCGCTAAACGTTCTCTCCCCTTATGAAGTTTTCTCCCCTGATTCTGAGTATTTTAGCACTGGCCGGATCTTGGTGTGCCCATGCCGCCGACCGCCCGAATGTGCTCTTCATCGCCGTCGATGATTTGGCGCCAAGCCTGCGTTGTTACGGAGACCTCATGGCGAAAACGCCGCACATTGATCGCCTCGCGGCGACGGGAGTGCGCTTTGATCGCGCCTACAATCAACTCCCGCTCTGCAATCCGACCCGTGCCTCGGTCATGACCGGTCTGCGACCCGATGAAATCAAGGTCTACGATCTGGATGCGCATTTCCGGGACACGGTGCCGGATGTGATCACCTTGTCGCAGCAGTTCAAAAACAAGGGTTGGTTCTCCGCACGGGTGGGGAAGATCTACCACTACAATGTTCCGGCCAGCATCGGCACGGATGGTTTCGACGACGCTCCGTCTTGGGAACTCACCGTGAACCCCAAAGGGCGGGACAAAGATGAGGAAGATCTGATCTACAACGCCGAGCCCCATCGCAAAATCAGCGGAGCGTTGAGTTGGTTGGCGGCCGAAGGTGCCGACGAAGAACAGACCGATGGCATGATCGCCACCGAAGCGATTCGCCTCATGACGGAGAAGCGGGATGAGTCGTTTTTTCTCGGGGTCGGATTCTTCCGTCCGCACACGCCATTCGTCGCGCCGAAGAAGTATTTTGATATGCATCCGTTGGCGGAAATTCGCCTGCCTTGGGCGCCGGCCGATGACCGCGACGACATCCCGACCGCCGCATTTGCCCACAACAATCCGATCCCGAATTACAGTCTCGATGAACTGACGCTGCGCAAAGCGCTCCAGGCTTATTACGCGTGTGTATCGTTCGTGGACGCTCAGGTCGGTCGCTTGCTGGCGTCGCTCGATGAACTCGGGTTGGCCGAAAATACGATCGTCGTGTTCTGGAGCGACCACGGTTACCATCTCGGCGAACACAATGGCATCTGGCAGAAACGCACCCTCTTCGAGCAGAGCTCGCGTTCGCCGCTGATCATTCGGGCGCCGAGAGCCTCGGGTAACGGCACCGCATCGCCGCGGGTCGTGGAGTTTGTGGACATCTATCCGACGGTGATGGCGCTCGCGGGTTTTGCGCTGACGCATGAGCTTTCGGGGCAGAGTTTGGTGCCGCTGTTGGAGGACCCGATTGCCGAGTGGGACAGCTATGCCATCACCCAGATCTTACGTCCCGCCGATGATCGTCTTTCAACGCCCGTGATGGGCCGCAGCATTCGCACGGAACGCTGGCGCTACACCGACTGGGAAGAGGGTGCGCGGGGCGAAGAGCTCTACGACCACTATTCCGATCCGATGGAATTCAACAACCTCGCGGTCAAACCCGACGCCGAAGCGCGAGCCGTTATCGCGCGGTTGCGACCCTTACTCACCGCTAAAGCGAGCGGGGCCATTCCGACGAGTCCGTTCAACCAGCCGCGCCTCTGAGTCCGGTGGTGAGTCAGGTGAACCACGTTGCTTGAGCCGCTGCCGCCAGATCCACAGGCCTTCCACTTTCGTGCGGGCCCAGGGGGTTTTACGCAAAAACGTGAGACTCGATTTGATGCTCGGGTCGTGGGTGAAGCAACGGATGTTGATGCGCTCGCCCAGATCCTCCCAACCCAGTTCTTCCACGAGTTCGGTCACGATCGTCTTGAGCGTGATGCCGTGCAGCGGGTCCTTGGATTTGGGTTTTTCATCCATGCGACTCTAGAGAACGGTTTCCGGAGTCGGGCGTAAAGCCCGACCCACCCCGAAAGGCGCTTTCTCCGGATTTTGTGAGGCAAATGATAGGTGATGGAGAACACCCGCTTGGTGCCGTAGCGCCGTGCTTTGGGTAGGCGCAATTGCGGGATAAACCTGTGGCGAACTGTGCGTAGTTTGGAACCCTTCCTCGTTTACCCGAAATTCAATCACTACGAATACGTGTTGGGATGGGGCGGCCAGCTCGATTCGTTCGATGCCGTTTTCAGTCCCCGGGGCGAGGATGGCATGCCGATGCGGGTGATGGACAAGCTCACTGGCACCATCAATCCCGAGGTCGTGGAGTATTGGAAACGCTACGACATCCGTCTGCAGATGGAGCAGAACTGGTCCACGTTGGGTCCGCGTCTCCAGAACAAACTCCACATCATCGGTGGCGGCTGGGATACGTTTTACCTCAATCCGGCGCTCGAAATGTTACAGGCGTTTTTGGCCACCAGGGACCACGGTGGCTACGTGGAGATCCTTCCGGGCAACCACGGCTCCTTCATGACGAAGGAATTCCGCCAGCGCATCTATCAGGAAATCGCGGATCAGTTTTCTGAACCTTGAGAGAGATCAGTCAGAGAGCGGTAAACCTCCCGTGATAGCGTTTTAAGGAGAATCTATGTCACTCGGGTGACGATATAGAGGAATATTAACGCCATAAATTGCATAAAATTGCATTGACAGAATATTCGAATTATGGCCCCCGTTTGGAGTCCGGTGGAATCCCACACCCATCCCAGTAACCCATGTATATCCGAATTCGAACGCTCCTCTCCGGTGTCGTTTTATCCTCGGCATTATTTGCCCCGCAAATTGTCTTGGCCGCTTTCACAGTGGAAGGTCGCGAGATCCATTTGGACGGATCCGCCTTCCAGGTTCGGGGCGTTTGTTATCAGCCCGCGCCGATTGGAGATAACCCCTCGGCATCCGCACCGTATGGCGACTACTTCACGGCGAACTACAATGCCCTCACGGCGCGTGATCTGCCGCTTATGCGGGAGCTGGGAGCAAATGTGGTGCGGATATATGGTTGGAGTGAAACGGCCGACCATTCGGAATTTTTGGATGCCTGTTACAACGATGGCGTCGACCCAATTTACGTGCTGATCAATCGCTGGATCGACCCCAATACTAACTGGAACGATGCCGGTGCGGTGAGCGCAATCCAACAGACGTTTGTGAGTATCGATCAGAGCCTAGGTGCGCACCCGGCGGTCATGGGCATTATTCTCGGTAATGAAGCCAACATCCATAACGGCAACGGCGACAACGTGGCGTTTTGGGCGGCCATGAATCAGGTTGCGCAAGCCATCAAGGCGCAGACTCCGACGCGCCTTATTTCCGCCGCGATTACCGATTCGATTCCGCAAGTCGCCGCCCATGACACTGCGGTTCCAGGACTAGATTTCTGGAGTGTACAGACTTACCGCGGTTCGACCCTCGGTTCATTCTTTTCCGAATACGAAGCGGCTTCGCCCAAGCCACTTGTCATCACCGAATTTGGCGCCGATGCCTTCGATCATGGCGCACAGGCGGAGTATCCCAACAAGGCCGAGTTTGTGGGCCAAACCGTGGCCAATCTTTGGCGTGAAATTGCCGCCAACAGCGAGGTGGCGGCGGGCGCTTGCGTTTTTGAATTTGGGGATGAGTGGTGGAAATCACAGGGCGGTTCGGCTTCCGTGCAAGACGCCGGTGGATTCCCGATCAGTCTGCCTGATGGGTTTGCCAACGAAGAGTGGTGGGGGCTTTATCGGGTTGTCGATAATGGCTCCGACCTCGACATCATGGAGCCGCGCGCGACGGTCGCTGCTTTGCGGGCAGCTTGGGCGGTAGCAGACGAGCCAGACCCTGAACCGGCGAGCGGTTTGTCGGTTATTGCTCCACCCGTAAGCCAGACCATTGCGCCCGGTGGTTCGGCGATTTTTGCGGTGTCCATCCAGGACGCGGCGTCCGGTGGCACCGTCACTTACCAATGGCTGAAAGACGGAGTCGCCTTATCCGGTGCGACTGCCGCGACGCTGACCCTCTCCAATCTAACTACGCTCCAAAACGGAGACTACGCCGTGCGCGTGGCTGACGGCACGTCCACCGTGACCAGTTCGTCCGCTCGACTCTTGGTGGCGACGCCCGAGCCTGGACGGCTCAAAAACCTTTCGGTGCGAAGCCGGTCGGGCGCGGGTGCCTCTGCCTTGGTCGCAGGGTTTGTGGTAGCCGATGGCACGGCGCAGTTGTTGGTGCGCGGCGTGGGACCGGAACTCGGCAACTTTGGCGTCACCGGTGCGTCACCGGATCCTGAACTGCAACTTTACACCGGTCAGGTGGCGGGCCTCTTCAACGAAGACTGGGGCAGCAACGCCCGTGCGATTCAAACGGCAGCTTCAACGGTTGGGGCGTTTGCGCTTACGGCGAACTCCAAGGACGCCGCGATCTTGGTCGATGTGGCCGGACCGCGTTCAGTGCACCTGCGCGACGAGACGCCGGGAGTCGCCTTGGCGGAAGTCTATGAAGTCGGCACCAACACGGGTCGTTTGGTTAATGTGTCCGCCCGCACGTTCGCAGGCACGGGCGACGATGTGCTGGTCGTCGGTTTTGTGGTCGATGGCAACGTGCCCAAGCGTCTGCTCCTGCGCGGGGTAGGCCCGACCCTGACCACCTACGGTGTTGCGGGTGCGCTGGCCGACCCGGCGCTCAAGCTCTTTAATACCGCCCAAGAAGTCGTGGCGGAGAATGACGATTGGAATGCCAGTTTGGTCGCGACCGTGGCGAGTGAAGTTGGGGCGTTTGCCTTGGATGCCAACAGTGCCGACGCTGCGCTGGTCTACACCGCAGTCCCGGGGGCCTATACCGCCCAGGTCAGCGGCGCCGGAAACACGAGCGGCACCGCGCTGGTCGAAGTCTACGAGGTGCTTTAGGGGGCTGGAAATCCCTTTACGGGGCGCAGGGGAAATTTTCGTTTCAGCGTGAGGGAATTCATGTTGGGTTTGGTCATGCGCACTACCCCCGCTTTATTCACTCTCTGCCTATTATTTGTATCCTGCCTGAGCCTCTCGGCGGCCCATCACAAAAAGACTATCCAGGTTTTTAACGGTCAGAATCTCGACGGCTGGTCGATCGAAGGGGGCGGGCAATTCAGCGTCGCCGATGGCATGCTCAAGGTAAATCGCGGCACGGGATGGCTACGTTCGGACGCTACGTTTGGTGACTTTGTGCTGGTGATGGAATTTCGCTTTTTGGAAGACGGTGCCAACAGCGGCATCTTTGTGCGCACGAGCGAGACCAGTAACAAAGAGGAGGGGCTTTGGCCGACGAGTCGTTATCAGGTCCAATGCATGAACAATCTCGAAGGAGCTAATCCGCTCGGCTACATCTTCCCCCACAACGTGCCCGAGGTGCAGTTTCTTTACGACTTGGAAGCGGTGAAAGAAGCCTACAAACCGACGGGTGAATGGCTCCGCTACGAGATCACTGTGCGCGGTGACCGGCTTACGACTAAGTTGAACGGCAAGCTCATCAACGTTGTCACCGACATTTCAATGCCCTCCGGCCACATCGGCATCCAAGGCGAGGATGGCCTGCTCGAGTTTCGTAAGATCGAAGTCACGCCGCTGAAGTAGGGCGGCTTGGGTGGATGCAGACGACACGGAGGTCGTCCCTCCGGGAGGGACCGGCTCTGTCCGGTCCGCGGTGGGCTGGTTTTTAACCACACGAAGTGCGGGAGCACGTAGATGGTGCTCTCGAAGAGAGCGCTCCGAAGGAGTTTTGAAATGGGTGCCCTAAGGGCGATTGAGGAACAAATGGGCACGGATTAACACGGATAGCTAACGCACCGATTCGAAATCGGATTTACGCGCCCGAAGCCCACGGGGTCATGTCGTAGACAAAGTTCTACGCAGCGGAGCGGCATGTCCGCCGAAACCTTGGCGAAGGAGGAAGCAATTTAGTCACGACGTTTACCCGCCTCGGGCGAACCGTTGACCGTCAGCCTGCTGAGTTGTTACAGAGACCACAGAGAATGGCACAGAGCTCACAGAGAAAAACCTAGATCGTATCCAGTGGTTAGTCTCTGTGTTCTCCGTGTTTCTCCGAGATCTCTGTGCCTAAAATCGCAGTTGTTGGGGCGCGACTGGTTACCAATCCACTACTGAGCCGTCGGCTTCGTTGTAGGTTTCGGGGTTCCGCCACTCGTGACCGAGTTTGTCCGCCATGGCGTCGTCGTCCAATTCGATGCCGAGTCCCGGTTTGGTGGGCAGCGGGATGTGGCCTTCGACGACTTTGAACGGTTCGGTGATGTAGCCTTCGCCCAGCGTGACTTGTTCCTGGCACAGGAAGTTGGGAATACTCGCGGCCAACTGCAGACCGCAGGCGAGGGAGATCGGTCCTAGTGGGTTGTGGGGCGCGATCGAACCATAGTAGGCTTCGGCCATGCCGGCGATGAGGCGGCCCTCGAAAATGCCGCCGGCGTGACAGAGGTCGGGCTGCAGAATGGTCGCCGCGCGTTGCTCGAGAATATCGCGGAAGCCCCACTTGGTGAATATGCGTTCGCCCGTGGCGATGGGGATGTGGGTGCCACGCGCAATCTCCGCCATGCCGCCGACGTCCTGACACTGGATCGGTTCTTCGATGAACCAGGGGTTGAAGGGCTCGAGTTCCTTGATGAGCAGCTCGGCGTTGGCCGGGGTGATGGCACCGTGGAAATCGATGCCGATATCGCAGTCGTCGCCGACGATTTGACGGAGCTCGGCAAAGTAGTCCACTGCTTCGGCGATCTGCTTGTTGTTCGCGATGATGGAACCACCGAGTTTGTTTTTCACCCCGGTCTTGAACGTGGTGAAGCCCTGTTTCTTCGCTTCGCTGACGGCTTCCGGGCTCCGGGCGTGGGCGTAGGTGCGGATACGGTGACGGGTGGGGCCACCGAGGAGTTCGTAGACGGGCACACCGAGAGCCTTGCCCTTGATGTCCCAGAGCGCCTGTTCGATGCCGCTGAGCGCACTGGTGAGAATCGGGCCACCGCGATAGAACGCGTGACGGTAAATCGCCTGCCAGTGATGGATTACGCGGCGGGGGTCCTTGCCAATGAGATAGGGGGCAATTTCGCGCACGGCTTCGGCACAGGTGTCAGCGCGGCCTTCGGTGATGGGTTCTCCCAATCCGACAATACCATGGTCGGTATGGACTCGGAGAAACAGGAAGCGCCGCTCGACTTTGAATGTCTCTAGTTTGGTGATGCGAAACTTGTCGCGATAGCGGTCGGGCAGGGCGGCCTGCATGCGTCGACTTTGGGCGAGACGTTCATCTTCTGCGGTGGCCTGGTAGGCACCGTCGGATTTGGATTGGCCGAAGGCGGTGGCGCCGGCCGCGCTGGCGGCCACACCGGCAAAGGCTTTCTTCAAAAAGGCGCGACGGGAACGGGAGGAATTATCGTTTACTTTCATGGGGCAGGGGTGGGTTGAGGTTTAAGGCGGGAAATCAGTTTCGGCACGACGAAGGCCAGCAGGAGTAGAAGAATCAGACTGATGCAGATGGGTCGGGTTAGGAAGGGCAGGAAACTACCCTCCGCCTTGATCATGCCGGTGCGAAAATTCTCCTCCACCATCGGACCCAGAATTAGACCGAGGATGAGCGGCGCGAGCGGCATACGTTTCGCTTCCAGAAAGTAGCCCACCACGCCAAAGACGGCCATCAGTCCGACATCGAAGAGGCTGTTGCGCAGGGAGAACGCTCCCACCGTGGAGAAGATGAGCACCGCGGTCATCACGATGCTGCGGGGCAGTTTGAGAATAGCGCCGAATGCCTTCAGTCCAAGGTAACCGCAGGGCAGCAACAGGACCTGCGTGATCAGGGCGATGTTGAAGATCTGACTGACCTGCTCGGGGTTTTGCTCAAAAATCAACGGACCCGGCCGGATCTCATACATCATCAGTGCGCCCAGCACGATGGCGGTGACGGCGTCACCCGGGATACCGAATACGAGGGCCGGGATCCAGGTTCCCGCCACGGCTGCATTATTGGCGCTGGTCGGAGCGACGACGCCACCGACCTCGCCGGTGCCGAACTGGGCGCCGCGCTTCGAGGTGCGTTGTTCGAGGCCGTAAGCGGCCCATGCCGCGATATCCGCACCCGCGCCGGGCAGGGCGCCGATGACCGTGCCGGTAAGGGAGGATTTGGCGACCGTGCCTTTGTGGGACCACACCGCTGCTCCGGCGGTTCGCAGGTTCGATTCGTCGGCAGAGTCGGCGGGCGTCTCGCCCTTCGCTGTATCGAGTCCAGCAACGACACTGCGAATCACCTCCGAGACGCCAAAGAGTCCGATCATGACCGGAATGAAGCCCAGTCCACTCATGAGCTCCGCATTCCCGAACGTGAACCGCTGGGCGCCGCTGATGATATCGAGTCCAATGGTGGCCAACAGCATACCCAGTGCCGCCGCCATGAACCCCCGGCGGGTATTCCCGGTGCTGACGACCGCGCTCATACTCAGTCCCAGAATCGCCAACCAAAAGTATTCGAAATTAGAAAACCGCAGCGCAAAACGCGCGAGTTGGGGGGCGATCGTCATGAGTAGTCCTACACCGATCAATCCACCCACACATGAACATAACAGATCCACCTTGAGGGCGAACGGACCGCGGCCTTGGCGCGCCATTTGATGACCATCGAGCGTCGCCGCGGCGGAGGCGGGTGTGCCGGGAATCCGTAGATAGGTCGCGGGAATATCACCGGCAAAAATGGCGGTGAAGCTCACCCCGATGATCATGGCCAGACCCGTATTGGGATCGGGCATATAAAAACTCACCGGCACGATCAAAGCCACCGCCATGGTGGCGGTGAGCCCTGGAGTCGCTCCCACGAAGATACCGAACAGCATTCCCAGTATCCAGGGGATCAATACGTGAAACTGCAGGAGTTCGCTCATCGTCGGTGGTTAGAACGGCAGATTGAGCACGCCGCCCGGCAGCGGCACTTTGAACGCGATAACGAAGAGGCCGTAAACGACCGCAATCAGCACCGTGGTCGCGATGATTGATCGCAGCCACGAATTGCCCAGCCAGACCATCATCGACGTGCCCAGCGCCAACGTGCTCAGGGCGAAGCCCAGCCAAGGCAGCAGGAAGACGTAGGCGCCCAGTCCGACCAACAAGGTGAGGGTGGTCTTTACCCGCCCCTCGCCGGGTTGGGGCGAGGAGGGTGCTTTGCGGCTGTGCCAGATTTCGATCGCGCCCCCGAGGGCGAGGATAATGGCCAGTCCAACGGGAAACGCCTTCGAGCCGGGATCAAAATTCTCGCCCAATCCCAGCGATTTGATGGACCGACTGAATGAGAATACGGCGAGCGCCAAAACGATCAACCCGCCGCCCAACCAGACATCGCCGGATGGCTTGGTATCTGCGGATGGCGACTGTTCGTCGTTACTGGGCATATCCGGCGGCGCTGATGACATCGCGCCATTGGGTATCTTGAGCAGTTAAAAATTCTGAGAACTCCGCGCCAAACCGAACCTCGATGGCAAAGCCATTCTTGCGCATGAACTCGGCGTATTCCGGGGAGGCGACGATGCGACCGGCGGCTTCTTGCAGGCTGGTGAGCACCGCGGCCGGAGTGTCCTTCGGCGCGACGAGTCCTCGCCAGCCGACGGCATCCCACGCGACGCCGGCTTCGCGCACGGTGGGGATGTCGGGATATTCCTTGAGGCGTTGAGGGGACATGGCCGCCAAGGCGCGAAACTCACCGGCTTCGATTTGGGTGACGGCCTCGGGCACGCTGCAGCAAATGGCGTCGATGTGGCCGCCCAGCAAATCGACCACCGAAGGGGCGGAACCTTTGCTCGGAATCCAGCGTAGCGCGTCGACCGGAATATCGGCGGCCATTAACAGGCCTGCTCGAGCGAGGTCCCAGGCGCCCCCGGCGGCGGTTCCGGACATGGTCAGCTTGCCGGGATCGGCGCGCAAGGCGTCGAGGAATTGGTCGAGTGTCTGCCAGGGAGAATCGGCCCGCACTATGACAGCAGCAGCGTCGGCGTTCATTTGCAGAATGGGCGCGTAGTTCTCCCAGGTGAGATCGGAGATACCCATCCAGTGCATGGTGCTGAGCTCAAACGTAGCCATGGTCAGGGTGTGGCCATCGGCGGCGGCGAGGGCGCCGGCGGAGTGTCCGACCGCCCCGCTGCCGCCGGTGCGATTCACAACCACGAAAGGTTGACCGAGTTCTCTTTGCAGCTGGTCCGCCATAAAACGGGTGAGGCGATCGGTGCCGCCCCCGGGCGACCACGGACAGATCAGGGTGACGGTTTTAGTGGGATACGTGTCGGCGGAATCGGAGGCTGACTTGGGCGCACAGCCGGCGAGTGCGAGCAGCCCACCAACCAGAGCGGTTGCGCGGAGAAGGACGGAAAAACAGGTCATCAAAGAGTGAGGGCGAGGGGTTAGAACTCGTCGTTCAAGTAGGTGCGGGAACCGGTTTTCCAGTAGTGCTGCAGCTTCAGCATCCAGCGCTCGTAGCCGACGATCGCATCCGTCCGCACCGCCCAGTGATGCCACTCCCTCGCCATGGGGATCACGATTTCGTAGTAGTGATCGGAGGCGATGTTGTTGAGCTCCAGCGGGTCCTCATCGATGTCATACAACTCCCAGTCGTGATGGGTGCGTCCATCGGTGGAGGTGAAGTTTTTCGAGACGAGTTTGTATTGGTCTTTGAAGATGGCGCGGTTCGCTTCGTGTTCGAAACCGATGATACGCTCTGCCAGTTGGCCGCCGCGCAGCGCGGGCATGAGCGTCGTGCCTTCCATCGGCAGAATATCCCAACCCAGCCGATGGGTCGGATAAGTGGCGCCGGTGACGTCGACCACCGTGGCCATGATATCGATGACGTGGCTGCGTTGGGTCTCGCGTTCGCCGGCGCGCTCGAGACCGGCGGGCCAGTGTACGACCATGGGGGTGTTGATGCCGCCTTCGTGGTTGAAGTGTTTGTAGAGGCGGAAAGGCGTGTTGCTGACGGCGGCCCAGGAAGCGCCGGTGCGGTTGTCGGTATCCGGTTGGCCCATGGTATCGAGTTCGGCCCCGGCGAACGGACCGTCGCCGCCGAGGGGACCACCCTCGTAGTTCGCGCCGTTGTCGGAAAGGAACATGATGAGGGTGTTGTCGAGCTGACCGGTGGCCTCGAGTTGGGCGAGGACTTTACCGATGCCTTGGTCCATCTGGTCCATCATCGCGGCGAAGGTGGCCATACGTCGGGCTTGGTCGGCCTGCAGCGTCGGGCTCAGGTCATCCCAGCGTTGAATCTTCTCCGCGTCGGCAAATTCATCGTGCCACGGCGGCGAATCGGAGAGCGGGGAAGGAGCCGGTGAGTTGGGGAATAGGCCGAGTTCCTGCATGCGGGCCCAACGTTCCTCGCGAACTTTGTCCCAGCCCTTTTCGTAGCGCGGCACGTATTTATCGATCAGGTCTTTGCGGGCATGGAGCGGGAAGTGCGGTGCCTGGTAGGCCAAGTAGAGGAAGAACGGTGCGTCGTCGTCTTGCGCCTCGTGATGCTGGAGGAATTTGACCGCGTAGTCCGTCGTGGCGTCGGTCGCGTGAAACTCATCCGGGCCATACGGGACGGCGGGTATTTCCGGCGACTCGAGAATGTAGATCTCAGGATCCCAAAAGCTGCCGCAACATCCCTCGTAGGCATAGGAGTGATCGAAACCACGAGCGGGGGGCAGCTTGTCGGTGGTGTTTCCGAGATGCCATTTGCCGGACATGTAGGTGCGGTAGCCGTGATCACGGAGCAGTTCGGAAATGTAGACGTTGTTGCCGGGTTCGACCGGCTCAAGTTCGTAGCAACCCACCTGGTGACTGTAGAGTCCGGTGGAGAGGCTGGCGCGGGTGGGTCCGCAACGGGCGCAGTTGTAGAAATTCGTGAAAACGAGACCGTTCTTGGCGAGGCGGTCCAGGTGAGGGGTGTCGATTTCGCTGCCTTGGAACCCGGGATCCGAAAACCCCATGTCATCGGACATGATGACGAGAATGTTGGGGCGGTCATCGGCTACAGCGACCGCGGTGAAGGAGAAAACGAAACTGACGAGCAACAATGCGCGTCGAGGGGATAGGTATCGCACAAACATGGGGGTAGGCAGGGCGGACTGGAGGGGTGAAATGCAGATTCTTTCAGATCCGCAAAGAAAGGCAATCTTCACGGAAGCTTCCGATTGATAAAATCGTTCTGCGTTCGTCGTCCAAGGTGTCCCGACTTAAACAGTTGATTGGCTATTCCCCCCGCCCCGGCCAAACGCTTCCCCGGTGTTTTAATGCTACTGCGTCGGACGTTACTCCGACTGCAGTAGGAAGGTCGGTCGATCCACCAAAAAAGGCGCGGAGCTGGATTGGGCTGCCGCGCCTTGTTTTGAAGCAACGCGTTTACGCGTGGTAGTAGCGTTCTAAGCGATCTTGCCGCTAACGACGGCCTGCGCGACCGCGACACGTTCGTCGTGGGTGATGGGTGTGATATGAGGACGCGTAACCACGAGGGAGGAAGAGAGGCCGGTGTTCATGGGAGAGGATGGTGGGGGTCCATGTCTCCTATTAAATCCCATGAGCGTTAACCGATCGGGTGATGATCGGGTGGTTTTGTTAAGCCCAAGTTAAGGTTTGGCAGTGGACCTAAGGGGTTGGTCTTATGCGCCTGGTGAATATCCCCCGGATTGGCGTTTCTGTCGGCGAGGGTCGTGACAGAGTGTTTTGTGATGAAAGGTTTGCAGAACCGCCATCAATGAGAGAGAGCACCGGTTCCAGGGTCATGACGAATTCAACCAAACGATTCACGAGCATCTTGATTTGCGCGCTGGTGCTCAGTGGAACCATTTCGGCAAAAACGGACGGCACCCGGGTTTTCGAGATCTCGTTTTTCAGTGGTGTGCTGCAACGGGAAATGCCGGTGAGTATCTTTGCGCCGAGCGCGCGATCGATCGATGCACCCGTGTTGGTTCTGTTACATGGACGAGGGCGGAACCACCGGTCCTTGGTGGATGTCGAATCGAGTAGAGAACAACTACTCGCGGCGGACATATGAGTGTTCCTGCCCCAGGGTGAAGACGGTTGGTATATCAATTCACCGGTGCGCTCGGTGGACCGCTATGAGGACTACCTCGATGAAGTGTTAACGGTGGTTAAAAACGAATTTAAACTCACCCAGCCTCCGATCCAATGGGCGATTACGGGATGGTCGATGGGCGGCTATGGGGCAATGCGTTACGCGATCCGCCATCCAGAAGAATTCAATTCGGTTTCCGCTATGATTGGGCTATTAGACTTTCCGCGGGAGGCCAACCTGCCGGTAGGGCAAAACTATGAGGTGCCCGGGGCGAGGTTCGGTCAGGACCGAACGGTTTGGTCGGACTACAACCCAATCCACGCGGTGGCGGCCTTACGCGGCAAACCGGTGATGTTGATCACGGCCGATGCGGCGTTTGATCGCACCATGAATGAGAACTTCTCCGCCGCGTTAGTCGCCCAAAAGATTGGGCATCAAATCATCACGCTCGAAGGCGGGCATACTTTTGGAGTGGTGCAAAACGCACTGCCGCTGGTGCTCGAATTCGTACGAGAAACCACGTCTCCCGCTACTCGTAGGTGAAGGTGGCGGTAGCGATACAATTGTCGGCCGCAACGAGGCGGACCCAATGGGCGCTGAAGCCGGCTGGAAAGGTGAACTCTACAGCGTCGCGACCGTTGAGCTCGAACGTCTGGTAAGAGTGGTAGCCTTGGTGATCGAAGTTTACCTCGAGCCGGATGGAAGTCGGTCGGTTGGCCATCAATCGCAGGGATTTTTGATCGTATCCGGTCATAAGATACGGATCGGATGGCGTCTCAGCTGAGACGAGACTGTCCTGCCAAGGACCGCCGACACCGACGGGTTTGCCGAGTTTCCATAGATCGTCGATGCCGCCAAACCACAGCGCTTCGGTCCCGTCATCGCTGCGATAGATGTGGGGATCCTCGGTTTCGTTCGTGCTCACGCCACTCATTACCAACAGACCGTTCCACGAGGCGAAGTCACCGATCTGTTTGCGGTGACTGCTGATGGGCCGGAGTTTCTGGAAGAGGGGAGGCTGGCTGTTTACGACCAAGGGAAGTTCATAAAAGGTGCCGTGGATGTTGGCCAACTCGCGCTCCGATTGTACTTCGCGATAGGTGCGTGGCCAGCCGAAGGAAAAGGGATCATTGTAGGCAGGATCGCCTTTAGGGAGGCGCAGGCGCTCACCATGCGATTCCACCACGACCGAAGCAGCATCGAGGTAAAACTTGGGTTCCCGGTTGAGATGGTCTTCGACCTCGGGGTTGAGGCGTTCTCCCGGGGCGAAGGTGAAGTGGGTTTTGCGGAAGTCCATTGTCCGGCCTTTTAGGTCGGACACCGCCAGATCGCGGTTTTCGCGGCGGGTGTAGAGGGAGGAACCGGAAACGACGGCTTCTCCAATGTCGGCGAGACTCTGGAAGAGTATTTCGCCCTCGGCAGGGTCGCGGTAATTGGCGTCGGTTTGGTGGAGATAGGCCGACCCGATGAAGTTGCGGTTGGATCGCACTCGAATCCATTGGGCCGCGAATGATTCGGAAAACTGGTAGGGCTGGTAACCTTTCACTTCGACGGTATCGAAGAGCTGCCAGTTGCCGTCTCCGGCTTCGTCGATTTCGATTTGGATCTCCACCGTTTGGCCATCGGTGACCGCCAGGTGCAAGGTGCGTTGAGTGAACCCATTGACCAGAAATGGCAGACTGGGTTGATGGGCGGCGACGGGTTCGTTCATCCACGGACCGCCGTAGCCGGAACCGGGACCCCATTTTTCCAGATCAGCCAGGGTGCCAAACCACAGATTACTCTGGGGTTGGCCGGCGCGCGGATTGCCTTGGATGGAAGTTTCATCGGTGGCGAGAACGAGACGATCGTTCCACATCGCGAAGTCGGGGATGTAGCGCAGGTGACTGCCGATGGGTGCAATCCCGGCGGTGTTGGCGGCGGAGAAGGTCGGGGGGAAATCGAAAAACATGCCGTGCATGTCCATCATCCAGAGGTCGGCGGCCACCTCCCGGATGCGGGGCCATTCGGTATACCAGCCGTGGATGGCGTCGTTGTTGAAGGAGGACTTGGGTAGCAAGTAAGTGTGCCACGTTCCATCGTCGAGAAGCTTGAGGCGGAGTGCACGCTCGTCCCAGCCGATTGACCAGGCCGGGTCGGAGTCCCGGCGGTTGCCGGAAAGGCCACCCGGACCCATGACATCCGTGTATTGTTTACGCTCGAGAACCTCCCAAGTGGTGCCGTCCCAGGTTGCTAATGCGCCGCGTTCGTCGGGTGATTTGGCTTCGATCCGGGCGAGGATGGCCTCGGCTTCAGCTTTGGAGATCCGGTTGCGGAATGAACCGCCCACGTGTTCACCATTGTTGGCGATGATGAGGCGTCCCTGGGCGGTGTAGGCCCCTTTCGCGTGCCAACCGGGGACCGATTTGTGAAAGAGTTTTCGAACCTCAAGGGTGTGGACGTTGGCCTCATAGATCATGCCCTCCATGTCGATGTAGTAGATCCAGTTGGCCGGATCGGTGAGGTGGCGCGCCATGGCGGTGATCCGCCCGGGCATGACTTGCGGGGAGATCACGCGAATGGTGCCATCGGCATCGATCAGATAGTGGGCGATCAGGAGTTGGTTGGACTCCCGGTGAATGAAACGGCCCGCGGGGGTGCCGCCGACGCTCTCGGGGTGGAGGGTCAGTTCCAGATTGTCCCCGATGGAGTAGAGTTTGTGGTCGCTGCCCTCGGGGGCATGGGCGGCGTAGTTCACCATCCAAAGTTTGCCGGCCCAGGGCACGACCGCACCGATGCCACACTCGTTCAGATTGCCGGTGAGATTACCGTTGTCGGCGTAGGTGGTGAGATGGGGATAAACCCCGCTGATAAAGCGAGGCTCGGCCGCAGACGAATGGGAGAGGACCGCGAAGAGTGCGACGCAACGGAGGAAGCGGATTTGAGACATAGGGAGGATGGGCTCAGACGCGATTGAGAGCGGGACGGTCGGACTCGACTACAAACGAAGCGCGCGTTTGGAGGGGGGCGCCGGGTCGCGTAACGAACGGGACCGTTCGGTAGTGGGCCTGCCAGGACTGCGGAGTGATCTCGTGGCTTACGTAGCCGCGTTCACCGTTGAAGAATTTCACGAAGGGATTTTCGGAGAGAATTTGGTCGTGTCCGTTGGGTTGTTCTTCGCCGTCGCCGCTCGACGACAACGAGGTGCCGACAAACTCGGTGCCGACGACTTTCGAATCGAGTTGGTCGAAGTCGGCGATCAGTTCGTTGGCCCAATGCTTGTGGATATCGCCGGTCAGCACGACGGGGTTTTTGATCTGCTGATCGTGGAAGTGTTTCAGGACACGCCGCCGTTCAAATTCGTAACCCGGCCATTGATCCATGCTGTGCGTGACCTTGGGTCCGGGGCTGCGGTCAACGCGCGCCATCATGACCTGTTGGGTCAGCACATTCCATTGGGCGGAGGATTTGTTCAGGCCGTTGAATAACCACTCGCGTTGGCGGTCTCCGAGGAGGGTTCCGTTGGGGTCGAGAAGCACGGGAGTGGGCGGCTTGTTACCATCGCCGAGCTTTTGCGGCGTGCGGTATTGGCGGGTGTCGAGCACATGGAATTGCGCCAACTGACCGTAGGTGACGTTGCGGTGCAGCAGCATGTCGGGGCCACGGGGAAGTGAACGCCGACGCAGCGGCATGTGTTCGAAGTAGGCCTGATATCCGGCGGCGCGGCGGAGCAGAAATTCATCTGCCGGCGTGCCGTTTTTGAGGTATGTGTCGGCGTAGTTGTTGGCCACTTCATGATCGTCCCAGGTGACGATCCAGGGGGCCATGGCGTGGGCGGCTTGCAAGAGGGGGTCGGATTTGTAGACGGCGTAACGGATTCGGTAATCGTCGATCGACATACATTCGCCTCCAATGTGCTGGCGAAGTCGGCCGTTTTGGGCGGCGCCTTCATAAATATAGTCGCCGAGGTGCACAATGAGATCGAGATCCTCGCGAGCCATGTGGTCATAGGCGGTATAAAGTCCGGTTTCGTAGTGTTGGCATGAAACCATCGCGAAGCGCATGCGCTCGGGTAGGGCACCCTGCTCCGGTGTGGTGCGGGTGCGGCCGACGGGGCTGATTTCACCGCCGGCTTTGAATTGATACCAATACCAGCGATCGGCGCGAAGCCCCTCGACTTCCACGTGCACCGAGTGTGACCAATCCGCCCGAGCCGTGGTCGTGCCGGATTGCACCACGCGCGTCATGGCTTCGTCTTCCGCAATTTGCCACGAGACCGCCACGCTCCGCGGGTCCATGCCTCCGCCGGGTTCCAGAGGGCGAGGCGCCAGACGGGTCCATAGCACCACCCCGCCGGGCAACGGGTCGCCTGAGGCGACACCGAGGGAAAACGGGTAGTCGGAAAACTTGGCCCGAGTAACGAGAGTGGAGTTGGCACAGGAGGAGAGCAACGCGGCCGCAGCGAACGAGGTGCTGCCCGCGATGAATGATCGCCGGCAAATGTGCTTCACGCCGGGGAGGGGGTATTGGGTGGGAGGCATGGTGGGGGTGATCGCAACCTAGCAAAGTCGCGGCTCGTTTCAAGATGCCTTCCCGCAGGACCTCCTAGGCGTGGGGAGAGCCGCCACCGGTCAAAGTGCCGACTTGGTTGATCGTGGCGCGAAAGCGAGCGTTGAGACGGACCGAGATCGACAATGGCCTACGGTGCGGTAGCTTCGAAACGTGAATCCACGCGTTCTATTTCTGTCTGCCTTGGTGGTTGGTTTCAGTGGAGCGAGTCTCGGGGCGTTCGAGCAACGCGTTCCGATTCACCGTACCGAGCGAGTGTTGGCCACCGTGGAGCCGGATGGGGACAACCCGTATCTGGCGTTTCCCGCGGTTTTGGACCTGGGCGATGAGGTGTTGGTGAGCTTCAAACGGGGAGCTTATCACGGTGGTGGCGCACCGGCTGAATTGGATTTATTGCGACTCGATAAACGCACGGATGCGGTGAGCTGGGAACCGGGTCTGGCGGGTGCGCCCAACAAGACCATGCAGATGGGCGAGTGGGTGCGTTATCCCGATGGGACCATCACCAACTGGATCGACGTGCAACGTCCTCCCTCAACTGAGCGCGATGGTATGCAAGGTGTCATCTCACGCGATGGCGGACGGACGTTTGGGCCGTTGGTTCGATTCGGCGAAGTCGATGGCATGGAGTTTGGCTATCCGTTCGGAAGTGTGGTGGAAGGTGATACGATGTGGATGATTGTGATGTCGTTCTCGCATCTCGCCGGCGGTTATTCGGTCATCGAGAAATACCCCCACGCGGGACCGGTCTGTATCATCCGTTCCGACGACAGTGGCGGGACCTGGTCATTGGTGCGCAACCTGACCCGCGAGTTCGGCGACATCCCGATCAATGAAAGTTTCTTCGTGCGACAAGCGGAGGGGTTTCTGGTGGTGACGCGAGGCTACGATCAACAGGTGCGGCTGCATCGCACGGATGGCGTATTCAAAGTCCAACAACAGATCAGTCTGACCGATGAATATGACTTTATCGAACGCTACGTGGGCCGGCCTCGCTTGTTTATTCGCGATGGGCACGCCTACCTCATCGGACGCAATTGGACCGGGAGGTCGGCAACGACCGACGATGCTCGGGGCGACCGGCAGCCGCGCTTCCCCAAGGCAATGAAGATGGGCCTGTTTCGGGTGAATCCCGAAACCCTAGCCGTCGAATCCTACGCCATCCTCAACAACGCCGAATCGGCGAATGTCACCGACGCCTATTATCCGGCGCCCTATTGGGTGGAGCGCGACGGTGAGACCTACTTGCGCGTCGTGGATTACAAAGGCATCGACCGTCGTCCGCCCCAGATCGTGGAGTTCGAGTTCCGCTGGTCAGAGGTGCGCTAGAGCCGTCCGCCGAGTTTCACGAGTAAATCGCGGGTGAGTTTGATTCCGGTGTCGGGATCGATGTCTTTCCCTTCGTATTCGATGTCGATGTAACCGGTGAACCCAGCGTCCTTCACGATCTGCATAAGGCGGCGGAAGTCCACAGTGCTTTCCTCGCCGTCGGCATCGAAGTGGTGGGTTTTGGCGCTGACGCCCTTCGCGTAGGGCATGCTCTGGGCGGTTCCGAGGTAAATGTCGTAGGTCCAGCCTTCGCGTTTGCTGCCGTAGTTGCCGAAGTCGGGTAACATGCCGACGCGGGGGTGACCGACGAGGTCCATCAGCGCAACCAGCCAAGCGCCGTTCGAGGAGAGTCCGCCGTGGGGTTCGACGATGACGTGCAGACCATAGTCGTCGCCAAGTTCGCAGAGTCGGCGGAGGCCATCGGCGGTGCGGTCGAGCTGGGTGCCGTAGCTTTCGGATTTATCGGAGTGGGCATTTACCCGGATGGCGTGGCAGCCGAGCGTCTTGGCGGCTTCCAGCCACGGGATGTGGGCCTCAACTGAAGCGGTTTGTTTTGCGGCGTCGGGATCTCCGAGGAGCCCGCACTTGTCGCACATGATGAGCACGTTTTTCACGCCTTCGCCGTCGGATACTTTCTTGAGCTCCTTGGTCACCGACTGGTTGAACCCTTCGAGGTAAAATTGGTTCACGTATTCGACCGCGTTGACGCCGAAGTCGCGTTTGGTGATTTCGGCGAAACGCATCTTGTCGCGTTTGCCGCTCCAGAAATCCTTGTTGAGCGACCACTGGGCGAGGGAGATATCGAACCACGTGTCAGCATGGTTGGCGTGACCGGCTTTGTGGTGGGCGGCGAAAGCGGAACGGCCCGCGAGCGAAGCGGCGGCGAGACTGAGGGCAGACTTGGTGAGGAAGTTACGACGAGTAGACATGGGAAAGCGGGGAGGATGGATTGGTTTTTACAGGAAGGAGCAGAGAGAATGGAGCAGGACGTGGGCGGAGTGGCAGAATTTTTTTGGGACGAAGGACACAGAGTTCACCAAGATTGCACGAGCGCTGGTGGTCTTATCGTTAGAGCAGTGAGAGAT
>CBFHXU010000012.1:0-36071 GCA_965659875.1 uncultured Opitutaceae bacterium
GATCACGGCCATCGAGTGGTTTGTTACCCACGCGTTCCACTTTGGCCAATGCCGTCAAAGTCGGCAGCAGGTCGATCGCTCCGCTGATTTGCGTGATGGTCTGGCCACCTGAAATCTCCGCGGGCCAACGGATGTAACACACCGAACGCAGTCCGCCTTCGTCCGTGCTTCCCTTACGGCCTTTCATGCCGTCATTCCAACGGTAGCTATTCGGACCATTGTCGGAAAAATAAACCACGATGGTATTATCATCGATGCCCAGCTCAGCGAGTTTCGCCAACACGCGACCGACGTTCATGTCTTGATTCTCCACCATCGCCAAGGCGCAGCGCGTATGGTCGTCCACTTCGCGTTTCGTCTCCCGGGAGCGCAGCGTGATCGGCATGTCCTTGAAGCGAGCCCAATCCGACTCCGGCGCCGCCCACGGCGTATGCGGCGTGGTAAACGGCACGTAACAAAAGAACGGTTTTTCAGCGTTTTTCTCGATGAAACTTAACGCCCGATCCGTGCACACATCCACGATGTATCCCTCCGTGCGCACCATGCGCCCATTGTCTTCCAACAACGAATCGAAATACTCCCCCCAGTGACCTGCTGGGTGGCCAAAATACTCGTCGAACCCACGCGCCAACGGATGATACGGCCACTGGCTACCATTGTGCCATTTGCCAAATGCACCCGTGGCATATCCCGCCGCCTGAAACGCCTCCGCCAACGTGCTTTCGCCCAGATCAATACGCTCCTGCGCTGCGGAGGTGCCGGTCACGCCCATGCGGGAGTGATACCGTCCCGTCAAAAACTCCGCGCGCGTCGGCGAACACACCGAACTCGCGAAAAACCGATCCATCGATACGCCGCGCTGCGCAATCGAATCGATGTGGGGCGTTGAGATCTGGGTATTGCCGGAGAAACTGTAGTCCCCCCAGCCCGCATCGTCGGCCAAAAATACGACGACATTGGGCGGCGCCGCGAAGGCAACGGACATGGAGAATGCTAATCCGAACAGGTATAAGGGGGTAGTTTTCATCGAACTGAGGGGGACATTGTAACTAACGCAACAATTGGGAATTTTCTTCAAGCTGAACACACTCACAAACTGCATTTCGTTCGGGATTATCTTTGTCCCGGCAGCCTGACTCGTGGTGATATGACTCCACTACTCCTGCACACCCTATGAACTTACCTCGACTCCTCGCCCTCCTTTGTTTCATCGGCTCCAGCTTCCTCGGAGCAGCGCGCCCCAACATAATCGTCATTCTGGTGGACGATCTAGGTTATGGGGATCTGTCGAGCTACGGGGCTAAGGAAATGCAAACCCCCGCCATCGACCAACTGATGGAACGAGGCACCCGCTTCGATCAATTTTATTCCAACTGCACCGTCTGCACGCCCACCCGCGCTTCGCTCCTCACCGGACGCTACCCCGACATGGTGGGCGCGCCGGGGGTGATCCGGCAGAACGCGGAAAACTCGTGGGGCTATTTTGACCCCGGCGCGACCACCCTACCCCAGATCCTCGGCGAGGCCGGCTACCACACGGGCATGGTCGGTAAATGGCACCTAGGTTATGAGAAACCCAACATCCCCAACCGCCGCGGTTTTGATTTCTTCCACGGATTTCTCGGCGACATGATGGACGACTATTGGACCCATCTGCGCGGTGGAGAAAACTGGATGCGTCACAACGAAACGGTCATCGATCCGGAGGGACACGCCACCGAGATCTTCTCCGACTGGGCGATCGACTACATCAACGACCACGCCGAGCGACCCGACGACAAACCATTCTTCCTTTATCTCGCTTACAACGCTCCCCACTTCCCGATCCAGCCGCCCGAGGACTGGATCGCGCGGGTCAAAAAACGAGAACCGCAACTCAGCGAGCTGCGCGCGATCAACGTCGCCTTCGTCGAGCACCTTGATCAGCACCTCGGTCGCGTTATCGACGCCGTGGGCGCGGCAGGTATCGACGAGGAAACCCTGATCGTATTTTCTTCCGACAACGGCGGCTCGATTCCCCACGGCGCCCTCAACACCCCCTGGCGAGGCGGCAAACAGGATCATTGGGAAGGCGGTATCCGCGTACCGACCTGCGTCGTCTGGCCCGGCACGATTCCCGCGCAACGGTCGAACGTTCCCGGCATGACGATGGATCTTTTTCCCACTCTGAGCCGCATCGCCAACGCGTCGTTCGATCACAAGATCGATGGCCAGGATCTCAGTGAGGTATGGCTTCGCAACGGCACCGGCGACCCTGACCGCACCATGATCTGGGTCCGCCGCGAGGGGAACAATCGTTACCAAGGCCGCGCTTACTACGCCATCCGCCAAGGACCGTTAAAACTCACCCAGAGCACGCCCTTCGAACCTATGCAGCTCGTGAATCTCGACGACGATCCCTACGAGCAAAATCCGCAGCCCGCGCAAGGTCCCATCGCCCACGAACTCATCGACCAACTGCGGCTCCATCTACAGGAAGCCGGCCGCATCCCGTGGCAGCCCTGAGCGTCTCCACGTCACAATCTCTCGCCTTCACCTATGGCCCGCGTCTCGCTCGAACAACTCGTTAAAGTCTACCCGTCCACGGATAAAAAGAACCCGGCGTTTAAGGCGGTGAAGGGCATCGACCTCGAGATTCACGATCGCGAATTCATGGTTTTGGTAGGACCCTCGGGGTGCGGGAAATCAACGACTTTGCGCATGATCGCGGGCCTCGAGGAAATCACCGCTGGTTCGATCAAGATCGACGAGCAGGTCGTCAACGACGTCCCACCCAAAGACCGCGACATCGCGATGGTTTTTCAGAACTACGCGCTCTACCCGCACATGACGGTTTTCGAGAACATGGCATTCGGTTTGAAGCTGCGCAAAATGCCCCGCAGCGAAATCGAATCCCGGGTGCAAGAAGCGGCCGACATGCTGGGCTTGTCCGAGCTGCTCGAACGTAAACCCAAAGCGCTTTCCGGCGGTCAACGTCAAAGGGTCGCGGTCGGCCGCGCCATTGTCCGCAAACCCAAGGTATTTCTATTCGACGAACCGCTTTCGAACCTCGACGCCAAGATGCGCGTGGCCACCCGCACCGAAATTTCGCGACTCCACGCTCAGCTCGACGCGACCATGATCTACGTGACCCACGATCAGGTTGAAGCCATGACCATGGGATCCCGCATCTGCGTGATGAAAGACGGCGAAATCATGCAGGTCGCCGAACCCCTGGAACTCTACAACCAACCCGCCAACCTCTACGTCGCGAGTTTCATCGGATCACCGCCCATGAATTTGTTTACCGGCCGGATTGTAGCGGCAGAAACCGGCTGGACCTTTGAGGAACAAAACGCGTCCTCCGATGCAATCCGGGTTACGCTACCCGACCCCCTCCACGCCATCGCGGCTAATCGCGGCGACCAACCCACGGTGCTGGGAATTCGCCCCGAGGACATCACTGAAGTGCCGACCGACACCGCGGCCGCGATCACGATTAACTTGGATATTGCAGAGCCCATGGGGGCCGAAACCTACCTCTACCTCAACACGGGATCGACGAGCTTCATCGCCCGGGTTGCCCCGACCACGACTCACCGTCCCGGTGATCAAGTTTCCCTAAAATTCGAATCAAATAAGATGCATCTGTTTGATGCCGGAACCGGGAGAAATCTCGGTCCATCCAACGGATAGATCAAATCACCGTTTCGGGATCGCCGTGCGATGGGCGACCGCTCAGCTTCGGCAGCGATGACTCCGTTTTCCACGATCCTCACCCATCCGGGCAGTGCCCATAAAGACGACTTTCTCGCCTGCTGTGTGCTACTGGCTCACCAGTCCGCACCGATCACGCGCCGCGAGCCGACAAACGAAGATCTGGCTGATACCAACACCGTCGTCGTCGACGTGGGAGACTCCCACGATCCAGCGCTCAACAATTTCGATCACCACCACTTGCCCGACGATGCTGATCCCGTTTGCGCGCTCTCCTTGGTGCTGAAGGCTCTCAACCTCTACGAAGATGCCCGGAGTTTTTGCGACTGGCTCGAGCCCGCCGAGTGGTTCGACTGCCGCGGCGCCAACGCGACCGCAACGTTTCTCAATGTGCCGCGCGACGCCATAAACCAACTCTACTCCCCCATCGACGGCACGATGTTGCGCTGCTTCTCTGCGAAGTCCGACCACGCCGCCGGCGACCCCCTCTGGGAAATGATGCGGCAGGTCGGCCTCGATCTCCTCACCTACCTGCGCTCACTGCGCACGCGTCTCAACTTCATCGCCGAGCACGCCGAACTCTGGAGCTTGCAGTCGGATGACGACGACGCAGGCGCCACCACCCAAGTGCTGTTTGTTCCGCGCACCGACCCTCTACCGGAAGAACCGTCATCCGGTATCGATCGCTACATTGTCGAAAAAGGCCTCAACAACATCGTCGTCGCGATCATATCCCCTGATCGCCGCGGCAGTGGCTACGGTCTTTCTCGTCACCGCGATCACCCGTTTTTCGATTTCACCAAAATCACCGACGAACCCGACGTGCACTTCGCCCACAAACGCGGCTTCGTCGCGAAAACCTCCGCCAACTCCGAAGAGCGCCTCGGCGAGTTACTCCAACTGGCACGATCCTAGTCCCAGGGCGGGCCGAGGGACGATCGATGAGACCGGGGTCGGCTTCGCCCATCGGTTCAGTAACTGGGTAAGGCAGTTGCCGGCATCACCACGGGAATTTCTCGCAAGCGATACGTCATCGATGGTCCGGAATGCACGGTGCTGCTGACCAAAAAATAACCCATGCACTCTGCATTCACAATTCCGGTGCCGCCATGCGAAGTCGGCAGTTCTCGTCCATCGAGTAAGTCCAACGCCAACATCACACTGCCATCTGCAATCAGGGGTAACCAGGTCGAAGCGTCCTCCGTGAATTCATGAACATCGAATCGATCCGCGATTTCCTGCTGGGATTCGATCGATACGCTGACGTCCAGAAACGTGGATATAAAAACCACCCGACCCAAGTTATCGGCGAGAAAATCCGCAAACGCTTCGCCCCCTCCCGAGGTGATTCCCACCACCTCCGTAAAAGTCGGAACGGAGTCAATCACTCCATTTTCCGCACCAGCCTCACAGGCGCCCCGCAGCCACCAACCGCCCAGGAAGGCCAATCCCACCAACAGTAATGCGCCCGTACTGAAGGCACGAAAGGAGGGGCTTTTTGCAAGTTCAGCCATCCTCTCAATCCACTCCGCTTCACCGACTATGGCAATCTCCCCTTGCCGGATTCCAGTGATCCCTATCTCGGGCAATGCGCACCATTCACCTTCAGTTGTCCCTGACGACGCCCTACCCTATCTCGTAGCCGGGACGCTCGACTTCATCGATGTAGTAGCGCGCCCGGTTGAGTTCATCGGCGCTCCCTCCGGCGATGCCGCTGATCGCGTCTCGTCGTGGGTCCACCTCCAGCCAAGGCCCCATGGTCATCGGGTCACGGTTCAGATCGATCGCATGTTGCTCGAGATGGGTGCGCATCCGACCGATCGCATCCCCCGCCCCGGCCACCGATCCCATCGTAGCGTCAATTTCAGCGCTGGTCGCTGATTGCCCCACGCGATAGGATAGATTCCCAAAGTGGCAGAACTGCGCGGAGTGATGGCCGATCTCTACGCCCGCTGCGAGGTCCTGCGATCGGCGGCTTCGCACGCAGTCGAAGAAGTTCTGCAAATGAGCGGTAACCGAATCCACGTCCACCGCCTTCCGGAGGAGTCGATTGCCATGGTTATCAAAAATGCTGCCCCCGGAGTAGCCGGCGTAATGGCCGTTTTCACATTGAACGACCAGACCGATTCGCAGCCCGCGATATTGGTCCGCATACGATGCACCCGGCTTGGTCGGAAGACAGCGGTTCTCATAGAGAATCGGAACATCCCCAAAATCCATCACCGTAAATTGCGTGTTGGGTTGGTCCCCCACGTCATTCATCGCATAGCGGCCACCCATGCTCATAATCCTCTGGGGCATTGCAGTATCACCTAGGAATCGACGCGACAGATCGATCGCATGAATGCCCATGTTAACCAGATCGCCATTGCCGGTATTCCAGCGCCAATGCCAATCGTAGTGCAATTTCTCCCGCTCCAACGGCACCACGGGGGTGGGCCCACAAAACAGATCGTAATCCAACCAATCCGGATACCACGGTGAACGCGGAGCCAATGGAGTTCGAGGTCGGTAACTGACGCCGTGGATCCACTGGATCCGACCTAATTTGCCGGAGCGGATGTAGTCGGTGATGGCGTCGTTGTCGCTGTCAGACCGCAGCTGCGTGCCGGTCTGCACAATCCGGTTATATCGTGAGGCCGCCGCCATCACTTTACGACCTTCGCCAATCGTGCGTCCGACAGGTTTCTCGACGTAAACATCCTTACCCGCCTCGCAGGCCCACACCGTGGCCAATGCATGCCAGTGCGTGGAAGTGGCAATGAGCACCGCATCAACATCGTGTCGCTCCATCACCTCGCGAAGGTCCGTCGTGGTAAAAACCGAACCAGCCGGCGCGTCCAGCATCGCGTTGGCCTCCTCCACCCGGCGCGGGTCCACGTCGCACAAGGCGGTGATCTGCACCCCCGTCATCTTTTGCGAAATCGTGCGAACGTGTTGGCTGCCTTTGATGCCCAATCCAATGATACCGAGGCGCACGCGATCATTCGCGCCGATCGGGTTGGCCCAGACCTTGGGTATCACCGCTCCCGCGAATCCCGCCCCCGCCATCAGAGCACCGCGTTTGAGTAACGTTCTGCGAGTGAGGGGAGAAGACTCAGGGAGTGGCATAGCGGTTTCTATAATAAACTATTCAGAATCAACGGGAGTGTGCGTTAGGCGTCATTCGCACCCGAGAGGCCCCGCATGAGATTTGCCATCGGTTCTGACAAAGGCTCCTTGCGCCGCATCCAGGCCATAAATCCAAATACTATAATTGAACTCGTCACCGGCACAAACGTGCGCACGTCGATGTCCGCTTCAAATCCATAGGTCACAATTACAAATGCGCCGAAACCCGTAAAGATGGAGGTGATCGCGGCCCGCGCATCCGCATGTTGAAAGGCGGGCAGCAGCCCCAACACCATCGGCACCGACACCGGCCCGATCAATGCCCCGAACCACGCGATGATGAGCCCCAGCACACCACCAAACCGCTCCGCCTCGATACCGATCATCAGGGTCAACGCCATAAACGTAAACGTCGTCAACCGCGCGATTCGCAGCCCACGCTTCTGATCCATCTTTCGAAACTTAGGGGACAGCACCGGCAATATATCCCGCGTGACCACCGCTGAAATGGTGTTGGAATCCGACGACGTCATCGACGTTGTCGCGGCAAACATCGCCGCCAATACGAGCCCCACCAATCCCGCCGGTAAAAACTGCCGCGCCAACATGACGTAGGACTGCGAGGGTTCCGCCAGATCGGGCAATACGATCGGTGCCGCCCACATCGGGAAGAATACCACCAACGGCCAGATCAGATAAAGGGTGCCGGAAAGCATCGCCGTTTTTCGCGCACTCTGCGCCGACGGCGCCCCAATGTAGCGGGCCGCCAGATTCCAGGTGCCGCCGTTATAGGAGAGCCCGGCCACAATCACAAAGGCTAAGGCAAATAACGCCGTATACTCACCATTAAACAGGTTGCTGTGATCGGCCGGCAGTTGATCCCAGATTCCGGTGATGCTGCTCACGCCGCCCAAATGAGTCATCACAGCGACAAACAACACCACTCCCGCCCCCACCTGTACCAAGAACTGCAGAAAGTCATTATAAAGATCTGCCCACAATCCACCAATGGTGATATAGGCGAGTGATATCGCCCCGGATATCAACACCCCCAAGGTGATCGGCAAACCGGTGAAGCCGTGCAGCAAGATCCCGATGGATGCCCACTTCGCTCCCACATCAAACAGCTTCAATAACACCCCGCACCACGCCATGACCTGTTGCGTGGCCACATTGTAACGCATCGCCAGATACTCCGTCGGCGACTCGACTCCCAGCGTAAGGCGCAGTCGTGCCCAACGCGGTCCGATCATCGTCGCGCCCCAGACACAAGCCAACGCCACCGCGCACGCCCACCAAACATACACCGTAAAACCATCTTCGTAGGCGATCGCCGCCAACCCCACGAACACCACGCCGCTATATCCGGAAACGTGGTGCGACACGCCGCCGAGCCACCACGGGATCTTGCCCCCCGCCACGAAAAAGTCGCCCGACCCTTTAACTTTGCGAAAGCAATACAACCCGATGGCCGTGACTAGGAGGAAATATACGCCAAGAACCGCGTAATCGAGCGTCTGCATAGTAGGGGTAAAAACGGTGTAGTTAAAATATGACTACGAGGAAGGATACCCGCGGGTCACGGGAGCTGAAATTGAACAGCCCGCTCAGATTCACAAGCGAACGTTACCCTTTACCCTCAAATTAATGTTGCTGTTCGAAATGAAATTTCACGCGCTGGAATCAAAATCGAAGTCACCCATCCTTGCGTGTCAGGGTTGTCCGGGCCGATTCTGACTGGGTTGAATTCGTCGTCGCCCATCGCCATCGCCCCCTTCCGGTTCGATGTTACCCCGCCTCTCGGACACGCTTTGCTCGGAGGCTTGGTGCCACCGGCCCGGGTGATCGACGATGAGCTCGAAGCCATCGGGTATGTTCTACTGACCGAAGACGCGCCCGTCGTAGTCTGCGTGCTGGACTGGGCCGGTCTGATGAATTCGTCGCATCGGCGCTTCCGGGAGGCCCTGGCGAATGCCGCCCACACGACTCCGGACCGCGTGGCTTTGCACTGTGTCCACCAACACAACACCCCGTTCGTCTGCGAGGATACCCAACAACGGTTGGAACCGGGCGCCGTCTTCGATTCCGGGTTCTTCGAAGCCTGTCTCACCCGCGCTGTTACGGCGATCGCGACGACCCTTAAAAATCCGTTAGCAATCACCCATGTCGCTTCCAGCCGTGCCGCGGTGCAAAACGTGGCGTCCAATCGCCGCGTCGACCGGGACGAACAGGGCCATGTCCGCACCATGCGGGGAAGCTCCTGCGATGACCCCGGACTCATCGCCCTGCCGGAGGGATTGATCGATCCATATCTGCAAACTCTGGCCTACTATTCGGGGACCAAAAAAATAGTTTCATGCCACACCTACGCCACCCATCCCATGAGTTACTATCGGGATGGTCGGGTAACGAGTGACTTCTGCGGGCTCGCCCGAAAACAACGCCAGGCAGAGGAGCCCGCCTGCACCCATCTCTACTTTACCGGCTGCGCCGGCAACATAGCCGCTGGCAAATACAACGACGGTTCAGTCGCGGCCCGCACGGCCCTCACGCAACGCATGTATGCCGCCATCGTCGGGTCGGAATCTGACCTCGATCCGGAGCCACTGCAATCCGTGTCGTGGCGAACCATCGCAACGCTTCCTGAATCGCGCCCCCCTTCCACCGTCGAAGAACTCGGCGCCACGGTCGGCGGTGCCGATGCACCACGGATCGGCACAATCCTTCATGCCTATTGGCGAAGTTGGACCGCCCGCACGCGCCGAGCGGAGCCCTTGGAAATCAGTGCGCTACACCTCAACAACATCGCCCAGCTTCATCTGCCGGGTGAGCCCTTTTTGGAATATCAACTCCAAGCGCAATCACTTCGCCCCGAAACACCCATGATCACGATCGGCTACGGCGACGGCGGTCCGTGGTATATCCCCACGGCCGATGAACTCCCCCAAGGTGGCTACGAGACTGCGGTCGCCTTCAGTACCGCCTCGATCGATGATCAAATGCGCGGTGTCATTAAACGATTGCTCACTCCAGAGACTGGCCATCGACCTTAAAGCTCAGGCCGCGTATATCGATGTCTTCAGCATCATGCCTTACCATGCCCGCTTTGGGCACGCCGACGATCCCGCGTGGATCTCCCGGCAGGTCACTTGGCTCGGCAATTATCTGGGCATCCGAGGAGCTCCGGGCGAACGACACCGCATCTGGCCGATTGTGCAGCTCTCTGATTGAGGAGAGTCCGTGTCCGCCGAACAAGTCCGCGAAGTCCTGGATCACGGCACCCGCCTACCCGCCACCGGAGTGATGGTCTTCAACTGGGGTTCCCTTCGAGGGCAGACCGACAAAGTCGACGAGATGTCCGGATACTATCGCACGATGAGTGCTCCCAAGTAGCAGCGGCAATTACCACTCAAAACATGTGTTCAATAAAAAGAGGGCCATATTACATGGGCCCTCTTTGTTTCGTTGGTTAGATTTTAACTACTCGGCAGGTTATTGGCAGGCCTCGCACTCTTCGCCGTTACGCATCGCCTCAATTGAGCAGGCCTGCTTTTCGGCTGCCGTAAACTCTTTCTTTCCCGTTTCCCCTCGCATCTCCTTTTTAATCGAGACGGTGGCTTTTTCGATGTTGGAGGCTCCCAAGGTTCTGAGGTAATAGGTCGTCTTGAGGCCGGTGTGCCAGGCGTGGCGATACATGTGACTCAGAGTTTTGAGGTCCGGAGTCGCGAGCCAGAGGTTCACGGATTGGGATTGGTCGATCCACTTTTGGCGGCGGGCCGCTGCATCAATGACCCACTTGTGGTCGATGCCGAATGACGTGCGATACTTCGCTTTGATGTCCTCGGGGATTCTGTCGATGTCCTTCAGCTCACCGTCGAAGTATTTCAAGTTATCGATCATGTCCTGATCCCACAGTCCCACCGCTTTCAGGTCACGGACGAGGTGGTGGTTCAACACCGTGAAGTCACCCGAGAGGTTACTCTTCACGAAGAGGTTCTTGTAGGCGGGCTCGATACACGGGCTGGTGCCGGTGATGTTCGAAATCGTCGCAGTCGGCGCGATGGCCAACACGTTGGAATTGCGCATGCCGCTCTTCGCGATCTTTTCGCGCAGAGGCGTCCAGTCCATCTTGCCACCACGGGGAACGTCGACGGCCATGCCGCGTTCTTGCTCGAGCAGATCGACCGTGTCGGGAGGAAGCAGTCCGCGGTCCCACTTGGAGCCTTTGTAGCTCGAGTAGGTGCCACGCTCGGCGGCGAGGTCGGAGGAGGCTTCATAAGCGTAATAGGCAATGGCCTCCATCATCTCGTCGTTGAAATCAACGGCTTCTTCGGAGGCAAAGGCGACACCCTTGATGTAGAGCGCGTTGGCGAGGCCCATCACACCCATGCCGATCGGGCGGTGGCGGCGGTTGGAGGTCTCGGCGGCTTTGGTCGGGTAGAAGTTGATGTCGATGACGTTGTCCAACGCGCGAATGGCGGTGGTGATCGTCTCCTTCAGTTTCTCGTGATCGATATTACCTTCCGGCGTGAGGTGATTCTCGATGACGACCGAGCCGAGATTACAGACGGCGGTCTCGTCGTTGGAAGTATTGAGCGTGATCTCGGTGCAAAGGTTGGAGGAGTGCACCACGCCGATGTGGTCCTGCGGGGAACGGATGTTGCAGGCGTCTTTGAAGGTGATCCAGGGGTGGCCGGTCTCGAAGAGCATCGAGAGCATTTTCTTCCAGAGCTCGAGGGCCTGGGTCTTCTGGCCGTGGATCTTACCTTCTTCGGCCATCTTCTCATACTTGAGGTAGGCTTCTTCGAAGGCTTTGCCGTAGAGGTCGTGCAGGTCGGGGGTCTCGTTGGCGCGGAAGAGGGTCCACTCGGCGCGCGCTTCCATGCGCTTCATGAACAGATCAGGAATCCAGTTCGCCGTGTTCATGTCGTGGGTGCGGCGACGGTCGTCACCAGTGTTTTTGCGCAGCTCGAGGAATTCGTAGATGTCGTTGTGCCACGATTCGATGTAAGCGCAGCCGGAGCCTTTGCGTTTGCCGCCTTGGTTCACCGCGACGAGTTGGTCGTTGTGGAGCTTGAGGAACGGGATGACGCCTTGGGACTCGCCGTTGGTGCCGCCGATGTGGGCACCGGTGCCGCGCACGGCCGACCAGGAACCACCGAGGCCGCCGGCCCACTTGGAGAGCTGGGCGTTCTCCGCGATACCGCGATACATGATGCCTTCGAGGGAGTCGTCGACGTAGTAGAGGTAGCAGGAGGAGAGTTGGGAGTGCAGCGTGCCGGAGTTGAACAGGGTCGGCGTGGAGCTACAGAAGCGGCGGCTCTTGTAGAGATTGTAGAGCGAGAGCACGCGGGCTTCGCGGTCGCCTTCTTCGCCGAGGAAGAGGCCCATGGAGACGCGCATCCAGAAGAGTTGCGGGGTCTCGAGGCGGCGGGCTTTCTCACCAGTCTTGTCGATGATGAGGTAGCGATCGTAGAGGGTCTGCACGCCGAGGAAGTCGAGATCGAGGTCGGCGGAGGGGTCGAGGGCGTCGGCGAGGCGCTCGAGGTCGTAGTCGAGGAGCTTGCCGTTGACGCGCTTGATGTCGGCACCGTGGGAGAGGTGCTTCTTGAGGGCTTCCTGGTGGAACTCCTTCAACTTGCCGGGGCCGTCGGCCAGGATGTCCCAACCGAGGACTTCCTGGTAAATGTAGGTGAGTTGAATACGGCCGGCAAACTTGGAGAAGTCGGCGTCCTTCTCGATGAGGGTCTTCGAGTTGAGGATGATGGTCTGGTCGAGGTCCTTTTGGGAGATCTCGTCGAAGACGGAGCGGAGGAGCTCCACTTCGATTTCCTCGGCGGTGAGGCAGAGGGTGAGGCCGATGGAGCCGAACTCGATGCGCTTTTTGAGGTCCTCACGGTCCCAGAGTTTGTTGGAGCCGTCGGGCTGTTTGACCATGATCATGGCGGGCTGGTTGGCGGCAGCGACGTTGCGAAGGGCGGCAGCATCACCCTCGTCGTTGTCGTTGGTTTCGTCCCGGTGTTCGTTGCGCTCGGCGCGATAAAGAATGTAGGCCTCGGCGACTTTGAAGTGGCCGGCTTTCATGAGCTCCTCCTGCACGATGTCCTGGATCTCTTCGATATGCACAAAGGATTGCTTGGAGCCGAGAACGCGGGCGGAGACGGCTTTGGTGACGTCGACGGCGGCGGTGGAGTCCTGCTGCAGGGAGAGGAAGCATTTGCGCACGGCGATCTCAACCTTCTGGTCGATGTAAGGGACGACCTGGTTGGAGCGACGGATGACGCGGACACCGGTGGTGGCGTGGCGGGTGCCGGTGGCGAGCTTGCGGGAGCGGTTGAGGAGGAGGCTCTTGGCAACGTCGTAGGCGGTGTTGTCGACGAGGGTCTTCTCGATGAGCTCGTAGAGGTCGTTGAGGGAGACCTTGAGGTTGGGGTCCTTGAGGGCCTGTGCGGCGAGGTTGGCGGCGACTTCCTTGATGATGGTGCCGACGAAGCCCTTGGTTTCGGAGGTGAAGATATTTCCCTTCTCGCCGCGGGCGAGGTGGACGTTGGTCACGGCGTTGCCGATGGTCTCGGCAATCTCGCTCAGGTCGAATTCACGTTCGCCGGTGGGGGTCAGCAACTTGATCGCAGGGAGCAAGGGAGTGTCACTCGGAACACATTCACGCCAAGCGTAGGATGGACGGTCCGAAAAGGGCGTGTGGGTGGCGGCTTTGAGCGCGAGGTCGTGAGCGAGGGAAGGATTCATTTTTGTCGAAATGCTGAGAAACTGAAAACGGAAATGCTGACCCGCCTTCGTCCCGCGGCTGCGGGACTTCGGCGAGGTTCGTCCCCAGCGGAGCTGAGGCGAAAATAACTGGGACGGCCGATCAGCGTCCGGATCGACCTCTGCGAGCAGAGATGGGATCTGGTGTGATCAGTCAGCGAAAAGAACTAAGAGTTGAAGGTGGCCCGCCTTCGTCCCGCGAATGCGGGACTTCGGCGAGGTTCGTCCCCAGCAGAGCTGAGGCGAAGTTGTTGAAGGTTGGTTGTTGGTTCTGCCCGCCTTCGTCCCGCAGAGCGGGACTTCAGCGAGGCTGCGGGGTAGTTGAGAGGTTAAAGATCGTCGTCGTCGACGGATTCGAGAGCTGAGGACTTTTGGTATTCGGTGACGCGACCTTCGAAGAAGTTTTGCTCCTTCTTGATGTCCATCATCTCGGCGAGCCATGGCAGCGGGTTGGCGATGCCGGGGTTGAGTGGAGCGAGGCCACAGCCTTCGAGACGGCGGTCGGCGATGTAATCGATGTAGGTAAGGAAGTCTTCGATCACGAGGCCCACGGCGTTTACCGGAAGACAGTCTTTGATGAAGTCTTTCTCGAGCTGGACGCCTTCGGCCATGATGGACCGGAGATCTTCCTTGAACTCTTCGGTCCAGATCTCGCGGTTCTCTTCGACGAGGTCCATGAACAGGTTGCGGAGGAGTTCGATGTGATTCGACTCGTCGCGCAGGGTGTAACGAAACATCTGGCCGATGCCGGGGAACTTGTTCTGGCGGTAGAGCGAGAGGATCATACCGAACAGGCCGTAGAACTGGGTGCCTTCCATGCACTGCCCGAAGGTGAACATGTTTTTGGCGAAGAGTTTTTTGTTGTCCGGATCGGTGAGATCGAGGTCACGACGCAGGCCTTTGGAGATGCGGGTGACAAATTCATTCTTCTTCACGATGGTCTCAACGTCTTCGAACATCGCCTCACACTCGTGCGGGTTGATGCCGAGGGAGGAGATCATGTAGAGGAGCGAATCAGCGTGGATGTTCTCCTCGTGAGCGTGACGGCCGAGCACGAGCTTGAGCTCGGGCGCGGTGACAAGCTCACGGATGACGTGCTGGATGTTGTCGCCCACGATGCCTTCGGCAGCGGAGAAATAACCGATGCCCATGCGGATGATCCAGCGCTCCTGATCGGATACGACGCGTTCGTCGCGCCACTGCTCGATATCCTTGCCCATCGGGATGTCTTCCGGCTCCCAGTGATTGGCCTTCATAGTACGGTAGAGCTCATACGCCCACTGATACTTCAGCGGGAGCAGATTGAAAGTCATCGAGTCGCGCCCATTGATCACCTTTTTCGCCGCAAACGCCGCCTCTGCTTTGGCTTGATCGAGGACGAAGGTTTTGGAGCCGACTTGGAAGGATTTTTGCATGATAGAAGACGAGAGTGTTGGAAGTCTGGAAAAGAGGCCGGAAAAAGCGTGAATTTGGGATGTAAAAGCCCGACGATTTTGGACTGCGCGTGAACAAGCGAACAAAAGTTGTTCGGAGTTGTTAACGCGTTGTTGACCACAAGGGGTTGTGGTTGCCCGCCGGACAGGCCACAACAGATGGGTATAAACGAAAAACCCGTCAATAGGTTTGTAGTTTTTTACAAAGGTTTTTTTTTCGGAAAAAATACTTGAAATTCCACAAGGACAAGCAGTTCGCCCTAGCGTCGGGGTTTTGGCCTGATTTGGGGTCCGTAACACCCCGCCGAATACAGGTCACCCAACCCCCTGATTTCAGGCCATTTCGGGGAGTGTTTGCGCACGGGTTTTGTGGTGGGTATAAGCGGCGGTGAGTCCGGATCGATTTGTTACGGAGATCGCGGCGAAAAATCATTCATTTGTAACAGAGACTCACGTGGATCCGCCGACGCTAAGGTCGCGCGAGGCGACTGAAGCTTTGGCGGACAGGGACACACGGGTGGAATTGACCGCAGATTACTCAGATTATCGCAGATATTTTGATAAATGAACTCAGACAGGCTGACGGCTTTGTTCCCTTCGTTTCCTTCTGTGAAAACCTGTTTCAGCCTTATGGCTCTGCTTTTCTCTGCTGCCTCCTGTGAAAACAAATCCTGCCTCTGGCTGCCAAAGCTGTAGCGATGCCGGGTGCCTCACGGTCGGACGGGCGTAGTGCTGTGCTTTAGCCAGCATTCTGAGAAGCCGGCTAAAGTACGGCGCTACGTTTTGGGAGCCAAACGGGGTCACGGGTGCGATGAGCCTATAGGCTCACACCGATCTACCGCAGCGGATCATGTGATTCTTGTGCCTTTTTGCGGCAATCTCCTGCCTTGTGTCCTGCGTAGCTGTGGCGAAGACGGGTGCCTCACGGTTGGACGGGGTCACGCTCCTGAGGCGGGTAAACGTCGGAAAAAGTGAACTTCCTCTTTCGCCGAGGCTTCGGCGGACAGGACGCCTACGGCTTCGTTGCACTTTTTGACGACATGACCCCGGGCTGCCCCTCACCAATCGTAATTCGTAATTCAGGGCGCGCTGTGCACGCCCCCTCCCCCTACTCTCCTAGGACCCAAGAGAATATCAGCGGGGCGACGATCGTGGCATCGCTTTCGACAATGAACTTGGGGGTTGAGGCCGCGAGTTTGCCCCAGGTGATCTTTTCGTTCGGGACGGCGCCGGAGTAGCTGCCGTAGCTCGTGGTGGAGTCGCTGATCTGACAAAAGTAGCCCCAAAGCGGCACACCCGTCTCTTCGAGGTCCTGGTGTAACATGGGCACGACGCAGATCGGGAAATCACCGGCGATGCCACCGCCGATTTGAAAGAATCCGATCGAGCCCTCGCCATTCTTAAGTGCCTTGGCGGTCTTGGTGTAATACTTGGCCAGATAGGTCATGTATTCGATGCCGGTGCGCACGGTGTGCACGTTCTTCACATCACCACGCACCACGGCGGCGGCAAACATGTTACCGAGCGTGGAGTCTTCCCAACCGGGCACGATGATCGGAAGATTCTTCTCGGCGGCGGCGAGCAGCCAGGAGTTGGCGGGATCAATCTGGTAGGATTTTTTGAGCACGCCGGACTTGAGCAGGCGATACATGAACTCGTGCGGGAAATAGGATTTGCCAGCCTGGTCGGCGGCCATCCATTCGGCGAGGACCGCTTTCTCGATCCGACGCATGGCTTCCATCTCGGGAATGCAGGTGTCAGTGACGCGGTTCATGTGCCGATCGAGCAGGTCTTGCTCGTCGTCGTCGGTGAGGTCGCGGTAACCGGGGACGCGTTCGTAATAGTCGTGGGCGACGAGGTTGAACACGTCCTCTTCGAGATTCGCGCCGGTGCAGACGATGGCATGCACCTTGCCCTTGCGAATCATGTTGGCGAGGGAGATGCCGAGCTCGGCGGTGGACATGGCCCCGGCGAGGGTGACCATCATTTTGCCCCCGGCCTTGAGGTGGTCCTCGTAGCCTTTGGCGGCGTCGAGCAGGGCGGCGGAGTTGAAGTGCCGGTAGTGCCGCGCGATATACTTCGAGATCGGACCCTTGCGGGCGGCTCGCTTGGCGTTGACGTCTTCAGGGCGCAACTTTTGGCGCTTGGCTTTGGGTTTGCTCGGCATCGGGAGTGGGTCAGGCGCTCAGGGAATCAACAATACCACTTCGTTCACGCGCTTGAAGGCGAGTGTCAGTAGCGACGAATGATCTTTGGCGGTCGACATGGCGGACGGGTTGTTTTCGAGGCGGCCAAGACGGTTGGCCACGATCTCGGAGTTGTAGGCGGAAGTCACCAGTTGGCGGGCTTCGGCGGGACCGACTTTGGCCACGATCTCGGCCATGAGTTCTTTGTCTGTCATTGTCGCAAGGTAGGTTAAGGAAGTCAGATGGGGCCGGCGTTCCGGCCGACGGTTTCAAGGAGCAAATCAATGAGCGGCGACGACGCGGACGCAAGTCCTCACGCAACGGACGTTGCCTCCGGGGGAGCGATGTATGTGCTGCCGTCCGTTAGTCATTCGTAGATATGTTCGCTGCCGTCCTCACGACTCTTTGCTGGTCCCTCGCTGCTCAATTTAGCCAACGCTCGATTCAGGTGCTGGGCGTGGTGCAGGCAAATCTGGGGCGGTTGATCGTGGCGGTGATTTCGTTGGGAGCGTATGCGCATGTTTTCGGGCTCGGCATGGGAGGCGCCGGACGGGATGCGTTTCTGTGGAGTGGCGTGATCGGCATGGGGCTGGGTGATCTGGCGCTGTTCGCGGTTCTGCCCCGGCTCGGGACGCGGCTGACGATTTTGATCTGCCAATGCGTCGCGGTCCCGATCGCCATGGTTACAGAGTGGGGCTGGCTCGATACGCATCTGTCGCTGACCCGGATCGGATGGGCGGGAGTGATTTTGGTGGGTGTCACGATCGCGCTGATGCCTTCGACGAAGTCGCCGCCTAAAGTGCCGGTCACGCGGATCGGCATCGTGCTGGGGCTGGGCGCGGCGCTCGGACAAGGTATCGGAGCAGTGATCAGTCGGCGGGCCTACGAAATCACCACGGAGGCGGGCATGTCGATCGACGGCATCACCGCCGCCTACCAACGGATCAGCGGCGGGCTCGCAATCACGATGGGTTACTTTGTGTATATCTGGATGCGGGATCGGCGGCGGGCACGCGCCGGGCAGGCGGAATCGGGGCAAATTAACCGCTAGACGCGGAAGGGATTTGGCTATCTGTTTGCAAATGCAATGTTTGGGCCGGTGCTGGGGGTGAGTTGCTATCAATGGGCACTCGCGACGACGCCGTCGGGAATCGTGCTGCCCATCGTGGCGACGACGCCGCTCGTGATTATCCCGTTCGCCTACTGGTTTGACGGGGATATTCCGACGCGCCGCTCGGTGGTGGGGGGATTCGTGGCGGTAGCGGGAGTGGTCGCACTCACCCTCGTGCGTTGACGCCGGCCAATTCGCCGTGTGGGGTGACCGGTTCTATGCTCACTCTAGCCGACGTCGCCAAGTCCTACGGCACCCGCGAATTGTTTTCCGACATCTCGCTTTTTGTCGCGCGCACCGACCGGCTGGGTCTGGTCGGCCCCAACGGCGCGGGCAAATCCACCCTGTTTAATCTCATTCTCGGCGAGGAAACGCCCAACAAAGGGGTGATCGAATGGGAACGGGGCGCGGACTTTGGATTTCTGCCGCAGGAGAGTGCACCGGTCGGCGACGAAACCGTTATCGAAATCGCCACCAACGGTGAGAAACTCGATCTCTACGGCGATGACGATGAAGACTACGACATCGATTGGACGCTCGAGCCGCGCGCCCGCAAGATTCTGGCAGGGCTGGGTTTCAAGGACGCCGACATGGATCTGCCGGCCAAATCGTTTTCCGGCGGCTGGATCATGCGCGCCCATCTCGGGCGGCTATTGGTCTCCGAACCCACGCTTTTGTTGCTCGATGAGCCGACCAATCACCTCGATCTCGAAGCATTGTTGTGGCTGCAGGATTACCTCACCCGTTATCCGGGTGGACTATTGGTCATATCCCATGACCGCGCGTTCCTCAACGCGTTGTGCAACGGCATCCTCGAGTTGCGGGGGGCGACGCTTCACAAATACACCGGCAACTACGACGACTATCTGGCCCAAAAAGACGCTCGTCACGAGCAAATGCTGGCCCTCTTCAAGAGCCAGCAACGCGAGATCGCGCACCAACAGAAGTTCGTTGATCGCTTTGGCGCTAAAGCATCGATGGCGACCCGCGCGAAATCCAAGGAGAAACACATCGAGCGCCTCAAAGCCGAGGCCGTCGAATCGCCCGAGGAGGCACTTGCCCGCATCAACTTTAAGTTTCCTCAGCCCGCTCGCTCCGGTCTGAAGGTGGTCGACCTCAAAGGGATCGACCAAGCCTACGGCGACCACGTGGTATATCGGGATCTCAATTTCCAAGCCGAGCGGGGCGAAAAAATCGTGCTCGTCGGTCCCAACGGCGCCGGTAAGTCCACGTTATTGAAGATCCTCGCCGACGCTGTGCCCACGAGTGCCGGCACCCGTGAACTCGGCGCTAACGTGACCCTGGGCTACTTCGCCCAAAACCGGGCGGATAACCTGAAACTCAACGCCACGGTGTTCGACAACGTGATGGAGCTGCGCACCCAGGCCAACAACCTCACCGAGCAGAAAGTCCGCGCGATTCTGGGAGCGTTTCTCTTCCGCAAAGACGATGTGTTCAAAAAGGTCAGTGTGCTCTCGGGCGGCGAAAAATCTCGCCTCGCTCTCGCTCGGCTCCTTGTCGATCCCCCCAATCTGTTGCTGATGGACGAACCGACGACCCACTTGGATATCCCTTCGATCGACGCGATCATCAGCGCGCTCAAGGAGTTTGCCGGCACGTTCATTTTTATCAGCCATGACGTGTATTTCATCCGTCAACTTGCGGAGAAGGTGCTTCACGTGCATTCCGGACGCCTCACGCCCTACGCGGGTAACTACGACTACTACCTGGAAAAATCCAAAGCGACCAACGCCCGCGAGGCTCTGACCGCCGGATTCACCAGCGCGCGTCCAGATCAGGCCAAGACGACCACCAAATCGGCTGCCCCCAAAGTCGACCGCGCGGCCGCCAAGGCACTGCAAGCAAAACAACGCGAATTACGCACCGCCGTCAGTGACGCCGAAAAACGCGTGGTGGAGCTCGAAGAGAAGCAAGCCGAGCTCACGGCCGAGCTCGAAGACCCTGCAACCTACGAAGAGGCGGGCAAAGCCCAGCACCTGAACCGCGAACTCACGGCCATCACCGACCAATTGACCGCCGCCAACCAAGCCTGGGAAGCCGCCGCCACCAACCTTGAAGCCTCCAGCTAATAGGGGTCAGGTCGTGTTTTCTTAATTAATTTTGGCCAAACACCCAGCGACGCTGCGGAGGCATATTCTAGCCGCTATCTCGCTAATCGATCCGCTCTAGGCTAAAATCCGGGCCAATAATTAAGAAAACACGACCTGACCCCTTATCGTTAGGCGATGCGTTCGGCGATGAGCGGTGGGATCGCTACGGGGGAGTCTCCGATGGCGATACCTTCGCGGAGCTGGGTGGTTGCGACGAGGAGTGATTCGTCGTCATTGGCGTGAACCACGGCCAGAGGTTGGCCTTTTTCGACGGTCTCACCCACTTTTACGAGATCCGTGATTCCAACCGCGGGATCTACCTCGGCTTCGGCCGTGGCTCTTCCAGCTCCCAGCCGCAGGGCGGCTAAGGCTACTTCCATCGCGTCAACATCTTGCACGAGACCCGATCGGTCTGAAACCAAGGGGACCTGATGTTTCGCGGACGGCAGGATGGTCGCGGGATCATCGATAACCCGAGCATCGCCACCTTGAACGGCTACAATTTCGCCAAATTTCGCCAAGGCTGATCCGTCAGTGATCGTCTTTTCGAGGCGCTCTCGCGCCGTGGTAAGATCCGTCTCCACCTCCGCGAGCAACAGCATTTCGGCCCCGAGGGAATAGGTGACCTCCATGAGGTCTGCCGGGCCCTCACCGCGTAAGCAGGCAATCGATTCGGCCACCTCGACTCCATTGCCCACGGCACGCCCCAGCGGTTGGTCCATCGCGGTGAGTAGTCCATGCACGCCTTTCCCCATGGCTCTCCCGATTTCAACCATTGCGATTGCCAATTCTCGGGCCTGGTCAATGTCCTTCATGAAGGCCCCTCGACCAAATTTCACGTCCAAGACCAGTCCATCGATTCCCTCCGCGAGTTTTTTGCACATGATCGATCCACAGATCAGCGGACGACATTCAACCGTCGCCGTAACATCGCGCAGCGCATAGAGTTTTTTATCCGAAGGAGCCAAATCAGAGGTCTGCCCAATCAACGCACAGCCGACCCGCTCCACCTGATTCCGATACTCTTCGAGCGAGAGGTTCACATTAAAGCCCGGGATGGATTCCAACTTGTCGAGGGTGCCTCCACTATGCCCGAGCCCACGCCCGCTGATCATGGGAACGGGCACACCCGCCGCCGCGACCATGGCAGCGAGCGGCAGTGAGACTTTGTCGCCGACGCCACCCGTGGAATGTTTGTCGACTTTTCTACCCGAGACATGGGATAGGTCGGCAACGGTGCCCGAATGCATCATTGCCCGAGTGTAGGCTGCGACCTCCTGGGTTGTCATACCATTGAGGAAAATTGCCATCAACATCGCCGACAATTGGTAGTCCGCCCAGCTCCCATCCGTGGCGCCTTGAACGAACGCAGCTATCTCAGCATCCGACAACTCATGGCCATCTCTCTTCCGGGCGATTAGATGTTGAGGAAACATAACTGATGGTGTGGTGCACCTAAGCTTAATTCGAGCCGATTTACTCCGTTCTCATTCGTCACTCGATCCTATTTAGTCTTACCTGAACCTCCTTTCGACTTAACCCCATTTACATGACTCCAGAAATCGCTCCCGAAGTCCTCGATCAGAAACTCATTATCAGTGGCATCCATATCGATCTCACCGATGGAATGAAGCAGCACGTGCGTGAGAAAGTGAGTAAACTACTCCGCCATGAGCCGCATATCGTCCGTGTCCGCGTAACCATCGAATACCACCAAACGAAGTCCAATCACGGTCAGTTTACGGCCAAAGGACAAATTGAGATCCAGGGTCCCGATATTGTTGCCGGCGAGTCCGGCGATGATGCCTACGTGGCGATTGATAAACTCGTGTCCGAACTCGATCGCGGCCTCCGCAAGCGCTCGACCAACCGTATGTCGAAGCGCGACAAACCCCGCAGCATCGATCTTGATGCCGAGCTACCCAAGGTCGACTAAGCTCTCTCCATCCCGCTCCTCACCGAGCGGGATTTTTTTTGCCCCGAAAGGGGTCACGTCGTGTTTTCTTAATTATTAGAATTATGAAAACACGACGTGACCCCTTTCCTTTGGAGCTTTTCGCTTTTATTGGGGGCGGGGTGAGGTCAGCATTTTTTGCCAATGATCAAGACCATCGGATTCGACGCGGATGATACGCTTTGGCACAACGAGACGGTGTTTGTCGCAACCCATCAGCGGCTTTGTGAGCTTCTTTCGCGCTATCATGATGCCGAAAAGGTGGATGACTTGCTCAACACAACCGAACGCCGGAATCTTGAGCGGTATGGCTACGGCATTAAGAGCTTCACCCTCTCCGCCATCGAAACGGCCATCGAGTTGAGCAACTCTCAGGTCTCAGCCGATGAAATTCGCCAGATCATCGCGCTTTCCCACGACATGCTGGACCATCCCGTCGAGATCCTCGAAGGCGTGCCAGAAACCGTATCTGAGCTCGCCGGCGAGTATCACATGATCGTGATCACCAAGGGCGATCTTCGCGATCAGTCCCGAAAATACTCCCTTTCTGAACTCGATCCCCATTTCACTGAGCTCGAGGTCGTCACCGAGAAGGACCCAACCACCTACGAGCGCATCCTGAACCGGCATCGGATCTCCCCCGAGGAGTTCTTGATGGTGGGCAACTCCATCAAGAGCGACATCCTACCGGTGTTGGATATTGGTGCCCACGCCGCCCACGTACCTTACCCTCACACCTGGGTGCTCGACGTCGCCGATCGCGAACCCGAAGGCCCAAACTACCACGCGCTCGATGGAATCGCCGAGCTACCAAGTTTATTGCAACGCCTCGCCGTTTAACGCTCGCTTCCCCCGATTCCTCGGTCCGCACAAACGCGTCAGTGCATCATGCCACCACTCAAAATTCTCTTCGTATCACCCGAAGTCGACCCGTTCGTGAAAGTCGGCGGTCTTGCCGATATGGTGGGATCGCTCCCCAAGGACCTCGCCGCAATGGGCCACGATGTGCGGGTTGTTTGCCCCGCCTACGGCAGCATCAAAATCGACGATTCATGGCACGCGCGCGACGAGCCGCTCGGGGTAGATGTCGGCGCTGGCGCGCATTGGGGGAAGACGTGGGAGACCGTTCTCCCCGATTCGAAGGTCCCTTTTTACTGCATCGAACACGGTCAGTTTTTTGACCGGCCCGAAGTCTACGCCGGACCTTGGGGCGACCACCCTGACAACGACCTACGCTTCTCGTTTTTCTGCCGCGGCTCTCTCACGCTTTGCCAGCAACTCGGCTGGATCCCCGACGTCGTGCACTGCCACGATTGGACGACCGGATTTATTCCACTGATGCTCAATACCGTCCTGCGCGATACGCCGATTGGACAGGCGGCAACCGTCTTCACAATTCACAATCTGGAACATCAAGGTTACTGCGATCAGCGCGCGTTAGACTTTGCTCACATTCCGGTGGCGGAGTTCCGCGCGGACAGCACGGAGTCGCACGGCAAGGTCAACATGATGAAAGCGGGCCTCTATCATTCGACCAAGATCACGACGGTCAGTCCGACCTACGCCGAGGAAATCAAAACCGAATCCGGCGGCTTCGGCCTCGATCACGTGTTGCGTTTTCGCGCCGCCGATTTGCTCGGCATCGTCAACGGTATCGACGCCAACGGCTGGAATCCGGCAATCGATAAAACCATTCCCGCAACTTACACCGCCGACGATCTAAGCGGCAAAGCGATCTGCAAAACCGCGCTGCAAAAACAACTGGGTCTCGTCGAAGATCCCGACATTCCCTTGTTCGGTGTCATTTCCCGTTTCGCCACTCAAAAAGGGCTCGATCTCCTCGCCGAATGCCTCCCCAAAGTTCTCGAAGGCATGAAGGTGCAGTTCGCTGTGCTCGGCAGCGGCGACGGGGAGCTGGAAACAATGTTCCGCGACGCCGCGGCTCGTTTTCCGGGCAGGCTCGGACTCCACGTTGGCTTCAACGCGAAGCTCGCGAAACTCATCCAGGCCGGCAGCGACTTCTTCGTAATGCCAAGCCGGGCCGAACCCTGCGGTCTCACCCAACTCTACGCCATGCGCTACGGCACCCCACCCATCGTGCGCGCAACCGGCGGGCTGATTGATACCGTCGACCAATACGTCGAAGGCACGAACGAGGGCACCGGATTTAAGTTCGAAGACGCAACGGCACTCGCGCTGGCCAATACCATCGGCTGGGCCTGTGCGACCTACTACGATCAGCCCGAAGCCTACCGCCAACTCCAACGCACCGGCATGGCGCGTGACTTCAGTTGGGGTGCCTCCGCGAAGAGCTACATCGACGCCTACCAATGGGCCATCGCAGCCCGCCACGGCACCGGAGAACCAATCAAAGCTACCGGTTAAGAACGTCTCCTGGATTTAACGATAGGGCTGATTCAGCTCCACTGGGTGCTCAGCACGTTTCTTGGTGCGCATCTTGAGGTTTAGCATTTCGACGCCGAAGGCGAAGGCCATGGCGAAGTAAATGTAACCCTTCGGAATGTGGTGACCGAACGCTTCGCCAACCAGCATCACGCCGATCAATATCAGAAAACTGAGCGCGAGCATCTTCAACGTCGGGTGACGGTTCACAAAATCACTGATCGATTTGGCCGACCACAACATGATGCCCATCGCGATAACGACCGCCGCCACCATCACCCAGATCACATCAGCCATGCCGACCGCCGTGATAACCGAATCGAGCGAGAACACCACATCGAGCACTAGGATCTGCGCGACCACCGCGTTAAACGTGACCGACTTCATCTGAGATGTCGCGTGCCCGTCTTCACCCTCAAGTTTTTCGTGGATTTCAAAGACACTTTTACCAACCAAAAACAGTCCTCCAACCAATAGAATCAGATCCTTGCCCGAAATAGCATGATTCAGCACAGGCAGCGTGAACAGTGGCGCGGTCAGTCCCATCAGCCAGGAGATGCCCATCAACATGACGATCCGCATCACCATCGCCAACATGAGGCCCACCTTGCGTGCCTTGTCCTGTTGATCGGGTGGCAGTTTCCCCGCAAGGATCGAGATGAAGATAATATTATCGATGCCCAGCACCACTTCGAGAGCGGTGAGTGTCAGCAACGATACCCAGATCTGCGGGTCGGCAATCCATTCCATAACTGCCACCTAGTTCGATCGAAGCTCCCGCGTCAACCGATCCAAGCCAGGCCGATGCGCAGCCACAGCGGGATCGCGACCAATCCCACGATCGTCGTGCCGATTACGACCTGCACGGCGGTCAGGGGTTTTCCGCCATAATGCCGCGCGATAAGAATCGGGATCACGCCCGCGGGCATCGCCGCTTCCACTATCATCACGCGTTTGAGCTCGAGGCTGATGGGCAGTACTTTCGCCAAGCCCAAGAATATTGCCGGAAACAGCACGAGCCGCAGCGCGCACGCCGCAGGAGTCACCCGGACCGAGAATAACTGGGCCGGCTTACGCAGCGATTCCGACAACGTCGAGCCAATCGCAATCAACCCCACCGGAATCGCACACGCTCCCGCCATCGCGATGGTCTTATCAACCGCCGCCGGCATGACCGCGTCCAATCCGATGACGTTCCCTACCCCCGCCGACGCCAACGCAATCACCGGTCCGCTCACCAAACGACGCCAACCATCCCGCAGGGACAACCCCGACAGAATCAGCACGCCCACCGTCCAAATCGCGACTTCGCAGCCCACATTGTGCACCAACAGAACCCCGACGCTCTCGGACCCAAACAACGACTCCATCAGCGGAATGGGAATGTAACCGTAGTTAAAAATCCCCGCGGCAAACGCGAAGGTCCGCAGCCCCTTGCCCTTCGAAAAACCAAGCGCTCGCCCGATCCACCACGCCAATAAAATCCCGCCCGCCATGGTGCCAAATCCGACGAGCGGTGGCCAAATCACATTCCGGGGATCCGCCAGCGCCGGGTTGCCCAACACGTTTTTGAAAATAAGCGCTGGATACAGGGCATTGATCACCAGTTTAAGCAGACTCCCGTCCGACTCCGCGGTGAGCCAACCCGCAAATCGGGCGATCGAACCGATCCCGATCAGCGCAAAGATCGGCGCAATCAGCGCAAGAAGCTCAAAATAAGTAGGCACGTGATCCCACGCCAACGCGACCCAACGCCCCTGACGAGCCCTTATGCCCAGCCGTCCAAAATTCTTTCTCTTTCCTCTTTATTTTTCTCTTTATTCCCACCGTCCCCCGGTCCGCCCCATCCTCCGCTCGCTCGTCCTCTTACTTTTACTCGTTCTCGAAACCGGCCGTGAGACGCAGCCTCAACTCCGCCGCTGGATAAAGATAAAGAGGAAAGAATAAAGAGAAAGAGGTCGGAAACGAGGACCCCTCCCACTCACTAACTATTCTACAGCCCCCCATCCACCCAACTATAACTATATTGGTTAAAGTCCCGGTAGCCCCCGAACTCGGTTCGCAGGGTCTGCACTCGTAGCACCATTCAATACGGGGCGGAAAACTTTAACCAATATGGTTAAAGTTCGCGGTGGGTGTTTGGGCTATTGGGGGGAGGTGGGGAGGGCGGCGGCGGAGCCGGCGAGGTGGGCGGTGGTCCAGGCGGACTGGAAATTGAAACCGCCGGTAATCCCGTCGATGTCGAGCACTTCACCCGCGAAATACAGCCCCGGACATTGACGGCTCTCCATCGTCTTAAAGTTCACTTCGCGCAACCGCACACCGCCGCAGGTCACGAACTCTTCCTTGTTCATACTCTTGCCCGTCACGACAAACTCACTGGCCGCAACCGCCCGGACTAGCACGTTGAGCGATTTCTTAGGCAAGCTGACCCACGTCACATCTTCCCCGATTTCCGCCGCTTCGACCAGTCGCTCCCAAAGCCGTCCGGGCAGACCAATGGGATTGGCGTTGCGCACCCGCTTTTTGCCCAGCTCGGTCCGCCCCGCCGCCAGCCGCTCCCGCAGCCGTTCTTCGTTGGCGTCACCCGCCCAAGCGACCCGCACGTTAAATTGGTAGTCCTTCTCCGCCAATTCACGCGCGCCCCAGGCCGACAGCCGCAAGATCCCCGGACCACTCAATCCCCAGTGGGTCACCAACACGGGACCGCGTTCCTTGAGTTTCGTGCCCGGCACACTCACCTCGGCTTCCGGCACGGCCAATCCTTCGATACCCTGCAAGCGCGCATCATCGATCTGAAACGTGAACAACGATGGCACCGGCGGCTCAATCGTATGCCCCAACGATACGGCGATATCGTGACCTCCTCCTCCGCGATTGCCGCCGGTCGTTAAAATCACGCGATCAAATCGCTCCACATCGCCGCTCCCCAACGTCACCCGAAACCGACCATCTTCCGGCCGCTCGATTTCCCGCACCGGCGTGCGCATCCGCACGTCCACGGCCGCTTCCGCCGCTCCCCGCTGTAAACACTCCACGATCGTGCCGGAGTCATCGGTCGTCGGAAACATGCGCCCGTCAGGTTCGGTTTTGAGCTCCACCCCTCGCGCCGCATACCAAGCCACGGTTTCACGCGGCCCAAATTTATTCATCGGACCGATCAACTCGCGCGATCCCCGCGGATAACGTTTCACCAACTCCCGGGCCTCGAAACAAGCATGGGTCGTGTTACAGCGCCCTCCCCCCGAAATTCGCACCTTCGCCAGCACATGCGCCGTCGCCTCGAACAACACCACGCGGGCATCGCTCGAAGATTCGGCCGCCGTGATGGCCGAAAAATATCCCGCCGCACCGCCGCCAATTACTGCGATTCTTAAATCTGCCATTTTCGAAGACTCATGCTGAATTTCATTCGTGGCCTTTCAGTATCAATAAAACCAGCCTTCATTACCTAAATGCATCCTGCCGCCTTAAAAGCCCTCGCCGAAGACGAGATCGCCGCCACCCGCGACGAGCTTCCCGACGAATTGGCCGCTTTGGCGGCCGGGATCCCCGTGGCGCACCATCTGCAACCTCCGCTCGAAGTGCTCGGCGACGAGTTCGAGCCTGACATTCTCGGTCTGTTTGTCGGCCCTCCCCACGGGGAAAACTCTGGCCACGGCAACGACGTGCCAGCGCAGATTCACCTCTTTCTGACCAACCTCTGGGAGTTCGCCGAAGCCGACGAAGCCGCCTTCCTCGACGAGGTTCGCATCACCTACTTACACGAGCTCGGGCACTACTTCGGCTGGGACGAAGAGGACCTCTCCGCCCGCGATCTGGACTAAGCGAAGGTCGGAATCCCCCATCCACCCGACGTAATTATTGGAACATCCCGTGTAATTCGGCATTCCCATAAGACGACACCCGTGCATAGTGCGGGAAGAAATCCTCCCGATATGAAGCGTTTTATCATCCTCGCCCTCGGCCTTTTGGTCACGACTCTCGCGGTGCAAGCCGAACGAACCTTGCCTCGTAAGAACTACGTGACGCGCATCGAATCCTGCGAAGCCATCATTCGCGAATTTCAATACAACCCCGCGACCCGCATCCCTGCTGAGGTCCTCCGGCGGGCCGAAACGATCATCATCACCAACCAATTTAAGGCCGGATTCATCTTCGGCGTTAAGGACGGTTACGGTGTCGTGCTTTCCCGCCGCGACGACGGCACGTGGAGCCTGCCAGGCTTCGTCAACGCCGGCGAGATGAGCTTCGGCCTCCAACTCGGTGCCAACGCCATTGAGACCATTATCGTCATTACCGATAAGACGGTCCAACCCCTCCTTTATAAGAATAAGTTCAACATCGGCGTGGACGCCAAAGCCGTCGCCGGCCCTCGCGTCGCCGAAGCCGAGAAGATAACGGAACTCCTCAAGGAAGCACCGATTCTGGTCTACAACAAAAAGAAGGGGCTCTTTGCCGGTGCGACCCTCAAAGGGGGATGGCTTGCCGCCAACAATCGCGGCAATCGTTCCTACTACGAAACCCGCTACTCCCTACCGGAAATCCTCATGGGGGACTGGGTGCCGGAGCAACCGGAAGTCCGCTACTTGCGTGAGTTTGTGACCCAGATCACAAACCAGTAATCGTCACGGTTTCACCCCACTCTTCGACCCGAGCCTCACCGCTCGGGTTTTTCTTTGGCTGCGCGCGCAAAGACTACGGATTCAACACCGTCAACGCGGGACGATTGAGCGACTCCCGCAACGTCGCCTCGTCGGCCCACTCACATTTTCCTGTGCGTTCGTTGCCATCGAGCAGCGCCACAAACTCCAACTGATCGCCCGCGGCCCAAGCCTGGACGATGTTGATCGCCGGCAACGTTTGGCGCCCCATGATTTCGACCAGCGGCACATCGAGCAATTCGCCAAACGACCGATAGACCACTTCGGTGCAGACAAGCTTGTCGCTGCTGAAAAAATCGAAATCAAAATCATAGGGCTTACCTACATGACTGAACGCGTTGGCAATCACCTGGCGTTTTTCCGCCGCCGACAACTTCGGCCGCAATACCGCGACCGCATCCGCCTCGCCCACCGAGTGCTCCAGCGACGTAAATACCACGCCTTCGCTCACCGCCTCGATCACCCGCAACGCGTGACCCTGCGCATCGCGCGCGGCAAACTCCCGCTGCCATTTCGCCACCGCCGGATCGTCCGCCAAACCCATCGCGATCAAATCCTCCGTCGAACCCACATAGAGTGCCGCATGAGGCCAATAACCCGGCAGAAAGGCATTCGAAAGATACCAATTGCGTCGCTCAATCAGGATATCGCCGGGCTGCAACAGGGGGCGCAGGCGCTCCAGTAAATCGGGGGTGATCAAAGAAGTACCTCCGCGGGGGGCGCGGATCTTCGCATCACCTACGAGGGTCGAAATCGTTGAACTCGCCCGATAGTACCCTTCGCTCAATGTCTCCAAAACATCCGAGGTCGCGGTCGCGATCTTGTAGCCCAAAATGCGTTCGCCCAGCTCGGCCGTGCGCTCGCCCACGGCGGCGATCGTGCGATGATAATCACTCCATGGCCCCGAGGATCCCGGACCGAGTCCCGACTCCCGCCAGCGGGGCAACGTGGCGTGATAGTGTGCCCATCCATCGACCAACCACTGGCGGTGCGCGATGTTGCCGAGATTGGCGCGGATCCGATTGTAAACGCCCGGTTCGAGACCCCATCGCGGCTCACCTTCATTGAGTTTACGTTGGGCCTGATCGCTTTCTTCAAACGCCAAAACAAACCGCGCCGAATAATCGTAGAGCACTGCCGCCGCCGTGTAGTGCACGAGCAGGGCACGCAATCGCAGCCGTTCATCGGTGATCTGGGCGAAACGTTGGTAGCGCCAAACATCGCGCAACAATGCCGATCGCAGCGAAAGGAACGTCACCAACATGCGTCGCATTTCGTCATCATCCTCCGGCCGGTAATAAGATCGGGCACCTGCATGTAATTCCTGCTCGAATTTCCGGAAACGTGTTTCCAATTCGGCCAATTCCCCAATTACCGCGGTCAAACCACGCTCCGATTCGCCGAGCTGCGCGTCAAGCCGACCGGCCGTGAGTCGATGCAAAGCCGGCGTATCCGTGTGCAAAATTTCCAGCGGTCGATCGCGCAGCAACCACGTGCCCAAAATCGCGATCATCATTCCCGCCGTCGCCGCCAACCCCAGCCCTACCCACAACGGAGGGCGCACCAATCGGGGCGCTGCGGCGGTCGCCGCGGCATCACCGGTGTATTCTTGCGCCATACCATGGAGCATTTCCTCCATCGCGGCCCGTTCCCCCCGCAGGGCTGCGACCCGTTTTCGCCGGGGCAGAAGCCGCAATTCCGCCCACCAAATCGGGACCACCATCCGCAATCGTCGGAAAATCCACACCGCCGCAAAACCACTCCACGGAAGCAGCAGCAACCAGCCCCACACCACCCACGGCTGAAACACCTGCCACATCGCCCACCCCACCAGCACCGCCCAACTCGTGTGCACGACCAACCCGACTAACAACCGATTCAGCGCGACGGTCATCTTGCCCGCTTGATCAAACCGTGCGGCAAAGAATCGGGTGATCCCGTGTGGAATCAAGTGATGAGCGAACCCCATCAAGGCCAGCACCAGCACAGCGGACAATTTCACCACATCCCAAACCAACGCGCCCCCCCGCACCGCGATCGGCTGACGAAAGAATCGTGCATCCGCCGGCAGACCCGATTCGCGACGCTGCGTCGCCCATGCCTCCACTTTCCCGACCGCGGTTTGAGCCCGCTCCGGGTCCGTAGCGTGGAAGTGATTGATCGCCGCCGCGACCCGTTGCCGCAGTTGCAGGAGACCGACTCGCCGCAATCCCCGCGCCGCCGGCAAAAGCCCCTCCACCTCCTCCAGCAACGGCTCCCATTTCGCGTCCTCCAAATGGATCGCGACCGACTTCATCCACCGATCGATCTCGGGCGTCAACGCGCGCATCGCGACGCGTTCTTCGCCGTCATGTTGCGCCAACCACGAGTCGGCATCGATCGCCTCCCCCACGTTAATCCACACCGCGCTGCGAAACCGATCTTTGCGCTCGTAGTTGAGCCCGATCGGCACGATCCGCAGCCCCTTCACCCCCGCAGCCACCGCCTGCATCGCCAACCGGGCGGCACCCGAGCGAACTATGGCGACCTGCAGATTATCGTGACTCTTGCCCTCCGGAAAAATACCCATGACCGCACCGCCGCGGTCGCCCAAAGACTGCGCCGCCTGGCGGAGGGATTCCAAATTTTTCGTCACCTCCGCCCGGCTGCGACTATCGCTGCCCCGATGGGCCGGTATCATGCCCATGATTCGCATAATCGCCCCCAATCCCGTGATCTGAAAGAGGGGCGCTTTCGCCAAAAGCCGAACCGGGCGTTGGGCGGCGATTCCCAGCAGGAGCGGATCGAGCAGAGAGTTCGGGTGATTCGCGACCAGGAGCACCGGGCCCGTGCGCGGCACCTCGCCCTCCCCACTTACTTCAATCCGCGGATAATAAAACCTCGCGATGGCGTGCAAAAAGTCACGCGTCAGGGCGGCCCAAATTGATTGCTCAGCCTTGGCTTTCACACCCGGGAGGTTGGAGCAGATCCACGAGCCCGGCGATGACTTTGTTGGCCACCTTCACCTGCATCTTCGTGCGGTTCAGTCCCTTGCCCTTAACCTTGCCCCCGGCATCGACCCACCGGCCGCGCGGTCCTTTGACCGTGATCGCCCAATAGGCATAGGGAACCTTAACGTCGTTCTCCGCGTCAGGCTCCGCATACCCTGTTGTGGCAAGCCCGATCGTGGCACCAAACTTCCGGGCCACCCCGCGCGCCATCTGTTTGGCAACGGTTTCACTGACCGCATTGCAGGACTCCGCCTCGTCACGATTTACGCCCAGCAGATCGACTTTCGCATCGATCGTATAAGCGGTGATTCCGCCCCGGAAAAAATGAGACGCCCCGGGGATCAAGCCGATCCGCGACTGAAGCTGCCCGCTGGTCAGGCTTTCGGCAATCGCCAGCGAGCGCTTGGGGTCGGAAACCATCCGTCCTTTGAGCCGCATGAGACTCGCCCAATTGATCTTGGCGAGCGGATGAGCAGGTGGTCTCTTCTTTCCTTTAAACGTCTTGCCCGCCTGCTCCGCCTTCACCTTGCGCACGCGCCACCGTTGGCTCTTGTCGATAATGAACCCGCAACACTTCGGCGATCCGCACAGGCAGGGGTGCTCATCATAGTTCTCCCAATCAAAACCGTAATCGTAATTGAGCTCCTCACCCGCGGCGATATCGCGCGTCGCGCTGATCCAAATGCCCCCCTTGCTGTATTCCGTCTCACAATTCGGATCACAGGAATGGTTGATCAACCGCGCCGTGTTCCATGTCACGTCTCCGTCGATGTCGTAGCGCTTGTTCAGTTCAAAAATATATACGCAGCCATCGGCTCCTTTTTCCTGCCGCGAACGACGCTGCTCATCCCGACGGTCCGATTCTGCTTTGGTGACTTTTTCACCCACGTATTCGATCACCCGGGTTCCCTTCGGAATATCCTTGGCCGCATACAGCCCATATCCATGGACCGCTGAATCAGCTTTGCGGGCCCAAGGAGAGGTCGTGGGTTGAGGCGTTGTTTTACTCATTTGATTTCCAAACCGACGGGACAGTGATCACTACCCATGATCTCAGGATTTATCCAAGCGTTCTGAAGACGCGGCAAGAGTTGCTTTGACGTCATGAAATAATCGATGCGCCATCCGATGTTACGGCCGCGGGCACCTGCTCGATAGGTCCACCACGAGTAGTGATCCGGACCCTTTTCAAATTCACGGAAAGTATCCACGAAGCCGGCATCCACAAATCGATCAAACCCGGATCGTTCTTCGACGGTAAATCCCGGGTTGCCGACATTGGCTTTGGGGCGGGCCAAATCGATTTCCTTGTGCGCGACGTTCAGATCGCCGCAGAAGATGACCGGCTTACGTTTCTCCAGCTTCTTTAAGTAGGCACAAAAGTCAGCGTCCCACCGTTGCCGGTAGTCCAGTCTACGCAGTTCATTCTGAGCATTGGGCACATACACGTTGACCAAAAAGTAATCCTTAAATTCGACGGTCTGAGTGCGCCCTTCCTGGTCGTGCTCTTCGATTCCGATGCCCTCGGTGATGGCGATCGGAACCTCTCGGGTGATGACTCCGGTGCCGCTGTAGCCTTTTTTAACCGCCGCACTGAAGTGGGCGGTATAACCCTCAGGCCATTCCACGTGCGCGACATCGGCGGGTTGGCATTTCGTCTCTTGGAGACAGAGAACATCCGGGGCGGCTTCACTCAAAATATCGAGAAAGCCCTTCTTCAATACCGCCCGCAGGCCGTTTACGTTCCAAGAGAGAAGTTTCATGGCCGCGGAGGCTTCAATGAGAGTCGTGCATTTTCAATCCCGTTCCCAACTTTTGCCTAAAAATACATCGTCGTCTTTTCGCCAACTACCTTCATTACTTGAGTTTCCAAATTTTTTTCGCCCATGCCCACCATACTGATCATCGATGACGAAAAGGAGCTCTGCAGTCTTCTCGAAACCCTGTTTAGTAGCCAAGGTTTCCGCGTCTTAACAGCGAATGATGGCGATCAGGGAGTGCGGATCGCCCGGGCTCAACGACCCGACATTATCTTATCCGATATCCGGATGCCAGGTATCAGCGGACACGAAGCCGTTGTCGAGTTTCGGAAGATTCCCTCTCTTGCCGCGACCCCCATCATTCTGTTCACCGGCAACGCCGACCTTAAGGACATGCGCAAGGGCATGGACGCGGGTGCCGACGATTACCTGCCCAAACCAACCGAACTCGACGACATCCTACGAACCATCAACAAGCATCTGGATCGAAGCGCCGCCCGTCGGGACGAAACGCGCCAAGAGTTGATTGCCCAGCGTGCCAACACCGGTGCCATATTACCGGTAGATTTGGTTGATCCGTTGCACGAGATCATCGGATGCGCCTCGGTCCTCCAGAGCGACGCAAAATTCATGACTGAATCGGAGGTGAATGAGTTTTCGCGCAACATCATTCATGGAGCCGAAACCCTTAATCAACGCTTCGAGAATTTTATTCTGTATTCGCGCATTCAGTCGGGGGATCTCATCGTCACCACTCCGCGAATGGTCGACCTATCGAAATTAGTGACGACCACGGCCCAGCAGGTCGCGGGTCGACACCATCGGACCCAGACTCTGCGACTGGACATCGAAGCTTCCACCACGGCGGCAAGCGCGGAACTACTGTCGAAAGCACTCGCTGAAATTATCGATAACGCGTGTCGCTACTCTCTGTCTTCTGAACCAATCGATGTCGCCCTTCATGCCACCGAGACCGCGTTCGAGATCATCGTCCAAGACTACGGCATGGGCATCGGCAGGGACCAGCTCGAACGACTAGAACGGGAAACCACCAGTCACGGTTGCGGCATGTTGCTATCGCGTAAACTCGCCGAAGCGATGGGAGGTAATTGGGACCTAGAAAACCGCCCCAAGCGCGGCGCAAAGATAACCCTTCGATTCCCATTTCCCCCGGGCCAATCGTAGATGGCTTAAACACTTCCCCGGAGCGAGGATTTCACGCTTTAAAAGGCGGGGCGTTGCCAAACACGAATCATTCTGCCCAAGGTCGCCTTTCGTCTCCACCATCCATGTCTGCATTCACGCCAATTCCTCTCGGTCAACCGATCCCTGATCGGCCCCATGCGGTATCGTGCAGTATCCCAACGATGGACGATGTGATCGGCTACGAGGAGAAGGACCCCGCGGTTACCCAGCATTTGTCCAGCGGCTATCCCCGCTTTGTGCTTCATCGTTTCAATCAACAACTCACCGCGCTGTTCGCTACGGAACTCGATCTCGAAAACGAAACGCTCTGGCTCACGTCTTCCGCTCGCATGGCCGGGGATCTCGCCGCTGAACTCGGCTCAATCGCTCGCCCAATTGAGCACGGCGGCATCCACGGCGTAGCGCATGCTTGCTCCACCGAATCCGATCTGCACGCCAGACGCTATCTGCAAAATACCGGTGGATTCCTCAGTTCACGCGAAGCCGAGGACATATTGATCGCACGTGGTAAGATCCCGCCCTCCGTTGAAGATTTGGTGCCAATCGAAGGCGCCGCCGAAATCATTCGCGGCGTCCTCGTAAACGCCCACGCCGGATCCCGCACCGAGGACATCCTGCTCGCACCCTCTGGCATGAATGCATTCCACGGCGCCTGGCGGAGTCTCGCTGATCTTCAAGCCG